>CAVOEV010000077.1:0-18482 GCA_963694825.1 Planctomycetota bacterium
GTCGAAATGAAGAACCACGTCGTCCGCCGCGTCGATGCCAGAACTCACACCATTTCAACCGTCGCCGGCATCGGACAACCCGGCTTCAGCGGCGACGGCGGACCGGCCACATCCGCACGACTCAAAGGGCCGCACTCCATCGCACTCGACGACCACGGCCAACTCTACATCTGTGACATCGGCAACCACCGCATCCGCAAAGTCGACCTCAAAACCGGCCGCATCTCGACCCTCGCCGGCACCGGACAAAAACTGCCGACACCTGATGGGGCACCGCTTTCGGGAACACCACTCAACGGACCGCGAGCACTCGACTTTGCCGGAAACCGACAACTGGTGCTGGCACTTCGAGAAGGCAATTCCGTCTACCGCATCGACCTCGCAGCGGCGACACTGCACCACATCGCCGGTACCGGAGAAAAAGGCTACAGCGGCGACGATGGTGACGCAAAACTGGCCAGGCTCAGCGGTCCCAAGGGCATCGCCGTCGGACCCGGCGGTGACATCTACCTCGCCGATACCGAAAGCCACACGATCCGAGTCATCCGCAAAACGACCGGCACCATCCACACACTCGTCGGTAATGGCAAAACCGCCGATGGACCCGATGGCAAACCCGCCACCTGCCGACTCGGACGACCCCACGGTATCCACGTCGATGCCAAGTCCCGAGTCTATATCGGAGACAGCTCGAACCACCGTGTCCGAGTGCTCGAAGATTCCGCCGCCGTCGATGCCCGGGCGGTGAGTTGGCAGAGACTGAAGTTGGACGAGAGGTTTCGAGCCGAAGGTGTGGCCGTCTTTGATGTGAATCGCGATGGATTCAACGATGTGATCGCCGGAGACGTCTGGTACGCGGGGCCGAAATGGACCGTTCACGAAATCCGCAAGCCGGGCGACTTTGTCGCCGGCAAGGGATACAGCAACTGCTTTGCCATGTTCGGTTGGGACATCGACCGCGACGGCTGGCAGGATGTCTTTTACATCGGCTTCCCCGGCGAACCGTTTCACTGGTACCAGAACCCCGGCCGCCGGGGCGGGCACTGGAAACAACACGTTGTCTGGAGCAGTATTTGTAATGAGTCGCCCGAGTTCGAAGACCTCGACGGCGACGGGCGGCCCGAGATGATCTTTGGGTCGCAGCCACAAAGTCAGATGGGGTTTGTCAGCCTGCCCAATTCCACGCCGCCTGCAGGACTCTGGCCCTTCCGGGCCATCAGCCGCAAAGGCGACCCGATGAAGAACGGAACCTTCAAGTACTACCACGGCCTGGGCATCGGAGACATCAACCGAGACGGACGGGCGGATGTGGTGATCCCGCACGGCTGGTGGGAAGCTCCGGCCAGGCCGACTGAGACGGCCTGGGAATTCCACCCACTGCACTTGGCCAAGGACGCCGCCAGTGCTCCGCTCAAGGCGGCCAATATCTACGTCGACGACTTCGACCTCGACGGTGACAATGACCTGGTGATGAGTTCGGCTCATGCGTTTGGAGTCTGGTGGTTCGAGAATATCACAGGCAACTTGCGGCCGAAGTTTCGATATCACCTGATCGAAGAGAACAACTCGCAGACTCATGCGATGGAATGGGTCGACATCACCGGTAACGGCACCCGCGATCTGGTCACCGGCAAGAGGTTCTTTGCTCACAACGGTAGTGACCCCGGTGGCCGCGACCCGGTCCGAATGACCTGGTACGAAGTGCAAAAGCGGGCGGGGAAGGCCCCGAAGTTCGTGTCGCACAAGATTCCCGCGGGGCTGGGGACCGGGGTGGGAACGCAGTTCCTGGTGACCGATGTCGACGGCGACGGGCTGGCCGACATCGCACTTTCGAACAAGAAGGGCGTCAACGTCCTGCTGCAGAAACGATAACCGCCGACCACAAACCGGCAGCTTGCCAAGACCCCGAACAATGCGTATTCTTGATTCCGCACTGGCCCAAGTGGCGGAATTGGCAGACGCGCTAGGTTCAGGACCTAGTGTCCGTAATGGACGTGGAGGTTCGAGTCCTCTCTTGGGCACTCGCCGACCAGAACCAATCTGGTCCGGTAGACCCGTTGCGGTCATACACTGCAGGCTGCAGCAGTCGTTGTCGAAACATCGATAGCCAGATCCGAGCCACCCGACATGCCCGATCCGAGCAAGGTCTTCAAGATCGCACGGCTTCCACACACTCTCGTCATCGTGCCACAGGGCGCTACGATGAACTTCCAGTACACCGACGTGCACCTGGAATCCAATGAGCTGTTTCGAATCATCGACGAACCCGGCCTCGACAACGTCCTGATCGACTTGGGCGCCGTCACATACATCGACTCGATCATCATCAGCTCATTGCTGCGAGTACTCACCAAGTCGCGGCAACTGGGCGGCAAGGGAGTCTTCTGCTGTGCCAATGATGAAGTCAAGGAAGTGCTCAACTGCATCCAGGTCGGACGGCTCTGGCCTCTGTTCGCTACACGCGAGCTGGCACTCGCTGAAGTCGAACCCGAGGAGAACGGCGAATGAACGACGGGGACCGACCGGCCAATGACCTGACCCTGGAAACAGTCGGCGCCTACCCGACAATCGTCGAAGCGTCGATCGTTCGAGGCCGACTCGAGCAGGCCGGAATCCGCTGCTGGTTGCAGGGAGAACTGGCCTCCGGCCAACTCTTCCAAGTCGGAACCCTGCTGGGTGGCATCAAGCTGGAAGTCGCCAGCGACGACCTGCAACGAGTTCGTGACCTGCTGGCCGAAGACGCCGGCGGTGAACAGAACTCACCGTGGACCTGCTCGCACTGCAACAGCGAAGTCGATGCCGGCTTCGCCGTCTGCTGGAATTGCCAAGAACCAGCCACCGGCGGCTAGTACTCGTTCTCGGACGCCACCTCGCCCTCCAGGCCAGCGAAGTCGTTCTTGACCACCTGGCGAACCTGCCGCGAATTGGCCTCCTCGAGCAGCTTCGCCACCGCAGCTTCGACCTTCATCATCCCCAAATCGCCGTCGATGCGGTCCCTGAGAGCCATCGAATCCTCGGCCGACTCGTTATCTCCAACAACCGCCATGTAGGGGATCAACTCCAACTGAGCGTCACGGATCTTCGACTGCACCTTGGCACTCCGCAGGTCCGTCGTCGCCCGCAAACCCGCCGCCTGCAACCGTCGAGTCACCTCGACCGCGTACTCGGCGTGACGGTCATCGCTGATCGGCAACACCCGCACCTGCTCTGGAGCCAACCACAACGGAAACGCTCCAGCAAAATGCTCGATCAACATGCCTACGAATCGCTCCATCGAACCAAACGGAGCCCGATGGATCATCACCGGACGGTGCGGGCGATTGTCCGAACCGACATACTCCAGATCGAAACGCTCCGGCAAATTGTAGTCCAACTGCACCGTCCCCAATTGCCACTCGCGGCCAATGCAGTCGCTGACCATGAAGTCGGCCTTGGGCCCGTAAAACGCCGCCTCCCCCGCACACGCCTCGTAGTCCAGACCCGTCTCCTCCAACACATTCCGCAAACTCGATTCGGCTCGATCCCAGTTCTCGTCGCTCCCCACGTACTTGTCACTGCCCGCTTCACGGAGCGACAACTGCACGCGGTAATTGTCCAAACCGACGGCCGTGAGTACGAACTTGACCAGATCCAGAGTCTCACGGAACTCCTGTTCGACCTGGTCCGAAGTGCAAAACTGGTGAGCGTCATCCTGAGTCAGACCGCGGACGCGAAGCATCCCGTTCAGTTCGCCAGACTGCTCGTAACGGTACACCGTACCAAACTCGGCCAGCCGGACCGGCAACTCGCGGTAACTTCGAGGCTGCGACTTGTAGATCTGCACATGGTGAGGACAGTTCATCGGCTTCAACAAAAACCGCTCCTGAGTCCGCTCCCAGTGACGCAAAAACGCCACACGCTCGTCGATTGTCCCCGTCACCGGATAACTCGACGTGTCACATCCCAGCACCGACGCCGCATCACTGAGCGCTCGCTCGTCCTGGTCAGCCAAAGAACCGGACTCCAATCGAGTGATCCAGGCATCGACCATCTGGCCGGCGTCGTGAGTGAACAGTGGAGCAAACTGAGAATCGCGGTAGTACGGGAAGTGGCCGCTCGTCTCGTACAACTCGACGCGGCCGATATGTGGCGTGTAGACCGGGTCGTAACCTCGCGACAACAACTCGCCCTTGATGAAGTCCTCGAGCCGACTGCGAACCCGAGCCCCCTTGGGCATCCACAGGCACAAACCCTGACCCACCTCGGGCGTGATCGAAAACAACCCCAACTGCTTGCCTAACACTCGATGATTCCGTCGCTTGGCCTCTTCGACCCGCTCGAGATACGCCGTCTGGTCCTTCTTGCTGAACCACGCCGTACCGTAGAGCCTCTGCAGGCGACGCCCGTTGCTGGCGTCGCCCTTCCAGTGCGAACCCGCCACGCTCAACAACTTGAACGCCTTGATCCGGCCGGCGTCGGGGATGTGAGGACCGCGGCACAGATCGACAAACTCGCCCTGACGATAAAAACTCAGCTCCGAATGCTCCGCCAAACCCGTCTCGATGTGCTCGACCTTGAGCTGCTGACCCAACTCGCCACACAACGACTTCGCCTCGTCACGACCCAACTCAAACCGCTCGAATGGCTCGGCCTCCTTGATCAACGAACGCATCTCTAGCTCGATCCGCTCGAAATCCTCCTCGCTGATCGGCTCGTCCAACTCGAAATCGTAGTAATAGCCGTTGTCGATCGTCGGACCAAATGCCAGCCCGACTCCGGAATACAGCCGCATCACCGCTCGAGCCATCAGGTGAGCGCAACTGTGACGCATCACGCCCAATGCCTCGGAGTCGCGAGTCGTCAGCAGCCTCAATGGGATCGGATCGGCTTCGCTCAACTGCCTCAGTGGCCGCATTGCGTCGACTACCGTTCCGTCAATCTCGGCGGCCATCGTCGCCATCGCCAATCGCTCGCCGATCCCCGTCGCGACATCCAATGCACTCGCCTCGTCCGAGTGCTCCTGCAAAGTGCCGTCGGGAAGTTGTACCGTGATCATCGTCGCCTCGACTCTCTTCTTTCGACTTCTTTCGGCGTCGTCCGAAATACACCCGGCCGCTACGAATGGCCGACGCGCCGGTCGATGGTTGGGAACAGCGGGTCCATGTAAAGGAGTTGGCCATGAAGCGTCAACAGAGGCCCGGAGCGCACCGTACCAACCGGCCGGCCTGCTTGACGACTCGGCGCAACAGACGCTAGCTTTGCGGATCGAGGACGATTAGCTCAGCCCGGTTAGAGCGCCACGTTGACATCGTGGAAGTCACTGGTTCAAATCCAGTATCGTCCACTCGGATCTCAACGACCCTTGGGTGGGACCGTTCGAGACGGTGTACCACGGGACGACCTTCGAGGCACCGTGGCGGAGGTCGGGCGAACTGCCGAGGCGGGCTTGGTAGTCGATGGCCGAGTGAAACTCGCCTTCCGGGCAGGTGACCTCGTCGAACCGGTCGTGATGTTCATCAGGTAATTGTCCACTCGAGTCCGACCCTTGATCGACAGCAGATGCTGAGCCATCTCGGCCTGGGACTTCTGGTCGGTCACCATCTTGACCAGGTAGTCTCGCACATCCTTCATCACAAACTCGGGCTTCGTGTGACCCTCGCACTTCAGGATCCCGTACCGCGACTGAGTCGGCGGGCCGTACTGGATGATCGCCGAAATCTCACCCGCTCGTAGCTTGAATGCCGCCTGCTCGAGCTTCGGCGACTCGTGATGACGACGGATCGGTGGAATCAATCCACCCAACGAACGACTGTTCGGCTCGATCGAATCTCGCTTCGCAATCCGCTCGAATTCCTCTGGAGCCTTCTGTAACACGTTCCAAGCCTCGTTGGCTCGGCGGATGTTCTCGTACACGATCAACCGCACTTTGACCCGCGAGCCAAAATGATGCTCGTAAGCTGTCTTCAAATCCGCCTCGGTGATCGAAATCGATGCCCCGACCAGTTTCTTCATCGCCATCGCTGGCCAGATCCGGGTCCGATGGTACTGGTCTGCGGTGATGTTGTGACGAGCCTTCAGGATCTGGTACCACTGAGACGGCTCCATGCCGGTCTCCTTGCACAGCCGAACCACCTCCTGCTTCACCTCCGCATCACTTACCGTGATCCCCAATCGAGTGCACTCCAACTCGATCACCTTTCGGTTGATCAACTCGTCGAGTACCTCGGCACCGATCCTCGCAATGCACTCCCGCGCCAACTCGTCACGGCCAATGAAGTTGATCCGGCCGCCGCTGGTCGCGATCCGAGCCATGTTCTGAGACTTGCGGAGCGGCTGGACCCGAGCAGTTCCGGTCGCAGCGGCCACCGGAGCACGCCGGACCTGAGCGACACCCTCGGATGGAGTCCGAGCCTGCCACACCATCGCTGCAATCAATCCGACCACCAACGTGCCAGCTACGGTCAGGACCAGGCGAGGAGATTTCGAGAAACGCGAGAGTACCGAAATGGATGATTCCACTGCCAACACACCCGGCTCACCAACGTCTGATGACTCGGCAACCGATTCGGCTTGACCGACCAACTCGTCGGCTCGCTCAACTTGTCCATCCATCTCGCATTCCTCGCGCATCATCGCATCATGGGAAGACCGCCGACCAAGACAGCCTCGAACTGCGGCGCGAGAATCTAGTTCAGCCGACTTCCAACCGTCAACATCGCTTCAACTCAACACCACCACCCTCGATCATCACACGAGACTCTCCGCTCACCAACGAACAACACTCAGCCAGAACACCTGCAGACCAACGTTTCGCAATGCCGCATTGTTGAACGACCACACCACGCAGGACTACAATCCCGCAAAGCACCAACCCAAACGCGACCACCATCAAGAGGACCAGCATGGGTTTCTTTGACAAGCTCCGAGGCGAACTGATCGATGTCATCGAGTGGAGCAACCAGGAGCCGCACTTGCTCGTCTGGAAATTTCCTCGATACAACAACGAAATCAAGAACGGAGCACAACTGATCGTCCGACCCGGTCAGCAGGCCATCTTCGTCCACGAAGGACTGGTGGCCGATGTCCTCGACCCCGGCCGCTACGAACTCGACACCAACAATATCCCTGTCCTCAGCACACTGATGGGCTGGAAACACGGCTTCCAAAGCCCCTTCAAATGTGACGTCTTCTTTGTCGCCACCCGACAGGCCACCGATCTCAAATGGGGCACACCCAACCCGATTCCGCTGAGAGACCCCGACTTTGGCACGATCCGCATTCGTGCCTTCGGCAGCTACACCCTGAAAGTCATCGACCCCAAACCGCTGCTCGAAGAAATGGCCGGGTCCCAGGAACAGTTCGACTTCTCGGCCGTCGACACCCTGCTCCGCAGCCTGATCGTTCAGTCCTTCAGCGAACATGTCGCCGAGTCGAATATCGCCGTCTTCGACCTCGCCGCCAACTACTCGGAAGTCGCCGAAGGGACTCGGGCTCGCGTCTGCGAAAAGATCGATGACGAGTTCGGGCTGGAAATCACCCAGCTGATGGTCGTCAATGTCTCGTTCCCCGAGCAAGTCGAAAAGGCGATCGACTCCAGAGCCGCCATGGGGGCCATCGGGAATATGCAACAGTACCAACAATACCAACTGGCCAATGCCATGCCCGAAATCGCCAGCAACCCCGGCGGCGGAACCGCCGCCGATGGGATGGGGCTCGGAATGGGACTCGCCATGGCCAGCCAGATGAGCAGGCAAATGACCGGAGCCGCCCCAGGAGCCGCCGCCGCTCCACCACCCGTGCCCCCCTCAGTCGGGTTCCATGTCGCCGTCGAAGGCAACACCACCGGGCCATTTCCCGTCGATCAACTCTCCAATAAAATCACACCCGAAACTCTCGTCTGGAGCCAGGGTATGGCCGCCTGGACTCCCGCCGCACAGGTCCCGCAACTCGCCGGCATCTTCTCCACTCCACCACCCCCACCACCACCGCCAGCCTGATCACGTCCTGGCAACCCCACGTTGCCAGCCCTCCGTCGACGCTCTTCACCCGAAACTGCTCGCATGGACGGCATGACCCCCACCACGCCCGATGATCGCCTCGGCCAAACTGTCAGCGATGGCGAGGCCAGAAAGTTCCCCTGCGACAGCTGCGGAGCCGATCTCGAGTTCCATATCGGAATGCAATCTCTCCGCTGCCCGGCATGCCATCACGTCAAGACGTTCGAGTTCGATGACGACGCACACGTCAGCGAACAGGATCTCGAGGCGATGCTCGCCAGCCAACAGGGCCATCGACGAGCCAAACACGAATCCCTCGACGACTCGGACGACTCGACTCCTCAGGACACTCGAGAAGTCCGCTGTGACGATTGTGGCGCGACGGTCGTCTTCGAAGGAACTCTGACCAGCAGCGACTGCGCCTACTGCGGCTCACCCATTCAACTCGAAAACGCTCACACGTCCAAGAACGACCGAGTGCCCGTCGATGCGGTGCTGCCATTTCAGGTCGAAGAACAACAGGCCGCCACCGGACTCTCCGACTGGGTCTCCTCCCGCTGGTTCGCTCCGAACGACTTCAAGCAAAAAGGAGGCCGAGGGAAATTCGCCGGAGTCTACCTGCCGTTCTGGACCTACGACGCGATGACCTCCAGCAGTTACCGCGGTGAGCGAGGCGAAAACTACACCGACACCAAAACCTACACCGACAGCGACGGAAAGACCCAGACTCGGACAGTCGTCAAGACTCACTGGTACTCGGTCTCGGGATTCGTACAACGGTTCTTCGACGATCTGCTCGTGTGTGCCACCGACGGAATCCCTCACAAGATCGTCGACAAACTCCATCCCTGGCAACTCGAACACTGCCGCCCCTTCACCCGGCAAGCCCTGGCCGGGTTCCAGGCCCGCACCTACGACATCGAACTTGGAACCGGTTTCGGCATCGCCCGAGAACGCATGGTCGAAAAAATCGACTCTGACGTTCGGTACGACATCGGAGGCGACCAGCAACGAGTTCACAGTGTCGACACTCGCTACGACGCGTTGACCTACAAACACCTGTTGCTGCCATTGTGGCTATTGAGCTACCGCTACAAGAAGACGGTCTACCAGGTGGTCGTCAACGCTCAGACCGGCGAAGTCCAGGGCGAACGGCCCTTCAGCTGGATCAAGATCTCACTGGCCGTAATCGCCGCCGCAGCCGCCATCGGCGGGATCGTCTTGGCCTTCAACACCTACGGCTAGCTCGGACTGACTGCGTTGCACCCCCAACCAGGCCGCTCTACAACCGAAGACCCGTCGCTCGACTGCGACGAATCACCAGGACACACACAATGGCCCAACTCAACGACCACTACCTCAAGCTAAAGGCCGGATACCTCTTCCCGGAAATCTCGCGACGCGTCGATCAGTTCGTCAACGACAACCCGTCGGCCAATGTCATTCGACTCGGAATCGGAGACGTCACCGAGCCGCTACCCCCGGCCATCGTCGATGCCATGCACGCCGCAGTCGACGAAATGGGACACCGTGATACCTTTCGTGGCTATGGACCCGAACAAGGGTACGAATTCCTCCGCGAAACCATCGCCACCCAAGCGTTCGGCTCGCGTGGCGTCGATGTGTCGGCCGACGAAATCTTCGTTTCCGACGGTTCCAAGTGCGACACCGGCAATATTCTCGACATCTTCGGGGCACAGAACACCGTCGCTGTCCTCGATCCGGTCTACCCCGTCTACGTCGATACCAACGTCATGGCCGGACGGACCGGGCCGGCTACCGATGATGGACGGTTCGAAGGACTGGTCTACCTGCCCGTCACCGCCGAAAACAACTTCGTCGCACCTCTCCCCGATCGCCCCGTCGACCTCGTCTATCTCTGCTACCCCAACAATCCCACCGGCACCGTCGCCACCCGCGAAACACTCACCGCATGGGTCGAGTTCGCTCGAGAACACGACACGATCATCCTGTTTGATGCAGCCTACGAGGCCTACATCACCGACCCCGATATTCCTCATTCGATCTACGAAATCGACGGAGCCCGGGACGTGGCGATCGAGTTTCGCAGCTTCAGTAAGAACGCCGGCTTCACCGGTATCCGCTGTGCCTGTACCGTCATTCCACACGAATTGACCGGCACCACCACGACGGGCGATCGGATCGACGTGCATCGGCTGTGGAGTCGACGGCAGAGCACCAAGTTCAACGGAGTCTCGTACCCCGTGCAACGTGCCGCCCAAGCAGCCTACAGCACCGAAGGACGACAGCAGGTCCAGGAACTCGTCAGCTTTTATCTCGAAAACGCTCGACTGCTCCGCGAAGGACTCGAAGACGTCGGCATCACCGTCTACGGCGGCGTCAATGCACCCTACGTCTGGCTCAAGACTCCCGGCGGCGGCAATAGCTGGAGCTTCTTCGACCGCCTGCTCGACCAGGCCCACCTCGTCGGCACTCCCGGCAGTGGATTCGGAGCCGCCGGAGAAGGCTACTTCCGACTCAGTGCCTTCAACACCCGAGCCAACGTCGAAGAAGCCGTCGGCCGCTTCCAACAACTCGTCAGCTAACCCAGCGGACTGGCTCGCACCAGGCGAACCACGGGGCTGCCTGTCCCAGCTTCACCCCTGCCTCAAGCCCCGACCACACCGCCCTCGAGTCCAGACTCGGTGTCAGAACCGACCCGGGATTGCTCGGTCGGATCCTGAGCGACAAACGTGCCCGGCTTGATCTGAGGCCCGGTGTTGTGCTCGTCAAGAATCCGCTTCAGGTGATCCGAATCCATCACCTCGACCTCGACCAGGTCACGAGCCAGGTGATCGAGTACTTCGCGTCGAGCTCCCAATGCGTCGCGAACGGTCACCGACGCCTCGTCGATGATCCGCTTCACCTCGGTCTCGATCTCGCGGATCGTCTCGGCACTGTGCACCCTGTCGTTGCGAAACGCCTGAGGCCCCTGGAATGTCGGGCCGACGTTGTTTTCGCCATAAAACACCCGACCCATCTTGCGACTCATGCCAAAGTCCGTGACCATCCGCCGGGCAATGTCGGTGGCTCGCTGCAGATCGTTCTGAGCACCCGTCGACGTCTCCTGGTACACGATCTCCTCGGCCACGATACCGCCCAACAGGCAGCAGATCTGGTTCTCGAGTTCCGACTGCATCACCAGTTGCTTCTCGTCATTGGGCCGATGCATCGTGTAACCCAGTGCACCGTAGCCGCGAGGGATGATCGAGATCTTGTGCACGGGATCGGTGTTGGGCAGCACACTGGCCACCAGTGCGTGGCCGCACTCGTGGTAGGCCACTCGCAGCTTTTCGTCCTCATGGATGATCCGACTCTGCTTCTCCAGCCCCGCGATCACCCGCTCGACACCCTCCTCGAACTCCGCCATCGTCACCCGCTTCTTGTCGCCTCGTGCCGCCAGCAACGCAGCCTCGTTGACCAGATTGGCCAGGTCGGCACCGACAAAGCCCGGAGTGATCCGGGCCAGTCGGCCCAAATCGACGCTGTCGTCCATCTTGATCTTGCCGGCATGCACCTTGAGAATCGCCTCGCGACCCTTGATGTCCGGTCGGTCGACCAATACGTGACGATCGAATCGGCCAGGCCGCAACAACGCCGGGTCGAGCGTTTCGGGGCGATTGGTCGCTCCCATTACGATCACACTCTGTTCGGTCGAAAACCCGTCCATCTCGACCAGCAACGCGTTCAAGGTCTGCTCACGCTCGTCGTGACCGCCGGGCATCCCACTGCCTCGCACCTTGCCCAACGCGTCGAGTTCGTCGATGAAAATGATCGCCGGTGAGCGGGCGGCAGCCTGCTGGAACATATCGCGGACCCGAGCGGCACCCACACCGACAAACATCTCGACAAAATCCGAACCGCTCAGACTGTAGAACGGAACACCCGCTTCACCAGCTACCGCCTTGGCCAGCAACGTCTTGCCCGTGCCCGGTGGGCCGACCAGCAGGACGCCTCGAGGAATCCGGCCGCCCAAGGCCTGGTACTTGCCAGGGTTCCGGAGAAACTCGACCACCTCACGCAACTCTTCAACCGCTTCGTCGATGCCCGCCGCCTGCTGGAAACTCGTACCGATCTCCTCCTGAGCATACAGCCGGCCGCGACTCTTACCGAACGACATCGCCGTCCCCGCTCCACCCATGCGACGGAACAACATCAGGAACAAGAACAACAGGAAGACGATCGGCAAAAGGAAAATCAACAACGACTGCCACTCTGACGGCGGTCGCGCGTAGCCGTAGGCAATCTTCCCGGCCGTCAATGCATCCGTCAGTCGCTCGACGTCACTCTCGGCCGGCTTCAGAAATGGCACCTCGAAAAACTTCGTGTCCGACGGATCTGGCTTGTCCTCCGGCTTCGCCTTGTCCTGGAATCGGATCGCGTCGACACCAATGATTAACTCGTACACGTTGCTCCGGTTGAATCGACCCACCGGATCGCCCGTGTTCGCGTCGGTTCGCTCAAGCTCCCCGACAAACTCGCTGAACGTCAACTCGTCACTCGAACCGGCCTGGTTGAACACACTGAATACAATCGCGGCAATCGCACCGACAATCATCAGGAACCAGAACAGATTGCTCGACGGCTTCTGCTCGCGGCCGCCTCCCCGACCACCTCCAGATCCCTTCGACTGACCACGACCCTCATCGCCAGATGACGGATCGCCGGATGGTGACGGAGGTGACGGTGTCTGGGGGTCGGAATCGCTCATCAAATCTCACCGTCCTTTTCGAAGCCACCTTACTGTAGGAATGGCAAGGGTCAACCTTCGTCCCGCCACACGATATCCGTCAAAAATAGACAACCACTGTCGCCTCCTTGATCGCCGCCCTAGAATGACTCGGGTCCACTCACCACTCTCGTTTTCCATCACCCGACAGTTCTATTCCCAAACATCCCCACTTGGACCCACTGGGTCGGCACCGCCCCATGAAACGCATCGCCGTTCTCGGTTCCACCGGATCGATCGGGACCAGTTGTCTCGAAGTGATTGCCGCTCATCAGTCGGAAATGACCCTCGCCGGCATCTCGGCCAACAGCAGCTGGGAACTGCTCTCGCGTCAGGCCACCAGCTTCTCGCCCCGCTTCGCCGTACTCTGCGACACGTCGCTCGAAGGACACATCGACAACACCGCCTTCGGCCAGGACACCGAGCTGCTGTTTGGCGACGAGGGGATCCACAAGCTGGTGACCGACCCGGACATCGACGTGGTCGTCACCGGGATCGTCGGTGCCGCCGGCCTCCGCGGAACCTGGGCCGCCCTGGAAAGTGGCAAGCGGGTGGCGGTGGCCAACAAGGAAACCCTGGTGGTCGCCGGTCCGCTGGTGATGGACCTGGCCCGGACACACGGGGCCGAAGTGATCCCCGTCGACAGCGAACACAGCGCTGTCTTCCAGGCCATGCAGGCAGGACAGCCTCGCGAAATCCGACGAATCGTATTGACCTCAAGCGGCGGACCCTTCCGCGGCTCCACATCCGAAGAACTGGCCCAGGTCACTCCCGAATCCGCTCTGGCTCACCCCACATGGCAAATGGGACCCAAGATCACCGTCGACAGCGCGACGATGATGAACAAGGCATTGGAGGTGATCGAGGCGAGATGGCTGTTTGGACTCGACGTCGATCAAATCGAGATCGCCGTGCATCCTCAGTCGATCGTTCACTCGCTCGTAGAATTCGTCGACGGCTCGGTCATCGCACAACTCTCGCCACCCGACATGAAACTGCCAATCCAGTACGCGTTGACCTACCCTCAACGGATCCCCTCGCCCACCACGCCGCTCGATTTCAACACCGCCTTCTCGCTCGACTTCGAACCCCCCAACCTCGACGCCTTCCCCGCACTGCGACTGGGCTTCGAAGTGGCTCGTCGAGGCGGTAGTGCCGGAGCAGTGCTCAATGCCGCCAACGAAGTCGCCGTCGAACGCTTCCTTGACGGACGGCTCGATTTCAACGACATTCCCCGGTTGTGTCAGGATATCCTGGACAATCACGACTTTGACACATCCCCGACTCTCGACGACCTGCTCAATCAGGACCGTCGGGCCCGGACGGAGGCACAATCTTGGTGATCTTGGCCCACCTGCTGGCCGTCTCGGTCGGCTCGATCCTCTATGTCGCAGCCGGCATCGGACTGGTGATCTTCTTCCACGAACTCGGACACTTCGCCGTCGCCAAATGGTGCAACGTCTGTGTCGAACGGTTCAGCATCGGATTCGGACCGGTGCTATGGAGAACCAAACGAGGCGAAACCGAGTACGCACTCTCGCTCATCCCCTTCGGTGGCTACGTCAAGATGCTCGGACAGGACGACATCGACCCCAGCCAACTCTCGAGCGACGAAATTGCCGAGAATCCGCATAGTTACTCGGCCAAGTCCGTCCCGCAACGCATGGCCATCATCTCGGCCGGCGTCATCATGAACCTGATCACCGGACTCTTGTTCTACGCCTGTGCCTTCGGTCTCGGTATCGAGAACTCTCAACCTGTCGTCGGCCACGTTGAGGTCGGGTTGCCGGCCTGGGAGGCGGGGATCGACCGAGGTGACCGGGTGCTGTCGATCAATGGTGAATCGATCGCCGCCTTCGATGACATCATGCTCGAAGTTGCACTCTCGCCCAGCAATCGACACCTCTTCGATGCACCAGCTAAGCTCGCCAACATGCTCCAAAATGGCCCGGTCTCGCAGGAAGTTCGAGACGAATTCGCCAGCCGGCAGATCCGACTGCCCCACGATGCAATCGCCGTTGCCGACACAGCCAACAACTGGTCGATCAAAAGCGGCACGACCCGGATGTTCGTGCTCGCAGGGTCCCCGTCAATAACCGCCGTCTCGGGCAATATGCTCAGAATCCAGGGAACTCGAGACGACGTCGAGAAGACCTGGAACGTACTCCCTCGCGGCAAAGGCACCGGACGACGGATCGGGTTGCACGCCGAACGAGACACGCTGTTCGCCGGAGACAAAACCGTCGGACTCGCTGGTTGGCCCGCAGCCGATTCGAAACCCGCTCTCGCCAACAACGATCGGCTCCGGAAAATCGACGGCAAGACCATCGACAGCGTAGCCGAGATGCGCGACTACATCGCCCGACACGCCGATCGACAACTCAACTACCAGATCCAACGAGACGACAATAAGGAATTGATCGACGTCGCCCTGCCCGCCAGACGCTTTCGGACTCTCGGACTGTCGATGGACATCGGACGCATCGCCGCGATCCGGGACGGTTCGCCCGCTCAAGCCTCAGGACTCGAAGTCGGCGACAAGCTGCTCACCATCAACGGACAGGATATCGGCAAAGACACCAATCCGCTCGAACTCCCCAATCTCTTCGCTCAACTCCACGGACAGGATGTCCGACTCGAAGTGATTCGCGAACAGCCGACCGGAGAACCCAAAACCGTTTCGCTTTCGGTCATCCCCAACGACCTGCCCGGTTGGCTCGATCAGCCCGAACACCCCAAGGCACCACTCGCCGTTCCCGCACTCGGAATGGCCTTCCACTGTTCGGTCAATATCCTGGCCGTCGTCCCCGACAGCCCGGCCGACAAGGCGGGACTCGAGCCCGGAGAACAAATCAGCCGCATCACCATCACGCCCACACAGACCAACCCCGATGCCGCACCCGCGAAACTCGAATATCAGTTCGATGACCCGAAAGCCAATTGGGCTCATGCCGTCTGGAGAATGCAGTGGGCCGATGACAGCCCGGTTGTGATCGAAGTTGTCGGAGACGACGGCGAACAACGCAGCGTGCAGGTCACGCCGCTTCGCAATCCAAAACGCAACTGGTTCCTGCCGATCCGCGGCACCGAACACTACCCGCTGGTCCAGACCCGACAAGCCGATGGCCTCGTGTCCGCACTCGGTATGGCAGCCGGACAAACCAAAACGACCTTGATGAGAATCTGGTTGACGCTGCGAAGCCTGTTCACCGGAGACATCTCGGTGACCGAACTCACCGGGCCGATCGGTATCGCCCGAGTCGCCTATTCGTTCGCCGAACAGGGCCTGTCCCGACTGCTGCAGTTCCTCGCCTTCCTCAGCTTCAATCTCGCTGTCATCAACTTCTTGCCCATCCCCGTCCTCGACGGCGGACATATGGTCTTCCTGACCTGGGAAGCCATCACCAGGCGACGACCCAGTGAACGCGTGCTGATCGGAGCCACCTATTGTGGACTCGCCTTCGTGCTGGTGCTGATGGTGACCGTGATCTTTGTCGACCTCGAACGTATCCCCGCCATACAACGAGTCGTCGAGAGCGTCTTTGGGTGACACTCGAGCGGCATCCCGGGCAAGGTCCCTGCCATGCCACCACGTAACGAACTCGGACGCGAGGCCGTCAGCGCACTGGCCACCGCCGTGGTTGTCGTCCTCGGCACAATCTCGCTCGTCTTTGTCATCGTCGTCGGGACCGAACAACCCGAACCCTATCTCGCCGGACTCGCCACCATCGTCCTCGTGAGCAGCCTGCTCATGTTCCTGCTCAGATCACGACCCACAACCACACACTTAAAACGACAACCCTGGTGGAAAATGCTCCGGAAGAAACAACACCCCGCTGAACCGAAACTCGTCGTCAAACGACAAAAAGATCTCGGACACAACAGCAACACCAAACAACCACCCACCGCCGAAACACTCCGAGATCTCAAGGAATACGGAAGTACCTGGGTCCCCAATCGCCTCGCCGATCGGCACTAACACACGCGACCACACACGCGACCACACACGCGACCACACACGCGACCACACACGCGACCAGGTTTCTGGTAGCATGAATGCTCTCCACTAGCTCCCTCACATGCTCGCATAGAGAATCCTCTCGATGCACACTCACAACATGCACCGCAACACACTCCTGATCGTCACCCTGCTGCTGACCGGCAGCACGCTGGCTGCCGAAGCCGACAAGAAGACCGTCGGCCCCAACAAGGCACGCTGGACCCAGGTACGGCAGCAAGCAATCGCTTTTCTCAAGTCCGCCCAGGACGACGACGGCAGTTGGACCTCGCCCCAAGCCGCCGGGCTGACCGCTCTGGCCACCACCGCACTGCTCGACAGCGGACTCGACGCACACGACCCCGTCGTCGCACGCAGCCTCAAGTTCCTCGAATCACTCGCCCGAAAAGATGGCGGCATCTACCACGAAAAGACCCTCCACCGGAACTACGAAACCAGCATCGCGATGCTCGCGTTGCACGCCGCATCCAAGACCGCCTCAGCCACACAACGCAAACGCTACACCGCTCACATCACCAACGCCCGCAACTTCCTCAAGAACCTCCAGTGGGACAAAGGCGAAGGACTCGAAACCACCGACCCGGGTTTCGGCGGAGCCGGATACGGCAAACACAAACGACCCGACCTCTCCAACACACAGTTCTTCCAGGAAGCGCTGATCGCAGCCGGAGTCAAACAGGATGACCCGGCGATGAAAAATGTGCTGCTGTTCATCAACCGGTGCCAGAACCTCGAATCCGAACACAACACCACGCCGTTCGCCGGAAAAGTCGGGGACGGGGGCTTCTACTACACGCCCGCAGCCGGAGGCACCTCGCAGGCCGGACTCACCGACAACGGAGGACTCAGATCCTACGGTTCAATGACCTACGCCGGACTCAAAAGCATGATCTATGCCGGAGTCGATCGTGATGACCCGAGAATCCAGGCTGCGGTCGGCTGGATTCAGAACAACTACACGGTGCGACTGAACCCCGGACTCGGACAACAAGGACTCTATTACTACTACCACACGTTCGCCAAATCGCTCGCCGTCCTCGATCTCGACCGCGTTAGGGATTCGGCCGGAGTCCACCACGACTGGCGGTCCGAACTCTTCGACCAACTCGCCAAACTTCAACGCCCAAACGGCAGCTGGGTCAACCGGGCTCCCCGATGGTACGAAGGCGACCCGAACCTCTCGACCACCTACGTCCTGCTCGCATTGAATTACTGCCAGCCCCGCCTTGGAAAATCCGCTCAGGCCAAGAGCGCCAAGAAACACTAGACCAGTCAAACAACGGCGACCTGGCCGTCGCGGGAGAATAACGTTGGAGCTGCTGCGAGAACTGCTGGAACTGCAACACCAGCACGGATTCCTCGCCGATCGGCAACTCGAAGATGTCGCACGACGACACGCCGTCCCGCATTATCGACTCGAAGGTCTCGTCAGCTTCTACTCCCACTTCCGACGCACTCCGCCACCCGCCAGGCAACTCGCCGTCTGCCGTGACGTCGTCTGCCGGATGCACGGATGCGAAGAACTCAAACACCAACTCGAACAACTGGCCAGCAACAACCCGGATCTCGAAATCGTCGAAGTCTCGTGCCTGGGTCGCTGCGATCACGCTCCCGCAGTGGCCGTCAACCATCGACCCGCCAGTTCCACCGCCTCGAATGCCATTCAACTGCTCGACGACAACTCCGTCGATTGGCTGACACCCACTCCACACGACACCTGGCAGGCCGATCCCTATTC
>CAVOEV010000078.1:0-18198 GCA_963694825.1 Planctomycetota bacterium
TGCCTGGCCAAACGCATCGCGGGTCGCTCCGCCGGGCGCCAGGCCGCTTCTGTCTCCAATCGCCATCGTCGCGGTTCCGTCAGGTAGGGGATCTGCAGGAGCGTGTCGTGTGTGAGTCGTTGTGTGAGTCGTTGTGTGAGTCGTTGTGTGAGTCGTTGTGTGAGTCGTTGTGTGAGTCGTTGTGTGAGTCGTTGTGTGAGTCGTTGTGTGAGTCGTTGTGTGAGTCGTTGTGTGAGTCGTTGTGTGTGGAGTGATTACAGTTGGGCGAGTGCTTTTTCGGCGAATTCGGCCGAGAGTGCCTGCCCGTGGAAGTTGAGGTCCCCGATCTCTTCGAGTATCGGGAGGATCCCGAACCCTTTTTGCGTTTCGGCGACGATGGCGGTCGGTCGATCGGTGATGCCGACGGCCATCTCGAGAGCATCGACGACCGAAGCCATGTCGTTGCCAGGGATAGTCTGGACGTGCCAGCCGAACGATTCGATCTTGGGTGCAAAGGGTGTGAGATCGAGGACGTCGGAGGTGGCTCCGGTTTGCTGGAACCCGTTCTGATCGATGATGGCCGTCAGGTTACCGACCGCGTACTTGTGAGCGGTGGCGATGGCTTCCCAGACCTGGCCTTCTCCCATCTCGCCATCTCCGAGCACAACGAAGATCCGAGAATCGTGGCCATTGGAGCGGCATCCGAGAGCCTGGCCGAGTCCGATCGAGAGTCCTTGACCGAGTGACCCGGTGGAGGCTTCGATGCCGGGGAGCCGTCGGGCGTTGGGGTGTCCTTCGAGCGGGCTGCCGAGTTTTCTGAGTGTGGCGAGATCTTCGATTGGGAAGTAGCCGGCTTCGGCCATCGCAGCATACAGTGCCGGCACGGCGTGTCCCTTGCTCATGATGAACCGATCTCGTTCGGCCCAATCGGGTTCGTCGGCCCTGTAGTTCAGGAACCCGCCGAAGTAGATGGCGGTGACGACTTCGGTTGCCGAGAGGCTACTGGTGGGGTGCCCGTTGCCGGCGGCGGTTGTCATTTCGATAATATGCCGCCGCAGGACTCGGGCCTTGGACTCGAGTTCTTCGATCGACGGTCGTTGGTTTTTCAGGGACACAACAGCGCCCTTTCTGAATGGGGAATGTGTCGCCCCGCAGAGGGGAACCGGTCATTTTACTGACCCTGCAAAAGCCTCGCAAGCAGCCGACCCGAGCGAGGATCCCAGCCACCATCGCGGATGCACTCGCCGATCGGCTGCGGTATGCTGAGTTCGCCCTGCCCTGCTGCCCCTGTCTCACGGATGTGCACCATGCAACGCTCACTGTTGGCTCGGTTTCTCGATCAACTCGACTGCCGTGCAGCGGGGCCGACGAACCGTCGTCGGTTCCTGGCGACGGTGGGCGGATCTGCTGCTGCTGCGTGGGCTGTGCTGCCGGCCTACCGGCATGCTCTGGCCGCTCGGCGGCGTGCCGAGTCTTTGGCGGAAGGTCCGATCCGTGTCGACTCGATCGAGGCTCACGAGATTCATCCTCGGTACCACCAGTGGATTTACCACGAATTACAGCACTTCTACGGGCCGTCGAAACGATTTGTCTACGAGGTGAAGACGAACAACGGTCTGGTGGGGTTGGGCGAGAGTGGGGCATTGGAATCCGACGCGGTCCGCAAGGGCTACATCGGCACCAATCCGTTCGATCATATTGGCGACATGACATCGTTGGGGCTGGGGACGGCGATGTATGACCTGATGGGCCAGGCCGCCGGCGTGCCGGTGCACCGTCTGTTTGGCCAGCGGCAGCGTCGCTGGGTCAAGGTCGGTTCGTGGACCGTCTCGGCTGATCCGAGCCACATGGCCGAGGCTGTCAGGCGGTATTCGCGGCGAGGCTACACGTGGTTGAAGTACCATCTCTCGCCGTTCGAAAACGTATTCGACCAGCTCGAGGCCATGCAGAAGGTGGCTCCACCGGGATTCAAGGTCCAGTTCGATTTCACCATGGGCGGCACCGACGATCACACTCCCGACCTGTTGATCCGGATGGCTCGCTACCCGATCTGTGGTGCTTTCGAGGATCCCAAGCTGGAAAAGGACATCGAAGCCTACCGGGAGTTGCGGAACCGAGTTCGAGTTCCGATCCTCTATCACCATTCGCCACTCGGTGCGACATTCGAAGTGGTTCGCCGTGCGGCTGACGGGTACATGATGGGTCATGCCAAGATTGGCACTGCCATCCGCAAGGCGGGGTTGTTCGGTGAACTGGATCTTCCGTTCATGTTGCAGAACGTCGGTGGTGAGATCACTCGGACGATGACCGTCCATATGCATGCGGCCTTCAAGACCGCCACCTGGCACACTCACTGCGACGCAGAAACCTGGCGAGACGACGTCGTCACTCGGACGGTCGATCCCACCAACGGGATGGTCCCCGTCCCGGAACAGCCCGGACTGGGAGTTTCGATCGATCGCGAACAACTCGAGCGTCTGAAGAAGCAAGAGCTCCCGGTTCAGGCCAAGTGGATTATCAAGACGGCGTACCGGAACGGGACGCGGATGTACAACATTGCTGATCCGTCCGAGTCGATCTTCATGGTGCGGCCGGACCGCCGAAAACTGCTTCCCTTCAGCTATGACGCACCGTTGTCGACCGAGTGGTGGGACGACGATGGGACGAAGGCGTATCGTGAGATGTTTGCCAGGATCGAGAAACGCGGAGTGGTCTTGGAGAAGCCTGGCTCGGGAGAGTGAGTCTCGAGATGGCGTGTTCGCATGCTGTGATTAGAAACGGAGTGAGGAATCTTGAGCGATGCATGAACTGGGCAGTTGAGATCCTTTGCTTCGCTCAGGATGACATTGTGCGACCTCGACGTCTGTGGCCGTTTCGGCTTCCGAAGATGGGTTTGCGGGGGTAGATTGAGCGTGAGTCTTGCGAGTTTTGAGCCGAGAGGTTGAGTGCATGCGTGGTCGGATTCTGATCCTGGCAGTGCTGGCGGTGTTGTGGCCGTCGGTCGTGTCGCGTGCTGACGCTCAGATGATCAGCAGTGGTGTGAGTCAATACGGTGTGAGCAGTCGGTTTTACGAACGGGCCGGCATCAGTTTTGGATTCGGTCTGGGTAGATCGAGGCGAATGCGTTTTGGTGCGAGGTTTGGGTCAGGAATGGGTATTCCGATGTTTGCTGGAGGCGCACGAGGGTTTGGCGGATGGTCGGCCGGGGGTCTGCGGGCCGGTTGGTCGGTTCGTCACGGGAGACCTGTGGGTCACTTTGGTTTCAGTGCCTACCAGAGTTCGCACCGCAGCTTGGTCAGTTCCTCGGCATTCGTCACCGGTCTCAACGGATACCCGATGTCGATCACCGACACGGTTGCCGTGCCGTTTGTGGTCGGAATTGTCCCGATTGGTCCGTACGGTGCATACATGATGACGCCTCTGAGCCCATATGGCGGATATGGCCCATATGGCGGGTATGGCGGGTATGGCGGGTATGGCGGGTATGGCCAATACGGGATCGGTCCCACGTCGACTGGTCTGTTGCCGTATCGATCGTGGAGTGATCCGTGGTGGCACGGGTCGGGCTCGTGGAGAGGGCTGGACCGTTCGTACCCGGCTGTTGCCCCGCGTGAGACTCTTGGCGATCGTCTCGGTGCGGCTCGCCGCCAAGCGGCTTTTCGTCCGAGTGAGTCCCGTTCGACGTCGTCGCGTGGTCGTGTGATCGACACCAGTGTGCGCGGTCTGTCCTCGGCGGCATTTCGCCAATTGGGTGGTCGCAAGACCGGTCAGAATCCTGATCGCTGACCGCTCTTGACCCGTCGCTCCGAATGCGGGATAAGGCGTCGCTGCAGCCGATCGTTCTGCGCACATCAGCATCGATTTCGAGCTTTGGAACGATGTGTGTGTATGTGTGTTATTTGCTCGACGGTCGTGCGTGCGTGAGGTACCAGGTACGGTGTTTTCGAGACGTCAAGGACGGCAGGGATGAGTCGACGAAACAACGCGTGCCGGGCGGTCGGCCTGGTGTTGGCCACCAGTTGGGTTGTTTTGGCCAATACGGGCTGTTCGCACCTGGTGGAGACCCGTTCGGTGACGCGGTTCACTGGAGCGTTCGAGGCCGGCGACATCGCCGCCCTGCGAGAGGCGACGACGCCGGAGTTTCGTCGACGGGCGTTGCGTGACAAGTCGGCTGTCGAGGCGTTGGAGTTGTTGGAGTTGCCTGAGGGCGAGATGACGGTGACGGAGGTCGAGGAGATTTCGTCGGGTCGTCGGCGTGTAAAGGTCGAATACGAATCCGACGATGGAATCACGACTCCATTGACGTTCGAATTGTCCAGAAACGGGACGTTGGGTGCGTGGCTTGTCGACGACGTGCTACTGAAGCAATCGCGACGCGGCAGGACGGTGACTCGATCGGCAACCGAGTTGATGGATTTGTTGTTGAGCGTCAACGAGTTCCAACTGGCGTGGCAAAGTGGTGATCGCAAGCGGTTATTGGATTCGACCACCGACGAGCTGTCCAGCAAGCTTGCCCGGATCCCACCACTCTATCTCGAGCAACTGGCCACTCGTGTCGCCGTCCGCGACGGACGCACGTTCAGCAGTCGTCCTAAGGCGAGTCTCGAAGGGGACACGGCCCATGTGCGATACGATGGTCCCGAGGGTGAAACGGTGTTGGCTTGGAAACTGGGGCCATCGGGCTGGCGTGTCGACGACATCGTCTTTTCGGCTCGATCGTCGAAGCGGCAGCCCGAATCGGTTCGCCTGTTGGTGTCGGTCATCGCTCAAGCTGCCGGATTCCTCGATGCATTCAACCAGGCCGATCGCAAACAACTCGAACAACACGCCTCGAGCAGTTTTTTCACCAACTGCCTGGCTCGCGCAGATCTCAGCCAAGTCCAACTCCCGAAATCACTGGCCATCGATTCCACAGCCGAGGTTCGGTTACAGAAGACGTTCAGTGACATCGTGATCCGACAACCCGACGGCCTGGCTCGGATTTCGTTGGAACGCGAGCCGGCCAGCGATCCAGCCAGCGAATTGTCTGGCGAACGCGATGCATCTTCGCGAGGATTCCGAGTGTCCGAGGTGACCCTGGTCGATTCTGGCAGTTCACAGGAACGACGACTTTCGGCCGTCTTCACGGCTCATGCGAGGCTGAGACTGTTCTTGGCGGCGGTCCGCCAACACGACCTTGCGGCTATCCGTCACAACTCTTCGACTGACTTCAACACCCGTGTCTGGCGTCAACTGACGCCTGAAGTGCTGCCGAATCTGCTGGGACTGGTTTTTTCGACCGGTCGGACCAAGGTGTCCGGGACGGTGTTTCAGGGTGCTATCACCGAGATCACCGTCAGCCAAGGGACGAAGGTCCTGACCTGTGTGCTTCGCGACCAGAACGGAGTCCTGCTGGTCGACGACATTCTGGTCCCCTCGACCACTCTTCCCGGTTCGATCAAGAAACAGTTCGAGCGACTGATTCCGGTGTTCGGGTTCCACAAGGCATTGCTTGCGAGCGATCCGAAGCAACTGGCGCAGAACTCGTCAGTGGACTTCAACCGGTTGGTCTGGAGCCAGGTCGGTGACCGCCTGCCGCTTCAAGCGAATCGCGCCGCTCGGTTTTTGGATCGGCGGGTATCGCGGATGCGTACGATTGAGGACGACCGGGAGGAGCTTGTACTGGGCGACCGCCAGTTTGGGGCTCGGGTCGTGCTGGTCAACGAACGGAGTCGTTTCCGGGTCGACGACATCGAGTTGTATGCGGGTGACGAGCCGGGAACGGCTCCGACATTCCTGAAGCAGGTCCTGCGGCTCGAGATCGCTCGCCCCCGCAATCGTGACCGTGTTGAGTCGAAGGAGTCTCGGTCTCCGGATCCGACTCCAGCCGCTGTGCTCTCAAAACCGACCGCAGGTTGACAGTCGGCGGGGCTGGTCCGCGGGGTGGGTTATTCGGGTGCTGCGACGTTGATACGTCGTCCACCACGATCGAAGAAGACGGTGCCATCGACGAGTGAGAACAGGGTGTAGTCGTTGCCCATCCCGACGTTTTGCCCGGGGTGCCACTTGGTTCCGCACTGTCGGATCAGGATGTTTCCGGCGTTGACGGCTTCGCCCCCATACTTCTTGATCCCACGTCGTTGGGCATTCGAATCGCGTCCGTTGCGAACAGAACCCTGTCCCTTTTTGTGTGCCATCGCTCTGACCGTCGCCTTAGAGTCTGAAATCGGCTGGTCACCGGGACCAGCTCGAGCGGCTGGAGTGTTGCCGCTAAGCGGCTATCTTATCAGTTGCGTGCGGGTTTTGGCGAGGCTGCGCTGGTAGTCGTTTGCGTCCGAGCGGGCCGGGCCGATTGGGGTGGCGCTTCGGGACGGTAGATCCATCGTGGTGCGAACACCTCGTCGTTGGGTCCTCTGAGGAAGAACTCGGTTTCGTCCTGGTCGATCGCATCACCGGGGCGCCAGTAGCGTTGCACGAGAGTTTTGCGCCAGAGAGTCGAGTTGGCGGGCGGGCCACTGGCATCGGGTTTGACCACGTAGAACCAGTTGGACGCTTCGATCGCCTGTTCCTTGAGCGGATTGGTCTCGGACGTTTCGAGCAGGTCGTGGATGTTGGTCCAGTTCTGCGTGGTGTCGCCGTTCCAAACGGCTGTGGCTCGCCGGACTTGACCATCGGTGAGTGCCTTGGTGAGGTTGCCGAAGGGGACGGGGCCACGAACGTAGCGGTAGCCGTTGGAGAATCCCGAGATGTAGATGGTGACGAAGTCGGTCCGAGGATCGACGCCGGACCAGGTTACGACGCCATAGATCGGAGCGTTGTCCTGCTTGGCCGTGTAGGGGGTCACTTCGGGGATCGGTCCGACAACCTGTACCGCGTTCTTCAGCTGAGGCAATCTCTCGCGGATGGCGATCGCGGCCTGGGCCTCGGGGAGGATGTTGTCCGAATAGATCTTTTGGCCGTCGTTGTCGTTGGCCACGAGAGTGAATTCTGGAGCGAACAGTGGTTTGCCGGGCGACGGGTCGAACGGGTTCTGCGGATCGACTCCATTGGGATCGCCCTTGGTGGGCAGTGGCCGATTGACAGCTCGGTAGAGCAGGTACCAGACAAGTTGCTTGGTCTTCTTGCCGGTCTTGGGATCGGTCAGGTTGAGTGTAATCAGTCTCAGCGGCTTGAACTGGACTTCCAGTACCCAGAGATCGGTTTGCTGGTTGCGTTCTTCACCGGACGCCTGCGAGGCGACTCGGATCTTGAACCCTCGCAGCGGTTTGGCGACCGCTGGTGCCGACTTGGTCACAGCGGCTGGTGCCGCTTTGGCGGCGGGCTGTCGGGCCATGACATGAGCCGACAGCCCGACGGTGCCCAGAACGGCAGCCATGGCCAACTTGGCTGGAAGGAAGCGGGATGTGTTGAGTGGGGAGGGACCGGTCATCGGTCGGTTTCCCTGCAGGAATGGCTGGATGGAAGCGGCACACGGCCCAAGTAACTATAGCCCCGTTTTTTTCCGGTGGTCAAGACGATGGTAGAAACGGGAGAATTCGGGGCGGACCGGGTGTGAGGGTGATTCGGGTTGTGCTGCCTTCGCAGCGTGCTGGTTGGGCGAGTATAGTTGACTCGGTCCGTGGGCGAGCACATTTTCTTGTTTCTCGCGGCTGGCGATTCTGCCTGTTCCTTGCCGGTACCGTCCTTGTGATGCCGTTCCGCGACCCTCACGACGAGTATCCCGACGAGCCGGTTGCCGATGGTGTCGGGCCCGAGGAGAGTGCGCGAGCCGAGGAGTCGGTGTGGTTGGAGGACGGTAAATCCGAGGCGGATACCGGGAAGCCGCCGGTTGTGGTTCCCAATCCTGCCCCTGTTCAGGTTCAGGTCCCGCCGAAGATCCCGGGGCCTGGTGTTTTCGAGTCGTTTGGTTGGTTGGTGGGTGTGATTGGCGTGCACCTGGTGGCAACGGCGATCGTGGTTGTGGTGATCGCGTTGATGTTGGTTGGTCTAAGTGGTGGTGATCGGGAGTTGATTGAGAATCCCGAGCGGTTGCAGTTGGCTGTCACCGAGCACATTGGTGCGGTGATGGGCGGTGACCAGTTCCTGTTCGTGATGGTGGTGTTGGTGGCGGTCGGATTGCGGTTGTCGATCCCTTCGGACCCAACGTCGGGTCCCTGGTCGCGTCTGCTGAACCGACTGGGTCGCCAGAGGCTCAGTTGGCCGCATGCATTGGCGATTGTGCTGGTGGTGATTCCGGTGTCGTTGTCGTGTGGGCAGTTGTTCGTGGTGGCCAATCGTGTATGGCGATCGATGTTGGAGGCGATGCCGGGGTTGCCGGATGTCGAGAGCGTCCAGGAGGTGAATATTCTGTCGGGTCTGGCCGAGAGTTTGCCGTTACCGATGCTGGTGATTGTGCTGGCGGTCTTACCGGCGATTGGCGAGGAGTTGGTGTTCCGGGGCGTGATTGGCCGCGGCCTGGTGGCTCGATGTGGAGTCGTCCAGGGCATTTTTGTGACTTCACTCCTGTTTGCCGTCGCCCACCTGCATCCGGCTCATCAGATCTCGGTCTTCCCACTCGGAGTACTCTTGCACGTCATCTACCTCGCCACCCGCTCGATTCTCGCTCCAATCCTGCTCCACTTCCTGGTCAACAGTTGGGCGGCGGTGTTGGCCAAGGCGAGTTTGGGGATGAAGGACGGAGGCGAGGGAGGCGAGGGTGCCGAGTTGTTGATGGGTGACGATTTGATGGCGTGGTACGTATTGTTGCCGGCGGTGGTGGCGTCGTTGTCAGCGATCGGATTTTTCTGGAGGTCGCGAATCGAGTTCCGGGACTCGAGTGGAAGTTGGTGGTGGCCGGCATATCGCAGTGTCGAGACTCCGCCAGGCCCGTCCGAGTCGACTCGACTCAAACCACCTCGTATTCTAGTAGTGGTATTCTGTGCTGCATTGTTGTGTTTTTATGTGTCAGCCGGGTGGGAGATTGCCCGTCTGTCGAATGGAGGATAGCGAAGTGTCCGAGACGAGTACTGGCGAGTCGAAGGGGAGTTACGCCTTCGTGAGTCTGGGTTGCCCCAAGAATCTTGTCGACAGCGAGAAGATGCTGGGGACATTGGCGTTGGACGGCTACACGCTGGTTCCCGAACCGGCGGGCGCCGATTTCGTGATTGTCAACACGTGCGGTTTCATCGAGAGTGCACGAGCGGAGTCGCGGTCGGTGATCGACGAGATGATTGACTTGAAGCGATCTGGTCAGACTGGCGGCCTGATCGTTGCCGGGTGCCTGCCCGAACGTGTCGGTGGCAGCCTGCTCGAGGAACGTCCCGAGATCGATCATGTGGTGGGGGTATTTGGTCGAGACGAGATCCATCGCGTGGCGGATCGCCTTGTGGGTCATGCACGCGAGCAGCGTGAGTTGTTCCGTCCGGCACCGATTACTGCTCAGCAGGATCGTGGCCGACTGAGGATCACGCCGCGTCATTTTGCCTACCTGAAGATTTCCGAGGGTTGCGATCGGACTTGCACCTTTTGTGCGATTCCGAAGATGCGAGGCAAGCATGTCACGAAGCCGATCGAGGAGGTAGTGCGGGAGGCGGAGGAGTTGGTTGGTGACGGGGTCCGCGAGCTGGTGCTGGTGGCTCAGGACACCACCTACTACGGCCTGGATCTTTACGGCGAAGTCCGGTTGACACAGTTGCTGGAGCAGCTCGAGCAGATCGATGGTCTGGACTGGATCCGTTTGATGTACCTTTACCCGGTCCATTTCAACGACGAGTTGATCGATGTGATCGCGAATTCGAGCCGGATTTTGCCGTATCTCGATTTGCCGCTCCAGCACATCAACAGCGCCGTGCTGAAGCGAATGCAGCGACGGGTGGACCGAGCGGCGACCGAACGGCTACTCGAATCGCTTCGCGACCGCTTGGACAACCTGGTCTTACGAACCACGTTCATCACCGGTTTCCCGGGCGAAACGGACGAGCAGTTCGAGGAGTTGCGGGAGTTTGTCGACGAGGGTCATTTTCAGCGGATGGGCGTGTTCACTTATTCGTTTGAACCGGATACTCCGGCCGTGCGGCTGGAGGGTCATTTGCCCGAGGAGACGAAGGAATCGCGGCGTGACGCATTGATGGCGACTCAGCAGCGACACGCGTTTGCCTTTGGCGATTCGGTCGTCGGCTATGAACTTGACGTGATCCTTGACTGCGAGTCCGAGACGCCCGGCAATTGGACTGGGCGTTCGTTTGCGGATGCACCTGAGATCGACGGGGTGGTTGAGGTTGCGGGTGAGGGTTTGTCGGTGGGCCAGTTGGTTCCCGTTGAGATCCTGTCGCGACAGGGGTACGATCTGGCCGGCGCGGCACTCGAATAGGAGTGTCGCCCGGGGGGCAAGTCATGTTTCGATCGTCGTGGGCGATCGTCGTTGGGGCGAAGAGAAGAGAGTGTCGGACGAATCGGCTCGACCAGTCCACTGGCTGAACACACCGAACCTGATCACCATCAGTCGTTTGCTGATGGCGGTTGTGTTGTTCGTATTGATCGAGGCGGACGGGTGGTGGAAGACGGCGACGGTGCTGTTTGTGATCGCCGCCGCCACCGATTTTCTCGACGGCTACATCGCCCGCCGTTATGGCCTGGTGACTCCGCTGGGCAGGATCCTGGACCCATTCGCCGACAAGATCATCATCTGCGGTTCGTTCGTCTTCCTGCTTTCGGTTGGTGGCGAAGCGGGATCGGGTCTGACATCGGGGGTGACACCCTGGATCGTGGTTGTCGTGTTGGCTCGCGAGATGTTTGTCACCAGTCTGCGTGGCTTCTTGGAAACCCGGGGGCAGGACTTTTCGGCGGCTTTCTCGGGGAAACTTAAGATGGCTCTGCAGTGTGTCGCGGTGCCGTTGTGCCTGTTGTCGATGGACGAGGCGACTCGCGAGCGATTCGACGGCCTGGTCGCGTTTCGCGACATCACGTTGTGGACGGCTGTCGCGGTGACCGTGTTCAGCGGTGTGGAGTACTCGGTTCGTGCGGCTCGGATGCTTGGTCGGAAGCGGGACTGCGAAACACCCAACGACGACACAGCAGGTAATTGAACATCATCCCGGTGACGACTCCGACGGGCACCGTCATCACGATGTTGGTGGCGAAGAGTGGCACGAGGCGGCGCAAGAGCGTGCGTGTGCCAAGATTGACAGCCGCTCCCAGGCTGCAACTGGCACAAAAACCCAGGTACTGTCGCCAAAGCGGTCCGGGAACGGAGTCCGAAAAGGTGATCCGCCGGTTCCAGAAGAAGTTCCAGGTCATCGCCACACCGATGCCGATTGCGAAGCCGATATCGGGGTGAGTGGCCTGGACGGCGAGCGTGGTGGTGGCGATGTCGACGATCAGTCCGCTGGCCCCGACGGCTCCGAATCGCATGAAGCGGGCCAATTCCGGGTACGACGATTCCAGCCCACGCAACCAGCCGACCAGTCCTCGACCTGGCGAACTCACCTTGGTGTGACTCCATGGATTGCTCCCGGGCGGATCGGTTGTCGGGAGTTGGGGCCAGTCTGAGAGTCGTGGCGAGAAACTTCAAGAACAGGGTGAGCTGGGGCTACGGGTCCGAGCCGGGGCAGCTTGATTGCAACCCCCGCACGATTGAGCCATTCTGTGCCGTGTCAGGAATTCAGGACCGCAGATGCCCACGTCGATCACTCAATCCGCTCGCACCTCAGACTCCGACTTGGCAGGTCCGGGCGAGAATCGCACGATCTGGGTCATCTGGCTGGTCTACGGAGCCTTCTACTTTTGCCGCACGAATATTTCGGCCGCCGTCCCGTTTCTCAGCATGCCGGTCGAAGAAGGCGGCTTGAGTCTGAGCACCGAGCAGGTGGGCTGGATCCTGGCGTCGTTGAAGATTGCCTACGGAGTGGGCCAGTTGGTCAACGGGCAGTTGTCCGAGCGGATTGCTCCGCGAATTCTGCTTTCGATCGGCATGTTCTGTTCGGCCCTGCTGAACGTCGCCTTTGGACTTTCGACGGGGTTCTATTTCCTGTTGTTCATCTGGGCGGCCAATGGCTATTGCCAGTCATTGGGTTGGACACCGTGCGTGCGTGTGGTGGGTAACTGGATTCCGATGTCCCGTCGCGGCTGGGCATTGGGGGTGATCGGCACTGGTTACCAGATCACTCTGGGCCTGACCTACCTGATCGCCAGCGAGTCGGCTGGTCGTTTTGGTTGGCGTGGTGCGTTGTTTGTGCCGTCGATCCTGCTGGCTGTATCGGGAGTCTTCATGCTGGTGTGTTTGCGTGAGGCTCCCGAGGCGGGTCGAATTCTGGAGACATCGGGCGGTTCATCGGGTGGGGTTGGCGACCGTCCGGGCGTTCGCGAGACGTTGTATTTGACGTTTTACAATCCGACATTGTGGTTATTGGGTTTATCGCTGGGTTTGTTGAATGCCTGCCGATACGGTTTTCTGGACTGGGGTTTGAAGCACCTGATGGATGTGCAGCAGACGACGATTGGTAAGGCGGGATTGAAGTATTGCGTGATTGCAGTGGGAGCGGCGGCCGGTTCGTTTCTGGCCGGGATCGCGACCGACCGTCTGTTTGGCGGCCGTCGGGCACCGGTGATTGCGATCCTGCTGACGGTACTTGGGATCAGCACGTTGTTGTACGAATCGGTTTCACGCGTCTCGACGCTTGGGACGGTATTGTTGTTGGCCGTGATCGGGTTCTGCATTTACGGACCGCAGGTTTTATTGGTGGGCACGGCCCCGGCGGATCTGGCACATCGCGGCACTGCGGCTGCTGCGGCCGGTTTCGTGAATTTCATGGGTTACATGGGCGCGGCGACCGGTGACGTCGTGACCGGGATCTACTCGAGCGGCTCGGACGACTCGTGGCAGGTGACGATCTTCATCTGGGCCGGCTGGGCATTTGCAGCGGCCTTGACCACCGGAGTGCTTTGGAACACCACGTCACGGCAGGTCGGGTTGTTACCCAACTGGCTACCCAAGTCGATGGCTTGTGGGGCATTGGTGATTGCTGGAGTCATGATTGGAATGACTGGTGGAGGGTTGTGGCTGGTGGCTGGCATTGGGTTGGCAGTGGCGGGAGTGGTGTTGAGCCGGTTCAAGAGAGTGTTGGCGTTGGCGGCCGGTGTTCTGGCGTTGTCCGGGTTGATCGCGTTGTTAGTCGTGCCGCCGGAGTCTGCAGACGTATCGACCTGGCTGATCGTTGTTCCACGCGTGCTGTTGGGGCTGGCCACATTGGCATGCGTGATGGTATTCGTTGGGAGGGAGTAGATGACCAAGCGTGCGATCATCATCGGGGCCGGTCGCGGGTCGAGGCTGATGCCGACCACGGCCGATGCGCCGAAGTGTTTTGCCGAAGTTGGCGGCCAGAGGATCCTGGATTGGACAGTGGCGGCGTTGGGGAACGCCGGGATCGAACAGATCGTCTTCATCGGCGGCTACCGGATCGAAGTGGTGCAGGCGGCTTATCCCGAATTCGAATTCCGCCACAACGACGATTGGCCCAACAACAACATCCTGGCCTCGCTGTTTCATGCCGAGGACCTGATGGACGAGCCATTTGTCTGCTGCTACTCGGACTGCCTGTTCACCTCGAATCTCGTCTCGCGGATTCTTGAGACGGAAGGTGAGAGTGTGCTGGGTGTCGACACGGGTTGGCGAGAGCGGTATGCCGAGCGGACCGAGCATCCGGCCGATGATGCCGAGAAGGTGCTGGCCGAGAGCGGGTTGGTGATTCGGATCGAGCGTGAGATTTCCGAGAGTGAGGCGTATGGCGAGTTCACCGGTGTGGCTCGATTCGGGGACGACGGTGCGAGGGTATTGCGAGAGGCGTATCATCGGGCTCGCGAGAAGTGTGCAGGTGGGGCGTTTCGGGGTGCTCGACTGTTCAAAAAGGCCTACTGGATTCATCTGTTGCAGGAGATGGTCGAGGCGGGTGTCGAGTTCCGGCATGCAGACACGGCGGGTGAGTACATCGAGATCGACACTCAGCAGGACTTCGAATACGCCCGGGGCTGTTGGACATCCGAGGGGATTGCCTGATGACGGAGTTGCGCGAGATGCCTGCGATGCCATTGTTTCCGACATCGGTCGTGGGTTCGATGCCGAGGCCGGCCTGGGTCCGTCGGTTGATCAGTGACGATCCGTCGATTGATGATTCGGACCGTGCCCGCTGGATGGATGCGGCCATCGGTTCGGTGATCGCCCTTCAGGAGGCTGCCGGATTGGACGTGATTACCGACGGGGAGTGGGGTCGAAAGAGTTACATCGGTGTGATTGCCGAGTTGGCTGACGGTTTCGAATTGAGTACGGCTTCGGACGGCCGTCCCTGGACGGTGGTCACGGAAAAACTGACACCTCGACAGCCTGGCCACATCGCAGCCGAGGTGGTTCGGACGAAGCGGTTGACCGACCGGGCCATCAAGTCGACACTGCCCGCGCCTGCGTTGTTGGGAGAACGGATGTGGGATCCGGTCGCCTCGGCGGCTGCGTATCCGACCCGGGAGTCGTTCGTCGAGGCGTGCGTGCCTATCTTACGGCGAGAAGTTGAATTGTTACGGGACGAGGGCGTGTCGATCGTGCAGATCGATGATCCGCACTTGTGCCTGTTTGTTGATCCGGAGGTTCGTGCCGGATACGACAACCCGGATCGGGCGGCGGACTTTGCTGCGGAGATGACCAACCAGGTGGTCGACGGCATCGAGGGGGTGCGATTGGCGGTTCACCTGTGTCGCCGCGCCGGGGCCCGTGTCCGGGGCGAACATGCGCACGAGGGTGGTTACGGACCGATCATCGGGCCGCTCAACCGGCTCAAGGTTGATCACCTGACGATGGAATTTACCGCACCGCAGGCCGGCGACATGGAGGTGTTCGGAGAACTGCGAGAGGATTTTGAGATCGGGCTGGGATGCGTTGGCTGCCAGCCGGGACGGGTTGATATGGCTGACGAGATCGTCGAGCGGGTTGAGATGGCACTGAAACACATCGACCCGGCACGGGTGACACTCAATCCCGATTGCGGGTTCGCACCCGGTTCAGCTGCGGACGTGAGCCTGGACGAGGTGTACACGAAGTTGTGTCACGAGGTCGAGGCGGCCAGGCGGCTCAGAGATCGGCATGGATGATCACAGGGTGTCGAACGGATCGCCCTCACCCTCGCTCGGTGTGTCGGTGATCAGGCCGATGCGAGAGAACTCCATCAGGGTGTTTCCGCGAGATGGTGTGAAGCCGGCCTAGTCGTTGGCGCGGCGGGCCTTCGAGTGCTGCGGTGTGGCGGTACTGGGTCGAGCTTTTCCCTGGGCGTCGGATGTCAGGAAGACCTCCTTGGTGCGGATCGCCGTCCGCGGGACCTGGGCATTGAGCTTGGCTTGCTGGATCAATTCACGGCTGTCGTCCCGGTGCGCGTAGATGGCCTCGCCGGGGCTGACGTACTCGTTCCAGTGCTTCTGGAACACCGCGACGGTGTCCTTGTGGTCGTCGAGGATGTCGGGCACCGTGTGCAGCATGGCCATGGTGCGTTCATAGCGGATAAAGAACTTCCCGACGAACTGGGGGAGCAGTTTCGAGAGAATGTTGTGCTTGGCGATGTCGACGAAGCGGGGAATCACGTAGCGGGGTTTGACCAGGGGCCCCATGATCTGTCCGAGTGCCGTGCTGAAGATCTGGGAACTCTGTTCATCGGCATCGTCGAGGAACAGTCGCGTGTAGCCACCGGCACGAGCGTGAGTCGTGATGTCGATGTTGCCGGGCAGGGAAATGAGTTTCAGTTCGGCCAGGGATCGGATCAGGGCCCTGGCAATGGCTTCGGAGAGTGATTCGTTGGTCCAGCCCTGGGCCTTGGTAGAAAACGGCGGAAAGCCCTTGCTGCCTCCCTTGTCCATCTTGTATTCGAGTGCCGTGATCGGTTCGGGGTGGAAGGGCTCGCCGATCCGCCACAGGGCCCGTGAGGTGGCCCGTTGGTCGGTCCTGGAGATCATTTCTTCATTGAGCGTCCCGACCGCGTCCTCGATTTCCTCGGCGTTCAACTCGGTAAACAGGGCATGGACATGTCCAGGCCCCTTTTCGATGGCTCCATCCTCGCAGACTCCAAAGGTGGCGTTGTGTTTCTTGGCAAACCGCTTGTAGTCGTCGAGTCCCTTGCGGAGTTCCGGTGCCAGGCAGACGACATCCCAGTTGTCGGCCAGCTTCTCGGGCCACTGGGGATCGAGTCGAATTGAGCGGCCGCGGAGCTGATTGACGGTCATCGAGGTGGTGGCGGCGGTGAGATCGATCAGGACATTGATCCGGTTGGCGTCCCAGCCCTCTCCCAGCAGCCCGCGGGTTCCGACCAGGCATCGCGTGACCCCTTCCTGAAACAGCGCGGTGATCAGGCGGATGTAGAGCCGTGGTCCCCATTCGCCGCCCTTGCCGGCGACCTGCATGAAGTCGCCGTCCCGTGAGGTGAGTTCCAACTCGACATCGGCATCTTCAGCGACCAACCACTCGCTGGCCTTCTCCAGGAAGAACTCGGCGAGGTCGTCGTCGATAAGGACTGTCGAGCCGGTCACGAGAATCGGGTCGAGCAGATCGGTGTTGGGGTCGGTGAGCAACAGGCGAAAGGCCTGGATGGCTCCGCCGGATTCCTCGTCGAGCAGGTGAGTGATTTCCTCGCTGACCGCCGAGGTCTTTTCGTAGTCGGCGATCACGACGGCACGGATCGAATCACCCAGGGCCTGGAATTCGGCATTGAGAATCGGGATGGCGGCCTGGGCCTTGGCCTTCGAGTAGGCCATGATGCGGCCGGCCGGTGAGGCACAGATCTGGGTCGAGGTCTCGGTGACCTGCACACCGAACATCCGCAACCGCCTGATGGCCTGCTCGGCCAGTTCTCGATCGGCCGCCGATTCGCTGCGGCGGAGGGCGTTGCGAATGTAGCGTCCGAGCACCGGGATCAGGATCGACAGGTCGGTGGGAATCTGTGGAGTCTCCCATTCGAACGGCAGGACGATCTCGGGGACACCCGCGGGCAACGGCCTCTCGGTGGACTGCAGAAAGAACCTCGCCGTGTCGGCAAACTCGGGATCGCGACGCTCGTACTCGTGCCAGGTTTCGAGTTGAACGAATCCGGCCTTCAATTTCGCCAGCGTCTCGGCCAGCCACTCCGGCAGTGGCAGGGCACGGGGGATGTTGTCGTCGCCGGGAGGCTGCTGGACGCAGAGGTCGTCGATCAAGGTGGTCAACTGGTCGTTGATGTTTGCCAGGTATGAGAACTCGTCGTCGGTCGGCCTGACAAAGTAGACCAGGTCCTGGTAGGGAGCCAGGAAGCCGTCTTTGACGACTGCCGGGACCGGCACCTGGAAGTCGACCGGACCGAAGAAGGCGTTGTATCGTTCGACGTCCTCGAGAATCTTGCCGTCGAGGTCGGGCGGGGTGGCGGTGAGCCCGACAATGATGGGGCCTTCGAGCAGGTCCTGGGCATCGGCCAGCACACGGCCCCAGTGTCCCATCAGGTGGTGGCATTCATCGAGGATCACCATCCCGACGTTGGCGTCCTTGAGCCTCTGGAGCGTTTCGAGCGAGGAGCGGTGCAGTGTCCGCATGGCGTCGCCGCCCAGGGCAATCCCGTCTCGGATGATCTTCTTGTTCCGGGCCAGGCGGGTGGCATGGTATTCGGGGTTTCGCTGTTTGAGGTCTTCGATCCACGCCATCCCGGCCTCGGGAGACTCGGCCTGCCCCTTTTCCATGAGGTAGGCGATCCAGTTCTGGATCGCTCCCTCGTCGATATCGTCGCCGCCGCGTCGCGGCAGCGTGACCGACTGGTAGGTGAGCGAGTTGAACAGCGAGGGTTCCCTGGGGTCAGTGCTGGCAAAATCGATCAGGGGCCGACCCGAGGCGGTGGAGAACAGGTCGGTCCGCGCGGCCCATTGCATCTGGATGGCGGAATTGGGCGAGAGCACGACTGCGGGACAGCGGACGTGGATTGCCCAGAGATACAGGCCCAGGACGGTCTTGCCCGATCCGGGTGGTGCGACGATATGAAGCCGACGCTCGCCGCGATGGAGCTGCTGCTCGGCGATCTCCATCACCGCGGCCTGCGAGGGCCTTAGGGTGCCGTCGAACCGTACTTCGGGAAAGTCCATCATTGTGTGTCTCGTTCGTCGCCGTTCAGACTGTCAACGTGCGGGGAAAACCTGCTAGAATCACACGTATTGGTACCAGACCCACCCTCGTTTTTCTCGTTGTTCGAGAGGAATCTTAGAATGAAACGCTCTCTT
>CAVOEV010000079.1:0-18060 GCA_963694825.1 Planctomycetota bacterium
CCGTAACACTCGATACCAGCACCGCCCGCCGATACACCGGCTCGTGGCCAATCGGCAACAACCCGCGATCCGGCAGTTCCCCACCCGCCAACCTGCCCGTCGACCTGCACCTCTGGCCCAACACCGCCAGCTACACCGGACAGCCCTCGGCCGAAATCCACACGGTCGGCTCAGAACCCGTCCTCCAACAACTGCTCGCTGAACTGCTCGACCACAAGACGACACTCGTCCGAGCAGCCCGCCGGGGTGAATTCACTCTGCGAGCCTTCCTCGCCGGCAGGATCGACCTGGTCCAGGCCGAAGCCGTGCTCGGTGTCATCGAAGCCGAAGACTCGGCCGGGCTGACAATCGCGCTGCGACAACTCGCCGGAGGACTCTCCGAACCGCTCACTCAACTCCGACAACAACTCGTCCTCCTGCTCGCCGACCTCGAAGCCGGACTCGACTTCGCCGATGAAGACATCCAGTTCGTCTCAAGACCCCAAAGACAACAACGACTCAAACAACTCATCCACTCACTCACCTCAATCCAACACCAGTCCCGCACCCGTATGACCTCGCCTAGCCAAAACCAGGTCGTCATCGCCGGACTGCCCAACGCCGGAAAAAGTACACTCCTCAATTCACTCACCCAAAACGAATCCGCCATCACCTCGCCGAAAGCCGGAACCACCCGAGATGTCGTCACCGCCAACGTGACCCTCGATGGACTCGATGTCCAACTGCTCGATACCGCCGGCTGGGAACCCACCGCAGCCCACACCGCAGCCCACACCGCAGCCCACACCGCAGCCCAACCCACAGCCTCGATCAACCAACTCGCTCGACAACAACGACTCGAACAACTCCAACACGCACAACTCGTCCTCTGGTGCCTCTCGACCCCCCCAGCAGACACCCCTCCAAGCACCCACCTGCTCAACGATCGGCGAGCTCGACTCGAAGTCCAGGCCCAGGGTACACCCATGTTCGTGCTCTTCTGCCGCTCGGATCTCGCCACCACGGCCGACCACAACGAGCTGCTCGATGACGCCGAACTGGCCGTCTCATCAACCACCGGCGACGGGATGTCTCAACTCCGCGATGCCCTGGTCAATCGTCTCAGCGTCGACCCGACCGGCCCGTCTTCGGTCGTCGGATCCACGGCAGCACGGACCTCGCAGGCACTCGAACGGACCGAAAGTCGATTGGTCGCGGCGGCCGAGGTCGAGGACGAGTTGCTGGTGGCTGTCGAGATTCGCGAAGCACTCGATCAACTCGGCTCGGTCATGGGCACCGTCTACACCGAAGACATACTCGACCAGGTGTTCTCGAAGTTCTGCATCGGCAAATGAGGCCTGGTGGCAAGCCAACCGGCAGCGGTGCTATCATGGCTAGCCAGATACAGAAGTGAACCAGAGCCAAACAAAACACAACACGACCAATCCTGTGCGGAGTGTTTCAGATGAATGTCACGAGTCCCACCGGTTCCGAGTCGTCTCAGTCGAAGTGGCCGATCGGAGTCTTCGCGTCGATCGATGCGGGTCTCGGCGTCCACCTGGACGTCGCCGCCGAACTCGGCGTCCCCAGTGTGCAGATCCATGCCCCTCACCCGAACACCCGTAACGCGGAAGCGGCTACCCAGTTTCTTGGTCGCTGTGCCGATTCGGGCATCACCGTGACAGCCGTGTTTGGTGGATTCGAAGGCGAAAGCTACGACGACATTGCCACGACGGCCGCCACGGTGGGGCTGGTGCCCGAAGAAACCCGAGCCGCTCGTGTGCAGGAAATGAAGGAGATCAGCGACTTCACCACGCTGCTGGGCTGTGACACCGTCGCACTGCACATCGGATTCGTCCCCGAAGATCGCAGTTGCGACAGTTACACCAGCCTGATCGCTGTCACTCGCGAACTGCTCGATCACGTCGCCGCCAACGACCAGCAGTTGAATCTCGAGACCGGCCAGGAATCGGCCGAACACCTGCTCGATTTCATTGCAGATGTCGAGCGCGACAACCTGTTCATCAACTTCGACCCGGCCAACCTGATCCTCTACGGTACCGACCACCCGATCGACGCCCTGCTGAAGGTCGGTCACCTGGTCCGCAGCGTCCACTGCAAGGACGCCACCTACGCACCCGTCGCAGGACGTGGTACCGACTGGGGTGCCGAAGTGCCACTCGGCGAAGGCGACGTCGGCATGATGACCTACCTCAAAGTGCTCGAAACAGTCGGCTACAACGGCCCTCTGACCATCGAACGAGAAATCGCCAACGACCGCGAGAGACAGAAGGCCGATATCGGTGCCGCCGTCGGATTGCTCGAATCGCTCAGAAACCAGGTCGGCTGAACACCAGTCGCAGGCTTGGCCTCCTGTCATCCCGAAAGTCTCCAGCCGACACGCAGCCAGTCCTCTCGGCCGCTGCTCTTGAGAGACTGTGGTGCATCCATTAAACGAGTGGTGGTACAGGGCGGGCGGGTTGAGTTGGCGAGAGAGATGACGACCGAGGCAAAGGGATCCGAAGACAGCCTGGACGAACTGGGCAAACACTACCGGTCGCTGGTTGGCGGCGGAGTGGTGGGTTGGGACGCCTCGCGTCCGTTTCTCGAATGCCTGGGGATCGGCGGCCAGGGCGTCGTCTATCTCAGCGAACGACGTGGAGTCGACGGGTTCACGATCCCGGTCGCGCTGAAGGTCTTTTCGCCCGACCGATTCCAGTCGCAATCGGAATACTTGGCCGAAATGGCCCGCCTGGCTACGGTGGCATCCAAAGTGGCCCGCATCCAACAGGACCACCTGGTCGACATCCAGAACGTGATCTCGGACAACGGGGTCTATGTGCTCGAGATGGAGTGGATCGACGGTTACGACCTGCGCCGCCTGTTGACTCCCGACGCCTACGGACATGTCCGCGAGCAGGTGACCGACCGACGTTGGCAGTCGATCAACCAGGTGGTCATCACCCAGGGTCCTCAGCAACCACGATTGCGGCCGGGTACGGCGGCGTCGGTGATCCGCGAATGTCTCTCGGCACTCGCGGCAATGCACCGGCATGGGATTGTCCACAACGACATCAAGCCCTCCAACGTGATGCTCAAGCGAAGCGGCAACGTCAAGATCATCGACATCGGTGCAGCGTTTGAACTCGAAGACCGCCCGGCAATGCAGCCGTGCACTCCGATCTATGCCGCGCCGGAAGTGCTCGAAGGCAAACCGGGAACGCCGGCGTCGGACTTGGCGAGTACCGGTTACATGCTGATCGAAATGTTGTCCGGCGAGCAGCCGTTCGCGGGAATGAACTTCAAGGAAATGCTCGAAGCCAAGCGATCGGCGTTCGACTGGTTGCCGGGGACGTTGCCGATCGAGGAGTTTGCGGTGACCGAACCGTTGCTCAGACTGTTGCACGGCTTGGTTGATCCCGATCCACTCAGCCGGTTTCCGTCGGCCGAGGAGGCCGAACTGGATTCGGGCGGAGTGGCCGAGTTCCAACGCGAGTTGGTACAGGCCGGAGTGACCAGTGAGTACGAGGCAGAGATCCGGCACTGGATCGACGAAGTCGAAGCCGAGTTCCAACTCCAGGACCCCTCCGACAACCCCGCCGGCGAATTCCTGCCAGCCACCCGAATCTTCAACCCCAACGCTGAACAGGCCGACCAAGACACCACGAACCCGGCCTCCTGATCGGACACCGGGTTCGTCGGCCATCAAGTGGGCAGGGGCGGAATCGAACCGCCGACACCAGGATTTTCAATCGGTGTGTCATCGGCCCCGGATTCGGCGCTAACCGACCATCATCAAACCAGATTCTTTGTTGGAATAGACAGGCTACAGGAGATCAGGTCATGGATTCACGCACCCCCTCGCTGACATCACCGGTTGATCGCATCCCTTCGATCAACGAACCCGGCATTTCTGTGTTCGAAGTGCCGCTGGTCCAAGCCACGAAAGAAACACTGGCCGGCCTGGCCACGCTGGAGGATTCGTTCGCAGGGGCCGAGGTCCAGATCGAGACGTGGCCCCAGCCGGGATGGCGGCCGGTGGTGGCAGGGACTGGCAACGAGGGCGGGGTGACCACCGGAGAATTCGAGGTGTATCGCTCTGGCCAGTTGGTACTGGGCCGCAACCACGCCGTGGATGGGTATTACGTCACCGGCTGGTTCGGCGACCCCGCAATGGCCTCCGAAGCGGCCGAACCCGAAAACTCCTCGCGTGTTCTCGTCAGTGAAGCCAACTACCACCCCGATGGAGGGCAGGTCTTCTTTCCACACGACGGAAACGCCTTCGTGGCCCTGCTGGCACCGCCGGGAGACGACGTGACTCCCGCTGACTTTCGGGCCTACTATTGTGACGGTCGAGCCGGAATCAACCTGCACCCCGGCACGTGGCATCAGCCCCTGTATCCGGTGGGCGATCGAGTGGTCTTCGATGACAAGCAGGGACGGGTCCACGCCTGCATCGCCGTCGATTTCGTCAACGAATTCCAGTGTTTCCTATCGGTCCCGCTGTTCCCACCACCGACGGAAACCGACTAACGACGCGACGCGGTCGTCTTGTCACCGATGCAGTAAAGCACCTCCCGGCGAGTTCCCGCAGACAGGTGCCCCACGCGGGCATAAACGCGGCTGCCACAGATCGGGGGTGTGGCAAACACCTCGTTCCCCAGGGTGTTGCGGCCAGAAAGCGCAGCAGTAGGGCACGGCACCGGGCCGCATCCCGTCGCAACTGCTCAGGACGCCTCCAGACCCTTAAATGCGCAACTCGCACCATGCCACGGGTTGCGACACGATGCGAGTCAGAGCGGAGTGGGCAGGGGCGGAATTGAACCGCCGACACCAGGATTTTCAATCGGTGTGTCATCGGCTTCTGATTCGTCGCTAACCGACCATCACCAAACCAGTTACGCCAACACGTCCGACGGCCGGCGGTCTAGGGCGAGCCGAAGATCCACGTTCCCAACAGCTTGTCATCGATCAGGTTGGGGTCGATCTGGGGGGCCCAGCTGTCGTGTTCGGCCCAGGGGCTGCGGACGCGGGTGACCGTGGCGTGTCGGGTGTCTCCGGGCTTGGGAGCGCCACCAAGTACCGACCACGGCACCCGCCACTCGGCCGTCCACATTTTTTCGGAAATCCGGTGGCCTTTCGAGAGTTGGCGTCCGACGGTCTTGTCAGTGGCCCAGCCTCCGGTGCCCGGCTTGCGGGTCATGCGGACGGATGGGCCTTCCAGTGGGACATCGATGCGGACGAATGACTGGGCGGCTGCCGATTTCGACATCACCAGCGTGTTCCGGTTGCGTTGCCGATCGGTGGCCGATTGGACCAGTTCGGCGAGCCGGGGTTCTTGGCATTCGAAGCCGAGATACAGGAAACGCTCATCCCAAGTGACCCGGCACGTGGTGTCGACCGCGCGTTGATCACGGATGAAGTACAGCAACGGATGAAAGTTCCTGAGCAGGGTGGCCTGTTTCCAGGCGGGGTCATCGAGTGTTCCGTCGATCGTGGGTGCGGACACACCGTCGGCCAGTCGTGGGATCGTAGCCTGCTGGGCCGGGAGACGTGGTGTTATCCGTTGGGTCGCATTCAAACCGGCCAGTTCCTTGTCACGGACCGCGATCCGTTCGCGGACTCGCTTGATCAGTTGGGTGTTCTTCGGGCGAGCCTCGAGTCTCAGTCGATCGACCCGTTGCCTGACCGTCTTGACGCTTTGTGTTGCCCAACGCGGCACGCGAGGGGCACTGCTGAACCACGCGGGTCGCTCGCCGTAGATCCAGACGTACTCGTCGACGGCATCCAGGGCGTGGAACAGCTTGTGCTCGAAGAGTTTCTGTTTGTCCCCGGGATCCAGGTAGGTCCCGACCAAGCGACGGTTGTTGTGGCTGCCAAAGATGTCGTCGAGGTAGATGGGGACCGAGACCTGGACCTGGCGACGGTAGGTGTCGCGGTTCGCGGGATCGATCAACGCCAGTTTACGTTCCTTCACGTTGACGTAGGCGTTTGTATAGTCGCCACGGGTGAGCAGGCTGAAACCGTACTCGTTGCCGTCGATGAGTTTCACCTCGGGGCCGGCGACATCCAGCAGGCCGTTGATGAACGCCGGATAGAGCGAGTAGATCGTCTCGGCCAACTCACTGGGAGGAATCCGGATGGCCTGGTAGAGGTTGAAGATCCGCACGCGAGGCATTTCCGTTTGGATGGCCTGCATGTACTGGCCACCTCGTCGTCGCACCATCGCGACGTACTCGTCGAATGTCTTCGTGTCGCGACGCGGTTGCGGTTTGCGGCTGCCGGCCTGGTCGTAGTTCCAGACCGAGGAATGGTACGGTTCGGGGTCGAACCCCAGCCCAACGCAGCGGGCGGCGACGGCGACCCGGGTCATCACGCCGATGTTGTGGCAGATCGTCGCCCACTGCCGATCGTCGAACCAGTCCATGCGGCCGGGATCGCCGTTGTCGAGGAATCTCTCGCCCGCTTTGACCATCAGAAAGTTGTCGGTGAAAGTGGTCCAGCGGATGGCCGAGAGTTCCTTGCTCGCGGGAGCCATCTGGGCGTCGGTGAGACGGGCCGAATGGATGAACGCCTCGTCACGGCCTTTCCCCTTGTGGAACAGGCTGAAGATGATGCCATCAAATGGTTGCCGTTGCATCACCGCGGAGTTTCGCCGCAAATCGGCCATTTCGCGGAAGTTCAACTCCCAGCCGTAGACGATCACTTTGCGTCGCGGACGAGGGAACCCGATCCGGGGCCGGGTCGCTGGGGGACCAGCAACGACAGACAGGGGAGATGCGGCCAGCAGTAGCCAGGCAAGAATGCGTGTCATGAGCGAGGCGAGACGACTCTCGGTACGATGAGGGCGTGACGAGCAGTTGCTGAAGGCATGCAACGGCGACTGGAAACCGCTGCAAGAAGGACAATGCGAAGATGAGTAACCAACCAGGTAACCGGGTCAAGACTGTTGACGAGTTGCGAGAGTTCTATACGGACCCGTCGTTGCTGTCGCAGCAGAAGTTCATGGAGACACTCGACGAACACTGCCGGGCGATGATAGCCCGGTCTTCGTTTTATTGCATTGCCACGCTGAACGATGACGGTTCCCTGGACGTGTCTCCCCGCGGTGATCCCCCCGGTGGGGTTGTTGTCCTTGATCCTTCAACACTTCTGTTGCCCGACAGGCGGGGCAACAACCGCCTGGACAGCATGACCAACGTGACGGAACGGTCACGTTTGGCCCTGTTGTTCCTGGTGCCGGGAGTCCTGGAGACGTTGCGTGTGACGGGATCGGCGACGGTGATCCAGGATGACCCTCGACTTGATGCGTGCGCGATCAACTGCCAGGTTCCGCCTACCGGTTTGCTGGTCACTGTCGAGAAGGCCTGCCTGCAATGCGGCAAGGCGGTCAAGCGGGGAGGCCTGTGGGAGGAGACGTACCGAATTTCCCGGGACGATCTGCCGTCGTTTGGGACGATGCTCGTCGAACAGACAGACACCGACCAGACAGCCGAGGAGTTGGACGAGTCGATCAATGACGCGTACGAGAATCGCCTGTACTAGGGCGGTGGCTGGGACACTCGATGCAGGTGTCTGAACGGCATTATCTCTCAGTCACAGATGACCTCTTCGAGATGGCCGCAGCATTCAATCCGCTGCGCGCAGCAGTAGAGCACCGCATCGGGCCGCATCCCGTCGCAGACGCTCGGGACGCCTCGAGGCCCGGAAATGACAAACTCGCACCGTGCCACGGGTTGCGGCACGGTGCGAGTCAGAGCGAAGTGGGCAGGGGCGGAATTGAACCGCCGACACCAGGATTTTCAATCCTGTGCTCTACCAACTGAGCTACCTGCCCTTCGGAGAAATGCCACTCTAGGAGAACCGGAAACCGCCTGCAAGCTGATCGGGCAGAGTGCGATCGAGAGCCCCTTGGCCGGGGGTGTGGGCGTGGGACAGGCACCCGCCAGGGGCGGGAAGCCAGTCCCTGGGACCGCTAACGCTCGGCGACTGGCGTGTAGTCGCGAGCCGTTGCACCGGTGTAGATCTGACGCGGACGGTTGATTCGGCTCGTCGGGTCGCCTCGCAGTTCCTTGAAATGTGCGATCCAGCCAGGCAGACGGCCCAAGGCAAACATCACCGTGAACATGTCCGTCGGGATCCCCATCGCACGGTACAACACGCCACTGTAGAAATCGACGTTCGGGTACAACTTGCGCTCGACAAAGTACTCGTCGTTCAACGCCACGTCCTCCAACTGCTTGGCAATGTTCAGCAGCGGATCGTCGATCCCCAGTTGCTCCAAAACCTCGTCGCACGCCTTTCGCAAAATCGTCGCCCGCGGATCGAAATTCTTGTACACCCGGTGGCCAAAACCCATCATCCGGAAATCGTTGTCCTTGTCCTTGGCCATGTCGACGTACTTCTTGTAGTCCGATCCGTCCTGACGGATCATCTCGAGCATCTCGAGTACCTTCTGGTTGGCTCCACCATGCAGTGGACCCCAGAGTGCACCGACGCCGGCCGACAGCGACGCGAAGATGTTCGCTTGGCTGCTGGCCACCATCCGCACCGTCGACGTGCTGCAGTTCTGCTCGTGATCGGCGTGCAGAATGAACAACACGTTCAATGCTTCCTCGACCACCTTCGGAACCTCGTACTCCTCGGTCGGTACCGAAAACATCATGTTCAGGAAATCGGCACAGTAAGAGAGCCGGTTCTGAGGATACACCAACGGCTGACCGATCGACTTCTTGTACGACCAGGCCGCCATCGTCTTCGACTTGGCCAGGATGCGGATGATGTTCAAATCATCGTCGCCGTTCCCCTCCGACTCGGGGTAATACGTCGCCAAGGAGGAAATCATCGACGACAACACCGCCATCGGATGAGCAGACGCTGGGTAACCCTCGAAGAACTTCTTCATGTCCTCGTGGATCATGCTGTGGTAGGTCAACCCGTCGCTGAACTCCTGCAACTGCGCCACCGACGGCAACTCACCGTAAATCAACAGGTAACTGACCTCGGCAAACGATGCCTGCTCGGCCAACTGCTCGATCGGATACCCGCGGTAACGCAGGATCCCTTCCTCACCGTTGATGAAGCAAATACCGCTCTGGCAACTGCCCGTGTTGCCGTAACCTGGATCGAGAGTGACCGCTCCGGACTCACCGCGGAAACGACTGATGTCGACGCCCCGCTCACCCTCGGTCCCCAAAACGACAGGTAACTCGTACTCCTGCCCCCCTAAACTTAGCTTGGCACTGTCCATCGTGATGTATCTGGCCTCGGTGCAGGTTTTCGATTCGGAGAGGCCATTATCTAAGTCGGCCGCTTGGTTCGCAAGCGAGGCACTTGCTCAACGGTTCGAGAACTCGACGCGATCGGCTTAAATCCGACCCGGCGACGACTCCAAACCACCGGCACAGAACTCCGGCAGCGACGCCTCGACAAAGTCGTCGCCACGCAAACTCGCCCAGAAATGATGAGCACCCGGTACGACGTTCGGCTTCGGATCCCGCAACATCAGAAATCCACCCGTTCCGTCCGACTCGCAAAACGTCCGAAACCACAACATCGCACAGACGTTTGGCTGAGGAGAAAAGAGATGGACGGTGACGGCCAGGTCGACGTGCAGATCGTGAAGCATCCCAAAGAAACCCGTCGGGATCCCCTTGACCGACTTCATCTCGATCCCCACTACCCGGCAAACCACTCCGCCACCAGCTCCGCACGACCTGACATGACACAAGTCGACCAGCGTGTCGCGGAGTAGACACAAGTCCGAACCGTCCCAGATCTCCTTGGAACCCAAGTCCAAAATCGGGTAACCACGCTCGTGATGAACGTCGATCCGCGGCGAGTGCTGCCAACGAGACTGGATCACCGAACGATCCAACCTGTCATCCGGTTGGACAACCGACGCGGACGTCGGCTCGAGATCGTCGATTCCGGACGAACCGGCCACTGAAGTGCTTGCAGCTTGGCTCATCGGTGAGGCTCCCTCTGCGGCCCGCAGTGGATGACCCGCGAAGCCCGCCGCGGGAGAGATTTTCCGGCTGGTCGTGTTGGTTCGATCCGAGTGAGAGTCCGCTGCCCTGACGGTGCTCAACGAAAAAATGGCGGGGAACATTCCGCTGGCACCGCAGGACGCGGAGTTTGTCCTTTCGGACTACCTGATAACCGCGTAACCAAGACCAACGTTCGTCGGAATCTCAGGTCTTTCCGCTATTTCCCAACACCACACACCCCGGGACAGCCACCCGCCTGCGGCGGCGAGCCAGTCCCAAAGGTCAAGCTCTAGATAAAGTCGTTGATGATGTTCTCCAACATCTCCTGCCGACCACTCTCGTTGGCGTCCGAGTTGCCCTTTTCCAGCATGTAGGTCTCCAGCGAAGCGAAACTCGCCTCACCCAACTCGATACCCGCTCCAATCCCCCCGTCGTAACTCCGGTATCGGTTGGCAACAAAGTCCGAAAGCACGCCGTCCTGGCGAATCGCCGCGGCGATCTTCAACCCACGAGCGAACGCGTCCATGCCCCCGATGTGAGCATGAAACAAGTCGACCGGCTCGAAACTCTCACGCCGCACCTTCGCATCAAAGTTGACTCCGCCCGGAGCCAACCCGCCCTGGGCCAGGATCACCAGCATGCAACGCGTCGTCAGGTAGATGTCGGTCGGGAACTGATCGGTGTCCCAACCCAGTAACAGGTCGCCCGTGTTGGCGTCGATGCTGCCCAGAAAGCCCTGGTGCGATGCGTAGGTCAACTCGTGCATCATCGTGTGACCGGCCAAGGTGGCATGGTTGGTTTCGATGTTCAGCTTCACCCGATCCTCGAGTCCGTAGGCACGGATGAAGTTCAGACACGCCGCCGCGTCAAAGTCGTACTGGTGCTTGGTCGGCTCCTTCGGTTTGGGTTCAAACAGAAACATGCCGTCGAAACCGATCGCATCGGCATGCTCGACCGCCATGTGCATGAACCGACCCAGGTGATCCAACTCACGCTTCATGTCAGTGTTGAACAGGTTCATGTACCCCTCGCGACCGCCCCAGAAGACGTAGTTCTTGCCGCCGAGCCGGTGAGTCACCTCGATGCACTTCTTGACCTGAGCCGCCGCGTAGGCAAACACGTCGGCGTTGCAACTGGTAGCCGCTCCGTGCAGGTACCGAGGATGACTGAACAGATTGGCGGTGCCCCAGAGCAACTGGATGCCGGTGCGTTGCTGAGCGTCCCACAGGGCGTCGGCGACCCGATCCAGATTGTCGTTGGCCTCGGACAATGACGATCCCTCGGGAGACACGTCACGGTCGTGGAAACAGTAGTAGGGTGCACCCAGCTTTTCGATGAACTCGAAGGCCACCTCGACACGCCCGATCGCGTTCTCGACCGACTCGCTGCCGTCGTCCCAAGGACGCTCCAAAGTCGGCGAACCGAAGGGATCAGCACCGGTGGCACGGAACGTGTGCCAGTAACAGACACTGAACCGCAGATGCTCGCGCATCGTTTTCCCCTCAACGACCTCCTCGGCGTTGTAATGCCGGAAAGCCAAAGCGTTCCGGCTGCCAGGGCCCTCGTAGACAATCGTTTCAATGTCGGGGAAATGCGACATGGTGCTCGGTCCGGATCTGGTGAAGGGGACGGCCTCGAATCCGTAATGTACATCTCGACCGCCCAACGGGGAAGCGGCACAACAGACCGCTTTCCGCCCTTTGATAACACATCCCGTCACCAGTTCGCCCGCTCGGCGATCTGGTCTTGCCCCCTTCCACCGGTTTGCTGACACTACCGCGCGCCACGCCTCTCACTCCGGACACTCGCCTCGTGAACCCCTTTTCAGCCACACTCACGCTTGTACTGCTCGTCGCAAGCTGCGGCTTCTCAGCAGGCTGCGCCATGATGCCGCCCCCTGCGAGCAATCAGGCTGTGGGGGCTGCCGGGGCTGAGGTGGGAGCGGTGGTGGTCCCCGGACCGTTGACCGAGCAGATGTGGGAAGGAAGCGTCGAAGCACTGCACGCGTTTCACTTTTCGATCAAAAACGAAAACCAACTCGCCGGCACGATCGAAACCAACTACCTGACCGGATCCGGACTGCTCGAACCCTGGCACTTCGACTCGGTCACGCTGGCCGACCGAATCGAAAGTTCGCTGCAACCGATCCGACGTCGAGCCGTCGTGACGCTGACTGCCGCAGAACACGGTGTGGTGGTGGCCGTCCAGGTGATCAAGGAACGCGAAGACCCGCACGGCCCGATACGGCACGCTGCGGGTGTCGCCTCCTATCCCGAAAGTCGACCCGTGCAACGTGACCTCGATGTCGTGCTCGGAAACTCCACGCCACCAGGCTGGATCACGCTCGGTCGAGACACCGCACTGGAACAGGCTCTCCAGAAAGCCATCATCGCCCGAATCGGCCGCTGACCGGCTGCGGAAGAACCCCAACCAAGAACCAGCAACCTCCCCCCTCCCCTCTCTTGACAACTCCACACCTCACACATACCCTTTATTGAGACTGAATCTCAATATCGCAGACGTTTAGCCGTAAGTGTGCGGAAAGTAGAGGAATGGGAACGCTGGTCAACGATCCCCTCGTCAAGCAACGGCATCGTAAGCCGGGCTTCACGCTCATCGAATTGCTCGTCGTCATCGCGATCATCGCGATCCTGGTCGCTCTGCTGCTGCCAGCCGTGCAAGCCGCTCGCGAAGCCGCCCGGCGGACTCAGTGCAAGAACCATCTCAAACAGATCGGCCTCGCACTGGCCAACTACCAGATGACGTTCAAGTACTACCCGATGAGTTTCTGCACGGATGCGAACTCTGGAGGAACGAACACCGGTGGCGGCGAATGGTCCGTTCAGGCCAGGCTGCTGCCGTTCCTCGAGCAGGAGAACCTGCAGAACCTGATCGATTTCAGCCAGTCGTACGGTGGCCAGTTGGCAGTCAAGACGCACCGCATCCACACCTACCTCTGCCCCAGTGAAACCAACGACATGGGCCGGGTTGGCTCCAACGGCCAGGCCGAGTACTACCCTTTGAACTACGTCTTCAACGGAGGCACCTGGCAGGTCTACGATCCGGGTCGCAACCTCGGCGGCGACGGAGCCTTCTACCCCAACAGCCGCCTGAAGCCTCGCGACTTCATCGACGGCACCAGCACGACGTTGTCCTTTTCCGAAGCCAAGACCTTCACACCCTATCTCCGTGACGGTGGCACAGCCCCTGCCGTGCCACCGGCCGACCCCGCCCAGATCGGCAGCCTCGGCGGCAGCTTCAAAATGAACACCGGCCACACCGAATGGGTCGACGGGCGAATCCACCAGTCAGGCTTCACGACCACCTACACACCCAACACGGTCGTCCCCTTCACCTCGGGCGGCCGCGAATACGACATCGACTACACGTCATGCCGCGAAGACAAAAGTTGCGGGACGTTTGTCCGAGCAGCCGTCACGGCCCGCAGCTTCCACGCCGATTCAGTCAACGCACTCTTCATGGACGGCCACGTCCGTGCCATCAACCACTCGATCCATCTCCCAACCTATCGCGCCCTCGGTACCCGGTGGGGCGACGACCAGATCGGCGACTTCTGATCCCTCAACCCGGGACTTGCCCCCCCCTTAGGGACTGTCCCCCTCAGGTTCCTCACCCCCCTCTCGCTCCCGCTCCTCAGCTTCCTCAAGCACACCCTCCAACTCCTCAACGCGGTTCGACAGGTCCTCAACCCGCTCGTGTAACTTCCCGATGAACTCGCGCATTTCTCTCAGATGCCCCAACGTCACCGGCCGCCCCTCGGCCCGCTCACGCTCTTGATGCTCCCGGCCCTCACGCCTCTCGCCATCACCTCGCCGATGCATCCTCTCGAGTTGCTGGCGAACAGCGTGAGACAGGTCAGCCAACCCGGCCTCTTCAAGCAACTCGGCCGCACGAGCCACCATCTCGAACCGCTCCCGCTCACCCGGCCGCTCACGCTCATGTTCACGCTCACGCTCCCGACTTGGCCGACGCCCCTCACCCTCACGCCCCTCACGCTCGGCTTGCCGGGCTCGAAAGCCTCGAATCAATCCTTCGATCCGCTCTTGAGTCTGCTCGATCGCTCGAGCAACCTCATGCTTGGCATCCTCCTTGTCGGTGTTGGCCAGTTCGCGGCCCTGAGCCTTCAGTTGCTCAAGACGCTTTCGCAACTCGCCAACGGCATTCTCAACCCGCTGCCCGTCACTGATCCGACGTCCTCGACCTTCTCGCTCCCGACCGTCTCGCTCCCGACCGGCTCGTTCGCGATCCCCGCCACGCTCCCGCTCTTCCGCCTCGGCACGCTCACGCCGCTCGGCACCGCCCCGTTCACGGCCTTCTCGCTCTTCGACCCGTTCAGCCGCTTCGCGATCCTCCGAACGCTTCTGCTCACGCACCTCCCGCTCGCGTTCACCCTCCTGAGCCGCCAGTGGCCAGGCGGCCATCGTCACCAACATTCCCAGGCCACACGTCGCCAGCAGCACCTTGGTCCAACCCGTCATTGTTGTCTCTCCTGATCCGTTGCCTGTGTCTTTTGCATTCGCCCGAAACTCTCGAAGGCTCCGGGCACGAACTCCCCACAGCTTCCACCGTTTGTTTATACCCCCCATCCCACCAGGGTCACAAAGGGGGAAACCCCGCTACGACAGTTTCTGGTAGCCGCCAAAGTAGAGCAACGGTCGCCCCACGCCATCCTCGCCAACCCGATCCTCGCCGTCGACGATCTCGCCGATGAAGATGTCGTGGTCGCCACCGGCGAGCACTTCCCTGAGCCGGCAGTCGACATACCCGAGTGTCCCGCCCAGGACCGGCGACCCGGTCTCGCCGTCGACAAAGTCCAGATCCGAAAACTCCTTGGGCCCCGGAGTCGCAAACCGGTTGGACAATTCCTGCTGGTCCTCGGCCAGGATGTTCATCGCAAACGCTCCGGCCTGCTTCAGGTACTGGTGTGTCTGAGTCGTCTTGTCGACACAGACGAGCACCAGCGACGGATCGAGCGACAGGCTGGTGACGGCGTTAGCCGTCATCCCCCACAACGTCTCGCCCGCCTTCATCGTGACCACCGTCACCCCGGTGGCAAACCGGCCCATGATGGTCCGTTGCAGTTTCGGGTCGATCGGCATCTGCAGGTGTCCTTTACGAAGAGTCGATCCGGTGCGGAAAATCGTGGCTGCAACCAGTTCTACAGCCCCAGCCTGACGATTCCCACCACGACACCCCGCACTTCCACCCGCTTGGCAGACACCTCGATCGGCTCCATCTCGCTGTTGGCTGGCACCAGTCTCACCGTCTTGCGATCCCGGTGCACGGTTTTTAACGTCGCCTCGGCTCCGTCCACCAACACGACCGCCACCACCCCGTTCTCACACTCCGGCTGACTTCGCACAATCGCCAGATCACCGTCCCGAATCCCCGCCTCGATCATCGATTCGCCACGCACTCGCAACAGGAAATGTCCATCCGGAGCAAACCGCTCGGCCAAATCGAACTCGTCATACCCCTCGATCGCCTCGACCGGTACCCCCGCCGGCACATCACCTAACAATCGCAATCGACGAACCGAACGCGAGTCGGCCTGTTCCTCTTGAGGCACACGACGGGCTAGGCGTTGGAAAAAATCCGGATCGGCGTCGATCGCTTCGGCCAAGCCTTCAGGAGGCCGACCACACCGGGTCAGTAACCAGTCGCGGTCGACCTCCAACACATCAGCCAACGCAATCAGCATGGCCGCACTGGGTAAAGTCCCCAGCCGACCGTTTTCAATCTTCGACAGATACGTGTGGTTGGTCCCGGCCAACTCGGCAAGCTTCCGCTGAGTCAACCGGCGGTCGACTCGCAGGTCGCCAATCAACCGACCAATCTGCGTTTCGCTCGGCATCAACCCCCAACCCCCAACCGCCAACCGCCAACCGCCAACCAGGTCCGACACGCCTTCCACTAGTGACCCGTCGTCCCCATCAGGTCCAACCGCTCGATCACGTCCGCCAACATCTCAGGCTCGTCCCGCACCTCCAGTTCGCCTCGCACCACTCGCACCTCCGGCGGCGCATCGATCCCCAACTTCACCGTTCCGCGATCCGTCCTCAGCACGGTCACCACCACATCCCTTCCGATCGTGATCCGCTCCGACGTCTTCCTCGACAACACCAACACAACTTCACCTCCTTGTCATCGCTTCGTCACACAGCCGGACCAGGAATCGGTCGCCCGATCCAACCGGCAGTGCCCCAGATATTGAGGTTGATCCTCAACATCAACATCAACATCATAACGAAAACGCCAAACTGGACAACCCCAATGATGGCGATCGTTCATGGCGATCGGCCCAGTCGGCGATGATCTCGGAGACGTGCCGGGCGAAGCGGTCCGAGCCGGACTGGGCCCAGTGACCATCGTATCGCAGCCAATGATCTCGGACATCACTCGCCGACAGCCCGTCGAACGCCTCGGCTCCGTCGACAAACTCGGCTCCAACAAACTCGGCAAACGCCTTCCCCTCATCCGACGCCGACAATCGATCCAGCAGGCGATCCTTCGATGGGACAGCAATCACCAGGGCCGGCAGCTTTCTAGCCTGCAGGTAGTTCCTGATGACCTTCAGCCGTCGCCGAATTTCCGGCGGGAACTTCGGCGAGTCGGTGACTTCGTTGGCCATACCCAGTTCCGTCGTGCCCAAGATTCGCTTGATGCCGTGCCAGCACAATCGACTCAACACCGGTTGCAGTGCCCGTTGAGTTCTTGGTCGTTGCCTGAGAATCTGATCGAGCACATCGGTGTTAACGATGGGAGCGTCGAACACCGGCGAAAAATAAGGACGAGCTTCTTCAAGAGTTGTTGGCAGCCGAGTCTCTTCGATCGGGACTCGTCCCACGGCCATACAGGTGTAGCCTCCCGGAGCATGAAAAAAGTTCCGATCATCGGCCATGGTGAAGCCGCGGTGAAGATCTCCACGAAACACAGCAAACACGACACCGTCCAGTTCGTACTCCTTCGCCTCGAATTTTCCGTTCGTCCCCATGCAGACCATCCGACGCGAGTTCTCGGTCAACCGGTACCCCCGAATCGCATCAAACTCCATCGTCGGCCCGCCTCCGGTGTGTTCCCAGTACCAGACCGCGCCGGGGTACACCACGCTCTGCTGATAAAGCAGCGACGCGACCAGTTCCAGCAAGGCAAGTGTCATCACGCCGAACAGGATGGCTCGCTTCAACTTCCCACGCCGTTTGGGTGGGGCGGAAACGGACTCTCGGCTGGATGTCTTCGTTCCAGTCACCACGTGCCCACTCTCCGCCGCTACCCTGACCTCAGGCACCAGCCGCCGCGGCTCCGATGAACAAGAACACGACCCCGAAATAGACACACGTGGCCAAGAGACCCAGGATCAGCATCACGCCGGAAATGATACCACAGACCCGTCCGGCCACGGCAGAACCCTCGGGTTCAATACCCAACTCGCGACACCGGCGGATGTAGTTGTTGCCCATGACCCAGGCCGCGATTCCAAACAGCTGGCACATCACCAGCCCCAGGATCCCAAACACCAGGATCAGAGTCGGATCGCCCGCCTGCTGATCATGCCTCATCGCTAATCCTCCACTCAACCGATTCCATCGTCGCCGCCAACCGGCCCAGTTCCTTCGCCGACGCCTCGCACGCCGCCTTGCTCGGCAACAGACTCATCACCCACAGCAACACCTGGAAGACGCCCTTGCCGGTGATGCTGGAATTCTGAGTCAACCGAGTCCGGCCACCTGAGCACTCCTCGAAACTGTACGCCGCCTCGATGTCGAAGCACTTGCCGGTCAATTGCACGGCATGAGCCTTCGGTCGATCATTGACGGTGACCAGTCCTTAAAACTCCATCCGCTTCCCATGCTCCTCGGTCACGCACCAAAACCGGTTCCCCACTCCCCCTGGCATCTGCTCGATCACCTCGTCCTCGACAACAATCGAACTCCAGCGGGACACCTCGGTCGTCGTGAAGTCAAGCACGTCCCCAATCGTAGCAGCAATCTCGACTGTGACCTTACCCCCTCCCGTTGTACCAGTGGAAATGAGAGGATCACTCGGATCTGCGTAATTCGGAAAGGATATG
>CAVOEV010000080.1:0-17759 GCA_963694825.1 Planctomycetota bacterium
TGCCGGTGGCGGTGTCCCATTCGAAGAGGTGACATTTCAGGTCACCGGTGACCAGTCGGCTGCCGTCGGGGTGAAAGGCGACGTTGTAGACATGATGTTCGTGGCCGGACATGGACCGAACGGCCGACCCATCGGCGGTGTTCCAGATCTTGACCAGCTTGTCGTTGCCGACGCTGGCCAGCAGTTTGCCGTCGGGGCTGACGGCGATGGCTCGGACCCAGCCGTGATGCGCGTCGAGAGTCCGCAGTGGTTTGGGGGTGGTTGCGGCGGTTTCCCACCAGACCAGTCGCCCGTCGTACCCGGCGGTGATTGTCTGCGAACCGTCTTGCGAGAAGGCGATGCCGCGGACCCACGAGTCGGTCCCGTCCAGGGCGATCTTCTTGTTCTCTTTCGTGTCCCAACGCCAGACCTGGTAGTCCTGGGCTCCGTAGAAGACGTAGCGGCCGGTGGGGTCGAAGCGGCACGAGATCAGCGGGTTGCCGTGCTTGAGTTCCTTGACGACGTGGGTCTTGGTGGCATCGATGTTCGGAGCTGTGGGCATAGATAGATTCTTGCGATCTGTGTCGTTGGGATCAACACGAATGGCTGGACCACCATGTCGCCACTCGATCGGCATACTCTATGATAGACACGGCATGAAACGCATCGCACGTCTGCTGTCCGTCCTTCTCGTGGCGCCTGGAATTCTGGCGGCAGCTGACAACACTGCCAGGAAACCGACTTCGGCTCAACTCGAGCACTTCGAGAAGGTGATCCGACCCCTGTTGGTTCGCCGCTGCCATTCGTGTCACAGCAGGCAGGCCAAGCCATTGAAGGCTGGCCTGCGGCTCGACACCCGCGGCCAGGCTCTCAGCGGAGGCGACACGGGGCCGGCTTTGCTTCCGGGCGATCCCGACAAGAGCCTGTTGGTGCAGGCGGTTCGTTATGACGGCGACTACAAGATGCCTCCGTCGGGCAAGTTGCCGGCCGATGAGATCCAGGCTCTTGTCGATTGGGTTCGTGCCGGAGCGGCCTGGCCCGAAAGCGGCGACGACCCGGTGGATCCGACAGCGACTTTCGACCTGCCCGCCCGCCGCAAGGCTCACTGGGCCTGGCGACCCGTGGCGACGGTCACGCCGCCCGCGTTGCCCAAGGGGACACCAGCCGCCTTGTCCCGATGGAGCCGATTGCCGGTCGATCGATTCGTGCTTGCCGGGCTGCTGGACAAGGAACTGACTCCGGCACCGGTTGCCGACCGCCTGACGTGGCTGCGACGGGTGACCTACGACCTGACCGGCATGCCGCCGACGCCGTCAGAAATCGACACGTTTCTCGGCGACCGATCCGATACGGCTCACGAGACGGTTGTCGACCGGTTGCTGGCCGGCACCCGATACGGCGAGCACTGGGCCAGGCACTGGCTCGACCTGGTCCGGTTTGCCGAGTCGCGAGGTCACGAGTCGGATTACGTGACGCCCAACGCCTGGGAATACCGCGACTACGTCATCCGAGCGTTCAACAACGATGTGTCCTACGACATGTTTCTGGTCGAGCATGTCGCCGGCGACCTGCTGCCTCGGCCAAGACGTCATCCCGAGCGAGGCTACAACGAATCGATCCTGGCGACTGGATTCTGGCACCTGGGTGAATGGTGCCATTCGCCGGTCGACCTGCGGCAGGACGAAGCCGACCGGCACGACAACATGATCGACGTCTTCAGCAAGACGTTCCTGGGGCTCACTGTCAGTTGTGCACGGTGTCACGACCACAAGTTCGATGCGATTTCACAGAAGGACTACTACGCGCTCGCCGGTTTTCTCAAGAGCAGCGGATTCCGCCTGGTGCGTTACGAGACGATCGAGCACAACCGCGACGTGGCTCGCCGGTTGGCCTTGGTCCGTCACGCGGCTCGCAAGAGTCTTTACTTGGCGCTGTCGGACATTGTTCGTCCCGGCATCGTCGACCTGCCGGCCTATCTGCTTTCGGCACGAGACGTCATTTCCAAGAAGCTCACGACCAACGGGGCTGCATTGGTCGCCGCGGCCGACGCCCGGAAGTTGGGCGTCGAGCGGCTCGAGCGTGTGGTGGCTCACCTGGTGGCGGCCAGGAAGATGCCGTCGGATCCGTTGCATGCCTGGTCACTGTTGTGCGAAGTCGAGGGCGAGGTGCCCGACAAGTTGCTATCGAGCACCCTGGAAGGCATCCGTCGACAATGGTCGGACCTCCAATTCGCGGCTGCTGGTTCGCTGAAGACGTCGCGTCTGCTGGTCGATTTCGGTCGGCTGACGGGTCGCAATTGGCGGGCCGACGGGCCAGCGTTCCGGCTGGGTCCGGTCGAGCCGGGCGATTTCACATTGGGCCGCGATGCGACCGATCCCTTTGGCCGAGTTTTCACGCGAGCTTCGGCCGCCTGGGACCCTGCGTTTTCCGGCCTGGTTGTCGACAAGTCCAGCGAGAACGAGAACGGCCGGTTGGGGAGCTGGGTGCGTGCCGGGCGGAGTATCCGCACGCCGACGTTCGCCTTGAAGACCGGTACACTCTGGTACCTGGTCGCCGGTGGTGGCCACGCCTTTGCGTCGGTCAACTCGCATCGGCTGCTGCACGGTCCGTTGCACGGCCAGACGGTGCTGTCGTGGAAAGCCGTCGCCGATCCTGGTGCCCGTCCTCGATGGATCCGCCACGACCTGTCGGCGTTTGCCGGCCGCCGGATCCACATCGAGTTTTCGACCTCCGGCGACAAGCCGTTGCAGTTGTTCCTTGTGGCCGAAGGTGACCAGTCGCCGGGGAACCCATTTGCGGCCGACGGAGTCGCGGCGTTGGCGACAGAACTGTCGGCCGCGAAGACCGGGACACTGGAGCTCACGGCTCGGGCGTCGGCCCGGGTGTTCGAGTCGGCATTGGCCTGGTCGATCCGGCCGACTGTCGACCGAGCCAATTCGCAGGCCGTCGTGCTCGAATGGGTCGTCGATCACCTGGCACTTCTGGTGGCCAATTCCGAATCGAGCCGTCAGCGATTGGCGGCGGTGGCAACTCCGGCGATCGCCAACGAGAAGCGTTTGGTGGGGGGGATCCGCAAGTCGTCGCGGTTGGCCATCGCCATGTGGGACGGGTCGTCGGTGGACCAGAACCTGTTCATCCGCGGCAACCCTGGCAAGCGGGCCGAGGTGGTCCCGCGTCGGATGCTCGAGGCCTTGGGAGGACGTCGGGTCAAGTCGTCAGATCCGGGCAGCGGGCGTTTGTCGCTGGCGGTGGCACTGATCGAAGGACGCAATCCGTTGGTCCGTCGCGTGGTGGTCAACCGAATCTGGCATCACCTGTTCGGTCGAGGCCTGGTGCCGACGGTCGACAACTTTGGTGTGCAGGGCCAGGAACCGTCGCATCCGGAGCTGCTGGACTGGCTGGCCGACCGTTTTCGACAGGAACGCTGGTCGATCAAGTCAACGATCCGCCGGCTGGTGCTTTCGCGGACGTACCGCATGTCGAGTCGTCCGGCGGCCGAGTCTGTGGCGGCCGATCCGACGAACAAGTGGTTGCACAGCATGCGAGTGAAACGACTGCCGGGCGAAGCGATCCGGGACGCGATGCTGAGTGTTGCGGGGCGTCTGGACCGAGGCTACCTGGGAAAGAGCGTCCCGGTGTACCTGTCGGGACACATGATTGGACGAGGCCGTCCCAAGAGCGGACCGATGGACGGGAACGGGCGACGGACGATCTACATCGGAGTCCGCCGCAACTTTCTTTCGTCGATGATGCTGGCCTTTGACACACCGCAGCCGTTTTCCACGGTGGGACGCCGGACACGCTCGAATGTCCCCGCCCAGGCGCTGATCCTGATGAACGATCCATTCGTCGTATCGCAGGCCAAGCTGTGGGCTCGGCGGCTGTTGGCTCGAAAGGAACTCGATACCCACTCTCGGATCGAACTGATGTACCGCGAGTCGTTGGGGCGTCGGCCGAGCGACGACGAGTTGTCTTTGGCGAGCGGGTTTCTGGTCGAACAGGGGCGACGTTATGGTCTGAAGGATGAACAGGGCTCGACGGATGTGCGAGCCTGGGGCGACCTGTGCCACGTGATGTTCAATGCCAAAGAGTTTCTATTCATCAACTGACGAAGTGCTGACAGCTCCCGACGGAATCCGAACCGATGCACCCCAGTCACCCGAGTCGTCCGTGTGGACACAGTCTGCCTCGCCCGACCAGTCGGCGTGAAATGCTCTCGCAGGCTGCCCAGGGGTTTGGCGGCGTGGCGGCGGCGGTGTTGTTGGGAGGCCAATTGCCGGGCGAGTCGGTACCCGAAGCGTTTGCGGCATCGGATTCGAATGTACTGGCGACCCGGCTGACTCATTACCGGCCCAAAGCCAAGCGGGTAATTTTCCTGTACATGGACGGCGGTCCGTCTCAGGTCGACACTTTCGATCCGAAGCCGGCGCTGGCGAAATATAACGGCCAGGATCCTCATCGGGTGCTCAAGGTCGAGCCGACCCAGTTCAACAACATCGGCAAGGTCCTGAAGTCGCCGTGGTCGTTCAAGCGGTATGGCGAGACGGGACTGCCCGTCAGCGCGTTGTTCCCGACGATCGGCGAGCATTGTGCCGATGACCTGTGCGTGGTTCGCTCGATGGTCGCTCCGTTTTCCGAGCACACCAACGCCAACTTCTTCCTGCACACCGGCACCGGGCTACAGGGCCGTCCGGCTCACGGGGCCTGGGTGGCTTACGGGTTGGGCAGCGAGTGCCAGGACCTGCCTGCCTACGTGGTGCTCAACGGCGGCCTGATTCCCTCCGGGGGGCTCGATTGCTTCGGCAGCGGTTTCCTGCCGGCGGCCTTCCAGGGCTCGGTGTTCCAACCGGGCAACAGCCCCGTGGCCAACATCACTCCCGGCGAGGCCAAGCCGGACCTGCAGTCAGCCAAGCTGGCGCTGATGAAACGGCTCGACAAGAACCTGCTGGGACGGCTCGGCCGGGTGGACCAGGTCGAGAGTGCGATTGCCAACTACGAACTGGCGGCCCGGATGCAGATGGCGGTGCCGGACCTGATGGATCTCGCCGACGAGTCCAAGGCCACCCAGTCTCTGTATGGCCTGGACGATTCGTTTGCCAACACCCGCAAGTACGGCCGGTTGTGCCTGGTGGCACGGCGAATGGTCGAACGGGGCGTGCGGTTCATCGAGTTGACCTGCACGGGTGGCAACGGTGACCGCTGGGACCAGCACGGTGGGCTGGTCGATGGTCACACCAAGAACGCCCGGGCAATCGACCGCCCGGTGGCCGGCCTGCTCCGGGACCTCAAGCAGCGCGGGCTGCTCGACGAGACGCTGGTCGTGTGGTGCGGTGAGTTCGGGCGGACGCCGTTTGCCCAGGGCAATAACGGCCGGGACCACAACCCGTTCGGGTTCACGATCTGGATGGCCGGAGGCGGTTCACGGGCGGGGTACGTGCACGGAGCGACCGACGAGTTTGGTTACCATGCCGTCCAGGACAAGGTCGAGGTGTACGACCTGCACGCGACGATGCTGCACTTGATGGGGATGGATCACGAGCGGCTGACGTATCGCTTTTCGAGCCGCGACATGCGGTTGACTGATGTGCATGGTCGCGTGGTGCGAGAGCTGCTGGGGTGAGCAGTTGGGGGGTGAGCTAGGCGATCAGCTCCTCGATCACATCACCGGCAACATCTGTCAGCCGGAAGTCTCGACCGTTGAACCGGTAGGTCAGTTTCTTGTGGTCGAAGCCCATCAGTTTCAGGATCGTTGCGTGCAGGTCGTGGGAGTTGACCCGGTTCTCGACTGCCTTGTAGCCAAACGCGTCGCTGGCTCCGTACTGAGTGCCACCCTTGATGCCGCCACCAGCCATCCATGTGGTGAAGGCGTTGGGGTTGTGGTCGCGGCCCTTGGCCCCCTGTGAATCGGAGGTCCGCCCGAACTCGCCTCCGTAGATGATCAGCGTGTCATCAAGGAGGCCTCGCTGCTTCAGGTCATCCAGCAACGCTCCGGTCGGTTGGTCAACCGAGCGGGCACACATGCCGTGGTTGGCACTGATGTCGGAATGAGCATCCCAGGGAACGTCGTTGACTCCGCCTCCGGGCGTCTTGGCCACGTCGGCAAAGACCTGCACAAACCGGACACCTCGTTCGATCAAACGCCGAGCGATCAGGCACTGCCGGCCGTAGTCCTGCGATTCTTTACGGTTGAGTCCGTAGGCCTCCTGGGTTTGCTTGGTCTCGCGGGCGACATCAAACGCTTCGGGCGCCGCCACCTGCATCCGGTACGCCAACTCGAACGATTCGAGCCTCGCACTCAGATCTCGATCAAACGGTCGCGTGCTGGCGTGCTTGTTGTTGGCGGCTCGAAGCGCGTCGAGCAGGCTGCGTTGCTGAGGATCGGTCAATTCGCCGGACCGCTGCAGGTTGGCGATCGGCTTGGGTTGTCGAGGATCCAGGGCTGTGGCCTGGTAGACACTGGGCAGGAACCCCGAACTCCAGACCGGGTCGCCGCCACGTGGCTTCTTGCCGTGCATCACGACGTAGGCCGGAAGGTTGGTGTTTTCGCTGCCCAATCCATACGTCAGCCAGCTGCCCAGGCTGGGGAACCCCTGGCGGATGAAGCCGGAGTTGAGTTCGAGAATGGCGGGGGTGTGGTTGTTTGAGCGTGAGAAGCACGAGTAGATGAAGGCGATGTCGTCGGCGTGCCGTGAGATGTTCGGGAAGATCTCCGAAATCCATGCACCACTTTCGCCGTGCTGGTTGAAGCGGAACGGCGACTTCAGACACTTGCCGCTGGTGGTGAAGAACCCGGTCTTGGGGTCGGCTCCGGCCAGGGACTGACCGTTTCGCTTTTGCAGCTCGGGCTTGTAGTCGAAGGTGTCGACCTGAGACGGGCTGCCGGTCTGGAAGAGCCAGATGACTGACTTGGCACTTGGCGGGAAGTGCGACTGAGTCGGAGACAGCGGGTTGGTTGACGATTCGCTACCGAGCAGACCTTCGGAATGCAGCAGGCCGGCCAGGGCGACTGAGCCAAAACCCATGCCGGCCGACTCGAGAAAGTGGCGACGGGATGCGATGTGGGACCCGAGTTGGTGGTTCATTGCGGGTGTCCTGTTGGGCTTGGCAGGTGTGTGTGTGTGGGCAGTCCCTAGTCGACGTAGACGAACTCGTTGCTGCAGAACAGCAGTTGGCAGAAATCTCGAATGGCCAGCTCTTGGGCGTTGGATTGGTCTTTGCGGGAATCGGTTTGTCTTTGGATGAAGTCGAGTATGCCTTCGAGTTCACTCGAATCGGGAGTCCGTGCCAGTGCGAGGCGATAGGCCAGGATCACGGCCTGTTTGGGTGACGTCTTCGTATCGGGTCGGACTCGTTTGGCGAAGCTGTTTGCGAGTTCACGGATGAAGGGGGAATTGAGCATGGCGAGAGCCTGGGGAGCCACGGTACTTTCGTTTCGTCTGCCCACTCCCTGCATCGCATCGGGGGCATCGAAGAGTTGCAGGATCGGGGTCAGTTGGCCTCGTTTGACTGTCAGGTAGATACTGCGTCGGTTGGATTTCTGGTCGAGTGATCCTTTGCCGTACAGTGGGATCCGTTTCAAGCGTCCGCTGACGTCCAGTAGCGAATCGCGGATCAATTCGGCCTCGAGCCGTTTCGCTCCCCGGCGCCACCACAGCCGGTTGTTCGGGTCGATTGTTTCGGCGTCGGCCGATCGGCCGTTGGCCTGCATCCAGGTGTGGCTGGCCAGGATCAGCCGGTGGATCGGTTTCAGCTTCCAGCCACCTCGGATGAATTCGCCGGCTAGCCATTCGAGAAGTTCGGGGTGAGTGGGCCGGTCGCCTCGCGTGCCGAAGTCGCTGGGAGTGGTGACCAGTCCGCGTCCGAAGTGGTACTGCCAGATGCGGTTGACGATCACTCGAGCCAGCAAGTGACCAGCTCCGTTCTTGACGTCGGTCAACCAGTTGGCCGCTGCGACCCGCGGCTTCACGGGCGACTGGTCCGTCGCTGCGGGATTGTCTGAACGATTGAGCCAGTGTTGGCTGTCGGCCTTGGCTTGGATCAGCACCCTGAGGAATCCAGCGGTGGCTTCGCCCTGTTTGTTGTCGGCGTTGCCGCGTGCCAGGAAGTAGACCTTGAAGGTGTCGCCGCCGAACTGATAACTGGTGCCCTTGACCTTGGCGGCGTAGACCGGGGTCAGTTTTGGCTTGGGTTCGGTTTTCTTGTGAGTGGCGGCGAAGTCGTTGAGCGTGATCCAATCGGGGTCGGTTGTGCGGTACCAGTTGCGGATGGCGGTCCGCTGCTTGGGGTTCCATTTTGTTTCAGGGACGTTCCAGGCCGCGACGACCGGCTTGGGGACGTCGCCCCCGCTGAGCCGGAAGGAGAAGCCCGAGGGGCCGCTGGCGTTGACGATCTTGATCAGCAATTCGTTGCGACCGGCGTCGAGCGTGACCTTGAGCTTGTGCTGGTCGGCTTTGACCGCTCCGGAGGTCTTCTTGTTGAGTATTAGTTTGCCGTTGAGAAAGGCCTTGATCGCATCGTCGGCTCCGAAAGCGAATTCGACGGGGAGTGCCGAGGGAGACTCGATGGTGCGGACCAGGTAGTTGGCCGAATTGTCTCCGGTCAGCGTGTTGTGGACCTTGGCGTCGGTCCAGGTGGGCTGGACCTGCCAGCCGATCGGTGTGTCGCCGAAGACCTGCTCCAGGTTGACTCGCTTGTCGGCAGCCGTTTCGGGGCCGGCGGCGGTGTTGTAGGCCGAATTGAAGTCGGTGGCGGGGAACGGACCGACGTGGTGCCAGTGTCCGAGAGTCGGGCTGGGTGGCTCGGCGGGGCGACGGGTCAGGTAGTCGGCAAACCGGCCGGGCAGCTGGTGTTTCTCCCAGGCCGACAGGGCGTTGGACAGCGGCTTCAGGGCGGTCGAGTACTTGGCGGTGGCGGCCTGGAAGGCTTCAGGTTCGAGGTTCAAGTTCGTGTTTCCGAACCCGACCTCCTTGAAACAGCTGACAAAGCGGTAGTAATCGCTCTGTGGTAGTGGATCGTACTTGTGGCTGTGGCATCGGGCACAGCCGACGGTGAGTCCCAGCAGGCTGGTACCGAGCGTGTGGACGAGGTCGTCGAGTTGTTCGTAGCGGCTGCGTTCGCGTTCCTTTTGTGTTTGTTGAGTGGTGAAGGGGCCGGCGACGAGGAAGCCGGTGGCGGCGACGGCATCGAGTGCGGTGCGGGCCTGCGGATCGGTCTTGGCTGAGGTCTTGGCGATCAGGTCACCGGCGATCTGTAGTCGGACGAACCGGTCGTAGGGCATATCCTGGTTCAGGGCCCGGATGACGAAGTCACGGTACTGGTAGGCGTTGGCTCGATCCTTGTCGAACGCATAGCCGTTGCTTTCAGCAAACCGCACGAGGTCCAGCCAGTGTCGGCCCCAGCGTTCGCCATAGTGCTGACTGGCAAGCAGTCGATCGACCTCAGCGACCCACGCCGCTTCGAAGTCCGTCTCGGCACGGGCCAAGAATTTTGTTTGCTCGTCCACACTCGGCGGCAGCCCCACCAGGTCGAAGTGCAATCGTCTCAACAGCATCGCCGGCGCCGCCCGGGGGTTGGGTGTGATGCTCTTGGCTTTCTGGAGGACGTGGATGAAGCGATCGATGTCGTTGCGAACCGTGTCTCCGTCGGCGACCTGGGGCGGTTGTGCATCGGTCAAAGGGCGAAACGACCAGTGAGTTTTCCCTGCTTCGATGTCGATCGATTGAGTGGCCACCGTCTTCCCGTCTCGCGGATCGGGGGCTCCGAGTCGGATCCATTTCTCGAAGTCGGCGATGATCGCTGCGGGCAACTTGGCCTTCGGCGGCATTTCTAAGCCGTCGTGCTTGAGTGCGGCGACGAGCAGGCTCTTGGTGGGCTGTCCCGGCACGACCGCCGGCCCCGTTTCGCCTCCCTTGCGGAGCCCATCGCGGGTGTCGACCTGGAGTCCGCCTTTGAGCATTTTGGTCGAGGCGGCCTTGGCCGAGTGGCACTTGTAGCAGTGCCGGACCAGTACGGGGCGGATCTTCGATTCGAAGAAGTCCAATCCCTTGCGTTGGTCGGCCGGCTTGTCGGCGGCGGGTGTGGACGAGGTGAGCAGTGTGCCGAGAAGAACGGCGAGGGTGGTGCGGATGGCGGTCATCCGGGTGGTCCTTGTCGAGGGCGGGACAATAGAAGTTGCTTTGAGTGATCATAGTGGATTGGTCTGGAGGTTTGGGGTTCAGTCGCCATATTCTGTCTCGCGGCACTGCATCTGCTCGAAAGATCGGAATTTCCAGTTTTCCCCCCTTCCCTCGGGCCTTCGTTTTTCCTATATTTAGCCAGTTGGTCCCGAGTCCAAAGTGGTGTCTGCTGGTAACAGATGCGTCATTGAACTCAACTCTACACGGATTTCTCTCATCCCTGGCGCGGCCGAGAGCCGAGACAGACCGATGTTGATCCGGGTTTTTCCATTGGTTGACTGCCCATGATGACTCTTTTTCCGCTGAGGCCGCGACACGCCATCGTGTCCTGACCTCCACCGCACTCACGAGGCATACCAGCCTCTGCGGTGTTGAGGTCTCCTGAAGTGCCCGGAAGGGTTCAGGTTTCCGTTCGCGGCAGTTTCCACTGCGAGCCACACCAAGACCGCCTTCCAGTACTGTTTACAAACCACCGTCGACAACAGACACCAGCCGGGCACCAGCCGGCCAAAACCAGAAATCAGAGTGACACGATGAGTCTTAACCTGCTGCGAAACATTGGCATTTCGGCCCACATCGATTCGGGCAAGACCACGCTCAGCGAGCGGATCCTGTTCTACTCAGGTCGATTGCACCGGATGGAGGAGGTTCATGGTGGGGGTGGTGCCACGATGGATCACATGGATCTCGAGCAGGAACGCGGAATCACGATTACCAGTGCGGCGACACGAGTCGACTGGGGCGATCACAGCATCAACCTGATCGACACTCCCGGTCACGTCGATTTCACGGTTGAGGTGGAGCGGAGTCTGAGGGTGTTGGACGGAGCGGTGTTGGTCCTGTGCGGAGTCGGTGGCGTGCAGTCTCAATCGCTGACCGTCGATCGTCAGATCAAGCGATACGGCGTGCCGCGATTGATCTTCATCAACAAGCTCGACCGCACCGGAGCCGATCCGATCGAGGCGTGTTCTCAGGTCCGCGCCAAGCTGGGCGTGGAAACGGTGTTGATGCAGTTGCCGGTCGGGCTGGGTGAAGATTTCGAAGGCATCATCAATCTGATCACGATGAAGGCGGTGTACTTCGATGGCGAGAACGGCGAAGTGCTGCGAGTTGAAGCGATTCCCGAGTCGATGCAGGCCGAGGCCGAGTCGGCTCGAGAGGAGATGCTCGAGAGTCTTGCGATGTACGACGACGAGTTGATGGAAGTGTGTCTGAGCGACGAGCCCGTGAGCGTTGAGTTGATCCACCGGGTGGTCCGTCGTGCGACCATCGACCTTGAGATTGCTCCGGTCTTCCTGGGTTCTGCCTACCATAACAAGGGTGTCCAGCCGTTACTGGACGCCGTTGTCGGATACCTGCCGTCACCGCTGGATTGTGAGACGATCGCATATTCCGCAGCGGCGGCGAAGACGAAGACGAAGACGAAGGCGAAGGATGCAGTCGAGGACGAAAGCGAGGACGAAAGCGAGGACGAATCGGCAGAGGTGGTCGAGGAGACGATCACGTTGCAGGCCGACCCGTCGGCTCCGATGGTCGCGATGGCCTTCAAGATCGTCGACGACGCATTCGGCCAGTTGACATTCATGCGGATCTACCAGGGAACGCTTGAGCAAAGCGGGGTGTATTACAATCAGCGGAGCGGTCGCAAGGAGCGATTCAGCCGCATTTACCGGATGCATGCGGAGAAGCGTGAGGAGGTTGAGCAGGCCGAGGCGGGTGACATCATAGCGGTGATGGGAATCGAATCGTTCAGCGGCGACACCTACACGTCACAGCCTGACTACTGCACGTTGGAGGGGATGTTTGTGCCCGAGCCGGTCATCGGCGTCGCCGTTCGTCCCAAGGATCGCAAGGACGAGGACCGCATGGTCCAGGCTTTGCAGAGGTTCCGGCGTGAGGATCCGACGTTCCGGGTGGCGACCGATCCGGAGACCAACGAGGTGGTGATCAAGGGGATGGGCGAGTTACACTTGGAGGTGTATCTCGAGCGGATCCGTCGCGAGTACAAGGTGGTGGTCGAGTCGGGGCCGCCTCAGGTGGCCTACCGCGAAGCTCCAACCCGAGCCGCCGATTTCAATTACCGTCACAAGAAGCAGACGGGCGGGTCTGGGCAGTTTGCTCATATCGTCGGTCGGCTCGAGATTTTCGACGGGACTGATGACGATCCCTTCGAGTTTGAAGACAACATCGTCGGTGGCCGAATTCCTCGGCAGTACATTCCGTCGGTCGAAAAGGGATTCCGAGGCTGCCTGGAAAAGGGGCCTGTGGCACGCTATCCGGTGATCGGAGTTCGAGTCGAACTCAATGACGGCTCGTACCACGAGGTCGACAGCAGCGACAAGGCATTTCAAACGGCTGCAGCGGCCTGTTTCCGAGAGTACTTCCGCAAGATGAAGCCGGTACTGCTCGAGCCGATCATGAACATCGAGATCGAGTGCATTCGAGAGCACCAGGGATCGATTTCCGGCGACCTGAACAGCCGACGTGGCATGATCGTTTCGACGGACATGAACGGCGAGGCCGTGACGATCCAGGCTCAAGTGCCGTTGGCCGAAACGTTCGGCTACGCCACCGATCTTAGAAGTCTCTCGCAAGGCCAGGCGACGTTCACGATGGAGTTGGACTGCTACCGTCGTGTGCCGAAGAAGTTGCAGGAAGAGATCGTCGCGAATCGCAGTGATGCGAAGAAGTCCGGGGCCGGTACTCAGTACAGCACGTCGGCTTGAAGAGCGAGTTGAGGTTTGCCTTACGGCAATTCCCGGATCCGCAGGTTGCGGAACTCGACCGGCAAGCCTTCGCTTTCCAGTGCCATGAATCCTTCGGCCGGCCGGCAATCGGCTCCGCCCGAGACTTCTTCGCCGTTGACCCACAACCGCACTTCGCCGTTGATGCCTCGAACGTAGTAGTGATTCCACTGCCCGACGCCCAGGGTCAGTCGCTTGCTCGGAAAACTCCGGCGACCGTTCTTCGACACCGGCGCGAACGGCTTCATCTTGCTGGTGCCCACGGGAAACACGTCGCCGTGGCTGGTGAACCAGTCGGACTTCTTGCCGTTCTTCTTCTCGTAGTTTGTCTCGTACGCCAGATCCAGAATCTGCACCTCGATGCCGCCTCGGGGCAGCTGGCCGGGCTTGAGTCCTGTGAATGAGGCTTCTGGAGCCCAGAGAAAGATGCCCGAGTTTCCGGCGGGCTTCATATGTCGCCACTCGGCGACCAGTTCGAAGTTCTTGTACTGCTTCCTGGACCGGGTGACTCCAACCGGTCGCCCGGTGCAGTAGATCGTCCCGTCCTTTTCGCTCCAGGTGTCCTTGGCGCCGTTGACGTGTTCGAAGTCGGCGAGGGTGAGCGTTTTCCAGCCGGCACCCTCGCCGTTGATGAACGCCTTCTTGAGACTCGGTGCGGGTTGTTTGTCGTCGGCCCCAAGGAACCCGGATGCCAGCAGCAGGGTGAGAGTGCAAAGGGTCAGAGAGGTTTTCATCGGACGAGTCTCCAGGAAGATCTGGTGTTGAGTTAGTTGAGTTACTTGTGTCGAGCACCTGATGTGTGAGACTCTGCATGATAGCCGGGCGGTGATGGAAAGTCCGCTCGTGGATCATCGAGCGAAGGCTGGCCAGGTTTGTCCAGCCTGGTGTCACACGGCTGGACAGGATGATCGAACCGAATTGTGAGCCTGCCTGTTGGAGAGTGTCATGCGCCGTCGGACGTTTGCGGAATCGGATCTTCATCGTCGCGAGTTTCTTGTGTCGGCCGCCACGATCGCGGCATTGCCCGTGTTGGGCAGCCAGGTCTACGGCGTGGTGCAGCGACGGCCCACGTTTTCCTCCGACCCGTTTTCTCTGGGTATCAGCAGTGGCGACCCCGCACCCGACGGTTTCGTCATCCAGACCCGGTTGGCTCCCAAGCCGACTGCTGGTGGTGGCATGCCGGCCGAGAATGTGGAGGTGCGGTTCGAGATTGCCACTGACCGGGCAATGAAGAAGGTCTTGCGACGTGGCATCGCCGTGGCCACTCCTCAGTTGGGACACAGCGTCCACGTTGAACTGCACGGCCTGAAACCGGATCGCTGGTACTGGTACCGGTTCACCTCTGGTGATGCAACGAGTCAAGTCGGTCGGGCACGGACGACTCCGCCAAACCTGCACATGCCTGGACAACTCAACTTCGCCTTCGCCAGTTGTCAGCACTACGAACAGGGCTTGTTCACTGGTTTGGGGCACATGGCTCGAGAAGAACTCGACCTGGTCGTTCATCTCGGCGACTACATTTACGAATACGGCGGGATTGACGGAAAGGTGCGCAAGCACACCGGTCCCGAGATCACAACGCTGGAGCACTACCGCAATCGATATGGCCAGTACCAGACCGACCCGCACCTCCAGGCCGCTCATGCCCACTGTCCCTGGCTGGTGACCTGGGACGATCACGAGGTCGACAACGACTACGCGACGTTCCATTCCGAGCAGCCAGGCGTGTCGGCGTCGTCGTTCATGAAGCGGCGGGCCAATGCCTACCAGGCCTATTACGAGCACCTGCCGTTACGACGGACGTCGATCCCCACCGGGCCATTCATGCAACTGTATCGTCGTGTCCCCTGGGGCCGACTGGCCGATTTTGCGATTCTCGACACACGTCAACACCGCACGCCGCAGGCCAACGGCAACGGCCTGAAGCCTCTCGTCGGCGAAGCGCTCAACCCCAACGCCACCATCCTCGGTGGTCGACAGGAGGCGTGGCTCAGACGCACGTGGTTGGAGTCCAAGGCCCAGTGGAACGTGATGGCTCAGCAGGTGCTGATGGCTCGAGTCGACCGGCTGCCGGGTCCGGCCGAAGGGTATACGATGGACAAGTGGGCCGGGTACGAGGTGTGTCGCCAGCGTGTGATGCAGGCCCTGGCCGATCTCAAGGTGCCCAACCCCGTCGTCCTGACCGGCGACATCCACTCCAACTGGGTCTGTGATCTGCCGTTGGATTACAACCGGCACGACAAGACTGTGATCGGCACCGAGTTCATCTGCACGTCGATCAGTTCCGGCGGCAATGGCAGCGAGAAGGTTGAATACACCGACGGGATGATCGCCGAGAATCCCTGGGTCAAGCTGCACAACGCCGAACGCGGCTACGTGCGGTGTCGGGTGACGCCCCGGCAGTGGACGACCGATTTCCAGGTTGTCGAGGATGTGCTGAAGCCGGGAGGTCGGTTGGTGACGCGGCATTCCTATGTCGTGGAATCCGGGCAACCGGGTGCACAGAAGGTGTAGTTGTGGACGCTCGTCATCGCTTTTCGAAAGCAGCCAGGAAGATCTCGACCGAACTTGTACCACGACCGCACGAGATCGCTCGGGATGACAGTGCGACTCGATCTTCTCCCACGATCTCCAGAGGCAACCACCCATGACCGACCTGTCCATCCAATCGGTTCCAGCCAACTCGGACGAACTTCCCGACATGCCGATCGAACCGTCCTGGATCGAGGAAGGCACTCCGGTGGCTCGCGGCACAGTGCTGGTTCAATCGGCTGACAAGTTGCTTTCGAGTGGTTTGTGGAGTTGCACGGCGGGGAAGTTTCGTTGGGAATTCGGCTGGGACGAGTTCGTGCACGTGCTCGAGGGCGAGGTGACGATCACCGAGGAAGGTGGTGCCGTGCACAATCTCGGTCCTGGCGACACCGCCCATTTCCCACTGGGGCTCGTCGCTCACTGGCACGTTCCGGAGTACATCCGCAAGGCGTTTACGATTCGGACACCCGAGCCGTTTGTGCTCTAACACGCGACCTGGCTTTCCCGCGGAACCAGGGCCGGACTGCGGGGTTGTTGTGACTTACGGTCCAAGACATCACGACATGGAGCTTGCTCATGATTCGTCTCGTCCCGGTTTTCTTGATGGCGTTGCTGTCGCTAAGTGGCCAGGTGCCGGCCGCCGATTGGGTCCAGTTCCGTGGTGCCGGTGCCACCGGCATATCGGCCGAGGCGGGAGTTCCGTTGGAGTGGAGCGACACGAAGAACCTGGCCTGGAAGTTGGCATTACCTGGCAAGGGTTTCTCGAGTCCGATCGTTGTGGGTGACAAGGTCCTGGTGACGTGTTACTCGGCAGCGACGGGCAACCTGCAGAATCTGAAGCGTCACCTGGTATGTGCCGACCGCAACACCGGCAAGTTGTTGTGGAAGAAGGACATCGCGTCGCAGGCACCCGAGAAGCCGATCCCTTCTTTTGGCGGCGCTCACGGGTTTGCCTCGCACACTCCCGTCAGCGATGGTCAGCGAGTCTACCTGCTGTTGGGCAACACCGGCGTGCTGGTCTTCGACCTCGACGGCAAGCAGTTGTGGCGACAGGATGTCGGATCCGAGAGCAAGTCGCGATTCGGGTCGGCGTCGAGTCCGATTCTCTACAAGAACCTGTTGATCGTGACAGCGGGTGCCGAGAGCGAGTCGATCCGGGCCTTTGATGCCAAGACGGGCAAACCGGTGTGGAAGACCGAGGCCGCGAGTCTCAATCGTACGTATTCGACTCCGGTGATCGCCAAGAACTCCAAGGGTGTCGATGAGTTGGTACTTTCGGTGACATTCGAAACATGGGGCTTGGATCCGATGAGCGGCGATTTGAAATGGTATGCCGAGACCGAGGTCGACACCAACGCGGTACCGACCGTGGTGGTCCACGAGGGAATCGCGTACGTGATCGGTGGCCGGTCACCCGGTGGGCGGGCGGCGATCCGGTTGGGCGGCAGCGACGACGTCACCAAGAGTCACCGGTTGTGGTCCAAGACGGGAGGCTCGTATGTCTCGTCACCGGTCTACCACAAGGGTCATCTCTATTGGGTCAACGACCGGGGCATCGGGTTTGTTGTTGATGCGAAGACGGGTGAGGAGGTGACTCGTAAGCGGATTGGCGGGCAGTTCTATTCGTCGATGCTGTTGCTGGGCAACCGGCTGGTGGCGGTCAGCCGTTTTGGAGGCACTCATGTCTTTGACGCCAGCACGTCGTTAGCGGCAGTCGGTCACAACAGGCTTTCCGACACCAGCGATTTCAGTGGGAGTCCGGCGGTGGCAGGCAACCGGCTGTACCTGCGTTCGGATCGGTTCCTGTACTGTATTGGTGTCAAGTAGGTTGCGATCGATTGGGGGCGATGATGAATGTCGAGAAGAGGCTGGCTGTTGACCGGCGGGGGTTCCTGTTGGCCGCCACGGCGAGCGCCGTGTCGGGTTCGATTTCACTGGCTGCACCGTCTGGGAAGATCAGTGTGACGACTCACACATACAAGACCGTCAAACGGCTGCCGATCAAGCTCGACCTGCACCGTCCCGATACTGACAAGAAGCCCCGCCTGGCCGTCTGGATCCACGGCGGAGCCCTGATCAACGGGCACCGGGGTGGCATCAGTGGCCGTGTCAAGAACGACCTGCTCACAGCCGGCTACGCCCTGGCGTCGATCGACTACCGGCTGGCTCCAGAAACCCCCATGCAGAAGATCATCGAGGACGTCGAGGACGCCTTCGAGTGGTTGCGCGACCGCGAGGGTCATTTGAAGGTCGACGCGTCGAAGATCGCCGTCTTGGGTGGTTCGGCCGGTGGCTACCTGACGCTGGCGACGGGATATCGAGTGAAACC
>CAVOEV010000081.1:0-17743 GCA_963694825.1 Planctomycetota bacterium
GGAAACGTCCTGCTTGACGACGACCTCTCGCCCAGGCTGTGTGATTTCGGCCAGTCCAGACTCTCGCACGAACAGGACCCGGCCCTCGGTACACTCTATTACATGGCCCCCGAACAGGCCGATCTGACGGCTCTCCCCGATGCCCGCTGGGATGTCTACGCCCTGGGCGCCCTGCTGTACCACCTGCTGACAGGTTCGCCTCCCTATCGAACATCGGACTCCGAACGAGACCTCTCTGCCGCCACGTCGCTCACCAATCGACTCGCTCTCTACAGACGACTCGTCTCCGACTCGCCACGCCTCACCAATCACCGCCAACGACCCGGTGTCGACAGTCGGCTGGCCGACGTGGTCGACCGTTGCCTGCAACTGGACCCCGGCGACCGGTTCCCCAACGCCCAGTCAGTCCTCGACGCATTCGACGACCGCGACCGGCGACGCGAGCGACGGCCATTGATCGCCCTGGGAGGCATCCTGCCATTGGCCCTGATAGTCGCCATGTTCCTGTTTGGACTCTCGGCCACCTACGATGCGGTGGCAACCGCTCAACGGAACCTGGTCACCCGAGCCATCGAAAGCGACACCGTCTCGGCCCGCATCATGGCCAGCGGTGTCGGACGGGAACTCGACGGCTGGACCCGCGAACTCCAGGAAGTCGCCGCGTCACCTCGGCTCCGAGACCTGCTCGGCTCGGCCGCTGACCGCGACTGGGTCCGACGCACGGCACTCGACGAATACCTCGACGCCGCACGCCAATTGGCCAATCACCGACGCACCACCTCGGGCCGCATCCCGGACGCCAGCTGGTTCGTCGTCGACCGTCGCGGCTTCCAACGATGGCGCGGCCCCACAAACCTCTCGACTCTCGATCAACACTGGGCGCACCGCGACTACTTCCACGGGCATGGCCGCGAGTATTCCGAAGCGAACCTGCCGCCGGACCTCGTCCCAATCGACAGCCCGCACATCTCCCTCGCCTTCCAGAGCAAAGCCACCAGCCGAGCCATCGTGGCACTCTCGGTCCCCATCGTCGACGACAACGGCAGCGTCGTCGCCATCCTCGCCGGCACACGCGAACTGGGCAGCATCCTTTCGGGCCCCTACGCCGAACACAAACCCAGTCTTGATACCCCCGATGCGAGTGCGGTCGTTCGCACAATCGCTATCCTGGATCTTCGAGACGGCCGGCTGCTCGATCACCCTTGGCTCCAAAGACACGTCCAAGCCGCACCCGTCGTCTCGCTCGACCAGACCACTCGAACTCGGCTCGCGGGTTTCCAGTCCAAAACAGGACCAGAAACCACCATCCGCCTCGACAACTACTCCGACCCCGTCGCCACACACTCGACCGACTTCCACGGTCGCTGGCTCGCCGCTTTCAGCCCAGTTGGAGACTCCGGCTGGTTTGCCGTCGTCCAAGAACGTCGCGACCTGGCCCTGCAGCCGATCGAAGCCATGAGACGGAATGTTCTCAGCACCTGGCAACGTGCACTGACCGTTAGTGGATTCGTGCTGACCGTGATCTGGGGGCTCGTCCTCTGGACCCTACGACGTACCGGCCGACCGCTAACACGCAATCCGAGAACCAGCGAAGCGGACGACAACTCCACGGCTTTCCACTCGGAATCCGCACCGAGGGAAACCGATGCTTGAACTGATCGCCATCGGCGCCACGCCCCAACAACGCCTCGCAGTAGGTCTCCTACCCGGTCAAACGCTGGAAATCGGTCGAGGCCTCGGTATGGGACTCCAGATCGAATGGGAACCACACCTCTCGAAACATCATCTCACACTGCTCGTTACCGACAACGACACCGTCGAACTCAAAACAACGCCCGGCATTTCCAACCCGGTCTACGTCGGCGGCGAACCCCGCACCACAGCACTGTTGGGCTCCGACGATTTCTTTGTCGTCGGCCAGACCAGCTTTCACCTCGGACATGACACCGATTCCCACTCGGCCTCAGATCAACCCGACGGCATCGAGGCCGTTCGTTTTGAACCCGGCCAACTCCAACAGGTCCCGTTCCGAGACCCCGGCAAACGGCTCGAGGTCCTGACACGACTGCCCGGCTTGATCTGGGGAGCCCGCTCCGACGATGACCTCCACCGCCGACTCACCGCACTCCTGCTCGCCGGTGTCACTCACGCCGATGCCGTCGCCATCGTCGAACTCGTCCCCGACCAGACCGATTCGCCTCCCATCTCTGTCCTGCACTGGGACCGACGACAGGAAACCGCCGGACCAGTCCGGCCCAGTAGCCGATTGGTTCGCGACGCACTGGGAGATTCCGCACAAAGCATCCTGCACACCTGGGACACTCAGCAGGCCGAATCTCAATACACCGTCGTTGGCGAGTTCAACTGGGCCTACTGCACTCCAATTCGCAATGTTCCCGGCGAACGGCGAGCCATCTATGTCGCCGGGCGGGCTCCGGGGGAATCGGCCCTGAGTGGACGACCGGTGCTCGAATCGGATGTCAAGTACACCGAACTGATTGCCGACGTGGTGGGTTCGATCCGTCGAGTCAACCGGCTCGAACGGCAACGGTCAAGTTTCCGGCAGTTCTTTGCACCTCCCGTACTCGCAGCTCTCGGCGACGACCCCGACACCTCGCTGCTCGAACCTCGCGAATGCGATGTCACAGTCATGTTCTGTGACCTCAGAGATTTCTCGCGACACGCTGAAACTTCGTCTGACGACCTCATCGCACTCTTGGACCGCGTCAGCCGAATCCTCGGCGTGATCACCACCCAGATTCACCGCTTCGGCGGAGTCACCGGCGATTTCCAGGGCGACGCCGCACTGGGATTCTGGGGCTGGCCATTCCCGGCGGCCACAGCTACTCAGGACGCCTGCCGAGCGGCACTCGGGATTCGAAGCGAACTCCAGAAAGCCTCCGGTAACCCCGACCACCCACTCGCCAACTTCTCACTCGGCATCGGACTCGCCCACGGACGCGCCGTCGCCGGGAAAATCGGGACGGCCGACCAAGTCAAAGTCACAGTATTCGGCCCGGTCGTCAACCTCGCCAGTCGGCTCGAAAGCCTGACCCGACAACTGCATGTCCCCATCTTGATGGATCAACCCACCGCCGACCGCACCCGAGACGGACTGGGGCGAGACGAGGCCCGAGTCCGTCGCCTGGCTCGAGTCATTCCCTATGGACTCGAGACACCTCACACCATCAGCGAACTCTTACCCCCTCAGGACCAGTGGCCCGAACTGACCGACGAACACATCGAACAATTCGAACAGGGGGTCGACCACTTTGTCGCCGGGGACTGGGAAGCCGCCTACCGCTGCCTGCACGCCATGCCCGCCGCCGACCGAGCCCAGGACTTCCTCACCATGCTCATCACGCAACACAACCGGGTCGCACCGGCCGATTGGGACGGAGTCATCCGCCTGCCGGGCAAGTGAAGCAACCACCCAAACCCGACCACCCGCCGACACATTTCCCCACAGTACGACACACACGACTCCGGCCATTTCAGGCAATGCAAAAAACTGTCGCCACTGACTTTGCCCTCCAGCGACGACGTGGATAGACTGAAAACGTATTCAGTTCGAGTCCTCGCATTGCCATTTGGCACATACTAATGCGTCATTATTCGTGCGATCTCTGTGGCCACGCGATCCGCGACGACCATTTCGTCGTTAAGGTCGAGGTCTTTGCAGCGTTCGACCCTGACGAGTTGCACGAAGCCGACCTCGATTCGGACCAGCTAGCACTGATCACTGAACAGGTGGCGGCGATCGAAAGTGGCCAGGCCGAAGCGCCCGGCGAGATGGGATCGCAACGCATGCGGTTCGATCTCTGCGAAGGCTGCCGCGGCCAATTTCTCGACGACCCGCTCGGCCGAGACGCACTGGGCCGAGTCAACTACAGCGAGAACTAACCGCGTTGGCTGCCGACTTTTGTCGCAGAACGCGGTCCTTTCGATCGTGATGCGGTGGCCGAACGCCGGCCTTCTGCTGCATTCTCAATATCAGCAAAGTCTTGTCGTCCTCAGTCGGGCCCTCGCCGTGCGCCTCGCTCGTGTCCCAGATGCGATCCAACATCACACCAATTGACTCGCCCGCTTCACCCGACCCGATTGCCTTGATCACTCCCTCTGTCCGGAACAACTCGCGGCGACTGTTCATCGTCTCGAAGACACCGTCGGTGAACAGCACCAACACATCGGCACCGCGCAATGCCATTTTCCCCGAGGTGTACTCAGCATCAGGGATGATCCCCAATGGCATTCCGTGCGATTCCATCGAATGACAGTCTCCGTCCCGGAACAGGATCGGTACCGGATGCCCGGCGTTGCTGTATTCGAACGTCATCAGATCAGAATCCACGATTCCCACCAGGCAACTCATGAACTGGTGCCCGGCTGTAACCCGGCAAAGTGCCCGGTTTAGCCGAGCCACCACTTCTGCCGGTGACACTTCGGCGGCATCCCGGTCGTCCAACACGGCACTCATCGCACTCCGCACGGCCGTCATCACGAATGCCGCCTGCACGCTGTGACCACACGCGTCGCCCACCGCCACCAATGTCCGAGACTCTGTCAGCGGAACCATCTCGCACAGATCACCGCCCACCTCGTAACGACTGCAACACCGACCCACCACCTCGAAACCAGTTCCCGACGGCAGGATGCCCAACTGTTCACCCGATTGTGATTCGGAAAGTCCCTCGAGTTCACTCATGATTCGGTCGCGGATCGCCTGTTCACCGCGGATTGCCAACCGATCCAGTAAACCTCCCAGTTGTCGAGCCGCTGACTGCAACAGAATCACCTGTTCCGACAGAATCCGGCCGGCCCGGCAGGTGTGCACCCAGATTGTTCCCAACGGCCCGTCACTCCCCAACACTGGCACGCACGCCGCCGCCGCGGTTCCCGATGGAAGCCACTCCGGACACCGGCCACCCTGTCCGGTCTCCGTCGCCGTTCCAAACTCAACATCGATCGGCCCATCGACCAATACCTTCATGTCCACCGGCGACGCTTCCAACTCTCGGACGAGATCCACCTCCAAAGGCAAGTCGCCTTCCAACGACGACTGCCCGCGGAGGAACAAACGCTTTCTGTCTCGGTCCAGCAGATGAAAACTTGCCGATTGCGTCCTCGTCAGTTCAATGGCGGCTCGCAGAAGTACCGGCACGGCGTCGGGACGGTCGTCTGAACAGGTTACGGTTTCGCTGATTTCGACCAGTCGTTGCACATCGTCATCACGGCGATGGAGATCTCGCCACGAAACACCCAACTGCTCGACCATCTCGACCAGCAGTTCTGTCGCCGATTCGGCTCGCCTCCGAGTCTGGCTCCCCACCTTCGCGGGCAACAACAACTCGATCCTGCCCATCTGATCCAGGCTCGAACTGAACACCTCACCGGCGAAACTCTCATCGCTCGCCGCTGGCGGCTCGCCAATGAACCGAACCGTCCACCCGGTCGCCCGAGTGAATTTCTTGCACAACAGTGCGACTTGTTCACGGTATTCCACAACCGGATTGGCGCAGATTTGTACCGCCCCAGACATCGTCATTCTCCAAACTGGACCGTCCGCACCTCGCCGAAAACTCTTTTGCGTACGGCGACACCACGACCAGCCGTCGGACCGGTCACGGTTCGGTCTACATCGACCAACACGCTGGAACTCGATAGCCCCCGCTCCAATCAACGGGCTGTTCCGACTGTGCCGACCGCGACAGTTGCAGCTGTCATTCGTTCTCGGGCAACTCGTCACCAGAAAAACGGGCGACCACAGCACAACCACACGCGTCGCTCCAGACGTTGACCGACGTACGACACATGTCCAGTACGCGGTCCACCGCCAGGATCAGGCCCTGGGCTTCCATCGGCAAACCCACCGCCTGCAACACGATCGCCATCATCACCAGTCCGGCATGAGGTATTCCGGCGGCTCCAACGCTGGCCAATAACGCCGTGAGTGCCACCGCGACCTGGGCACCCAAGCCCAGCTCGAAACCGGGCGTCGCCTGAGCAATGAACAAAACGGCCACGGCTTCGTAAAGCGCCGTGCCATCCATGTTGATCGTCGCCCCCAAAGGCAGAACGAATGCCCCCACCCGACGTGGCACTCCGGCACGCTCCTCGACCGACGACATCGTCAATGGCAAGGTGCCGTTGGACGACGCAGTCGAAAATGCCGTCAGCAATGCCGGAGACATGGCCCGCGCGTACTCCAACGGGTCCCGACGCGCTACGAAACGGAGGACCAATGGCAACACCACGACCGCATGCACCAACAACGCCAGAAATACCGTCAACAGGTACCAGCCCAACGTCGCAAACACCTCGATGCCCTGCGACACAGTGGCCGACAGCATGAAGGCGGCGACTCCGATCGGGGCCAGCCGGATCACCCACTGAGTCAACCCCATCATCACCTCAAACGCACCGTCGAAGAACGACACCAGCGTCGCGCCCGCTGGGCCTTTTACGCGACCGAGGAACACGCCGAACAGAATGCTGAACGAGATGATCGAGAGAAATTCACCATTGGCCAGAGCGCCCAGAGGATTCGTCGGCACCAGTTTGTCGACCAGTCCGCCAAAGATTCCCGCCAACGACTCACCCTCGCCACCAACCACTTCGCGCGACGCGCCCGGCAATTCGGCACCCACTCCCGGTCCGATCAAGTTGACCAGCACCAGGCCGGTTGTGATCGCCAGGACGCTGGTGGCCAGGTAATACAGCAACGTGCCGCCAAACAGGCCGCCCAGGCGGCCACGTCCGCCCAAACCCGCTACCGCCGACACCAGCGACGTGACGATCAACGGTACGGTCACCATCTTCAACAAACGCAGAAACAAGTCGCCGATCCAACGAGCAATATCATCCAACCAACGCCCCAAGCTGCTGCGGTATTCCTCCAACGACGACCACAACCAGCCATGACTCGCCTCGACCTCCGCAGCCGGACCCAGAACGAGACGTGAAATCATCGGCACCCGCCGATCGTCGACATGGTACGTCCGAGAATAGACCGCGTGGACGCCCTCGGTTTCGAAACGAAAACGTACCGACCTGTCACTCACCACGCCCGACGTCGCCTGCTCCAGATTCGGATCGCCGGCGACTGCCACATCCAGCAACCGCTGAGACGGCGGCCCGGCTTCGACCTCAACCAGAACACCCGCCTCAGACTGCTCGTAGCGAACGTCGCCAAGCGTCGATGAACCCGGATTGAAAACCAAGCCGACCACAGCACCCAATACCGTCGCCGCCAGGATCTGGTAGTGCAAAGGCCATCTCATACAATCACTCCCACAAACCGACTAGATCCGGGCCCCATCGTAGTCCAAACCCAATTCCGCACCGCCGCCAACACTGCTGGCTACGCACTGCTGAATGAAATACATCCCCTCGGCACCGTCGTACACGTTCGGATAGATCGTGTCGCGAGTTTCGAACGACTCACCACTCAGACGAGCAATCATCGCGTCGAACGCCGAACGGTACACGTTCGCAAATGCCTCGAGAAATGCCTCGGGATGACCCGATGGCAGGCGACAGGCTGCACTGCCCGATTCGTTCATGAACGGAGCGTTCGGGTCGCGAGTGTACAGCTGATGAGGCTCACCGTTGCGACGGAACATCATCGTGTTGGGGTCCTCCTGAGACCACGACAAAGCCCCCTTGGTCCCGTCGATCTCGATCCTCAGGTCGTTCTCTCGCCCATGAGACACCTGGCTGCCGGTCACCGTTCCCACAGCACCGTTCTGGAACCGGATCACCGCATGGCCGTAATCGTCCAACTCGCGACCCGCTTCGAATGTCTCGAGATTGCAACGAACCGATTCAGGCAACAGACCGGTCATGTACCGCAACAGGTTGAAGGCATGAGTCCCAATGTCACCGAAGGCACCCGCCGCTCCGGATCGCGACGGATCCGTACGCCACGCCGATTGCTTCTGCCCCTCGAGCTCGATTCGGCTACGCAACCATCCCTGCAGGTACTGCGAGCGGACCGCCTGGATCTCGCCCAATTCACCCGACGCGATCATCTCTCGCGCCTGACGTACCAACGGGTAACCTGTGTAGTTGTGAGTCACGGCGAATACGGCTCCGGATGTCTCGACCAACTGTCGCAATTCCTCGGCCTGCTCGGTATCAAACGTCATCGGCTTGTCGCAGATGACATTGAAACCTGCCTCTAGAGCCGTGCGGGCAATGTCGTAGTGAGTGTGATTCGGGGTGGCAATACTGATGAAGTCGACCCGGTCGCCTTCATCGCGAATCGCCTCGCACTCGACCAACTCCTTGTACGACCCGTACGCCCGGTCGCAGGGGATGTCATAGGCCGGTGCCGACGCCTTGGCCCGTTGTGGATCCGAGGACAACGCCCCGGCCACCAAAGCGGCCCGATTGTCGAGCACGGCGGCCGTGGCGTGCACCCGCCCGATGAACGCGCCCTGCCCTCCGCCAACCAGTGCCATCTTCAACTTGCGGCCCAATGACCCGTTGGTCGTTTCCATCACGCTCCACTCCTGTGTTACTCGGCCGCAACCACACCCGCGACCGAAACCCGACTGCCTCGATCGACCAGAGACTACAACTGCAACCGTGTGAATTCAACGATCGCAGAGCACACGATAACCGGCAAGCTGATATGGCCGCATCCAGCAAAACGCAGTAGACTCACCCCAGAACTTGCAATCCGCGAAACCGTCGATCATCCGATCATCCGGTCAGCGGACAATCCCCGTCGAGATGTGCCCAAGGAGAATCCCAAGATGCCGCATCGACTGCTCAGACCGCTGGCCAACCACATGATCTGGCTCGTCGCGGGAATCCTGTTGGGAAGCAGCCTCGCCTGGGCCTGGCCTGTCCGGACCGCCGTCGCCTTCACCAGTGATCGCAACGACAAGTTCGCCATGACCACCGCACCAACAGGCCCGACGACCGAAGGCATCTTCGTACTCGACTTCCTCACCGGACAACTCCGAGGCTTTGCACTCGATCGAACGGCCAGCCAGTTCATGTGGGTCTACTCGAGACCGATCGCCAGGGACTTCGGCGTCGACCCCAACAAGCCGGCCCGATACACGATGGTCAGCGGACTCGCACAAGCCACCGGGCGGGGTGGAGCGTCCTATGCACCCAGCTACATCTATGTCGCCGAACTCTCCACCGGACGCGTCCAGGCCTATGCCATCCCCTACCGAACGCAACGAGGCAGTACGCCTGTCCAACTGATCCCGGTCCCCAACCTGCAGTTCGCCTTCGCCGAACCAAGACCCGAAGCCAACTAATAACTCACAACCGGTGGAATTACCGAGACAGCCTTCTCCGGGTTGCGGCATACTGTCATGCCGAGCGAGGCATGCCGAGCGAGGCGAGGCATCTCAAGCGTGGTGGACTGAACATCACCGGATCGGCAGGCTACGTCAGCCGACCACGCGGTGAGCAATCACAGCACGCGTCTTGCCAGCAATCTTCGCCACGATCACCACTCCGGGCCGATCCCCGTCCAGCTTCAGCTTGCGACGTAATGCCTCGGCATTCACCGGCACGTGACGACACTTGATCTCGATCGGCCCAAAACCCGCCGCTCGAGCCGCTTCGCGAATCGCCTTCGGCTTGTTCGCCGTCACCGTCTCGATCCGGAAACACTGAGCCAGCGATGTGCGGCTGGGCTCACCAGCCGACAAATACTCCTCGCGGTCGTCCAATCGCCATCCACCACACACCTCCGCCAACCGATCCACCAAACCGGCTCTCACAACCGCCGGATCAGGGTCCAGCAGGAATTCGCCCGGCGAATCGAGCCGAAACGGAGCCGACAGAGGATGTCCCTCCAGGGTCTCGTTCGCTGGCAATGACGTGGCCCGGAACAACTGAGGCTGGCCGACCGGTGGCCGGCCGGCCAGGTCACCAAACCAGATAACCGCCTGCTTGCACTCGCGACCCACGCTGATCAACTCGATCTCGCAACCTGCAAACTTGCCCAGAAAATTGGCCGCCGGACTCAGCTTGATCGCTCCGCCCGGCACACCACCGCCGCTGCCGCCACCGGCCGACAACTGCTCCAGGTACTCTCGACCCGGCTCGGCATCCTCGATCCGATGCGACCGCCTGCCTCCTCCCTGCCGCTGGTCCGGATCGATGTGAACCAGGCCACTCAACCCCCCCATTCGCTTGATGTCGCCCACCACTACCCCCACCCGGCTGCCCACTCCACAGGCGTCCACATTCCAACGACAGCAAAGGGCTCGACCCGGATCCCGATCCACGGCCACCACGTCGCAATGGCCCCCCAACGCAATCGCGTCGCCTCCGATCCCGCAACACAGGTCCCACACGCGATCCTCGAACCGCGACGCCTTGTGCAACGCCACAGCCTCGCCAGTGGCCTGCTCGAGTCCCACCCGGTCGAACCACATCTCAGACCCCAGCACAAACCGACCGACCGCTCGCTGGCGTGCACCCAACAACGTAAACGCCGTTCGCACCAGGTCCGGGTCAAACGTCTTGCGGAGCCGATCCTGCAATCCCAACTCCGCCAGGTCACCCTCGCTGACCGCCGACAACAACTCCGGCGCACCACGCAACCCCACCCAACGTTCCCATTCCGAAAGTGGTCGATTCATAACCGGATCCCGCCGCAGGAACGCGGCAGATTGCATTGGCCTCGGTGGCGAACTAGATTGGGGATTTGTCCGACAACGTCCGACCCCGCCCAGTCTATCGACCTCGGACCATTCCAGCGACTCGCCCCGATGCACATTCCCGACGGCCTGCTCGATACTCCAGTCTGCCTCGCCACCGGTGCGGTCTCACTGGTCGCCGTCGGATACAGCGTCCATCGACTCAAGGATTCGCTCGCCGATCGCACGGTGCCAATGACCGGCATGGTCGCGGCACTGATCTTTGCCGGCCAGATGATCAACTTTCCGGTCGCCACAGGGACGTCCGGGCACCTGGTCGGAGGCGTCCTCGCAGCACGCCTGCTGGGTCCGTGGGCCGGCTGCCTGGCACTGACCCTGGTACTATTGGTCCAGAAGTTCCTGTTCAACGATGGAGGCCTGCTGGCACTGGGGCCCAACATACTGCATATGGCCGTCATCGGGTCTCTGGGCGGTTACGCCATCCAATCGGCGATCGCCCGACTGGGCGGCGATACCATCCGCTGGCGACTGATTGGCGTCGTACTGGCCAGTTGGCTGACCGTCATGGCTGCCGCTCTGGTCTGCTCACTCGAATTCGCCATCTCCCACGTTGCAAACCCCGACTTCCACTTCGGTAGATTCCTGGCCCTGATGATGCTCTTTCATTCCCTGATCGGGATCGGTGAAAGCTTGATCACCGGAGGCATCACGCGGCACGTCGCACTGCGCCGACCGGAACTTCTCTTCACTCCACCACCCAAACCCTCCCGGCCGTGGCGGCGGACGGTCGTCGGTGGCCTGGTCGCGGCCCTGGTCGTCGCCGTGCTTCTGACACCCCTGGCCTCCTCGGCTCCCGATGGCCTCGAAGTAGCCGTCATGCAAACCACCCTGCCGAAAATCGACACCTCGACCGGTTCGCTCTTCGCAGGCTACGACAAACTACTGCCCGGACCCGGTTGGGAGACATGGAGCGTGGTGCTTTCAGGCCTGGTCGGGTCCCTGGCCGTGTTTGGAATCGCACTGCTGCTCGGCCGACCACTCGAACAGCAACCGGGTCGATCAGCTCGAGGCTCCAGTGATTGACTCGACCGCCTACCGCATCCCCGACGCCTCGCCCGCGTCGTTCCTCAAGCTCGCGGCCAGCCTCAGCGTCGTGCTGCTGACCTGTTCGCTGTCCTGGGACGCATGGCCAATCGCCGGCACGCTGCTCGCCGTAACCCTCGCTGGCCTCGCACTCGCCGACATGCCCTGGCAAACTCTGGCCAGACGACTCGCACTTTTCCTGCCCGTCATCTCTCTCGTAGCACTCTCCATCCCACTCTCCCAAGGTTTCACCCCATCTTGGATGCAGGTCGCGGCGACCATTGTCGGCCGCGGCGTGATCTCGTTCCTGGCCGGTCTCTGGCTGATCCGCGTGCTCCCCTTCGATCAACTCCTCGTCACACTCCGCGCACTCAGACTGCCAGCTGTCGTCGTCGCCAGCTTGGCAATGATGTATCGCTACCTGTTTGTGCTCTGGGAAGAGATCGCCAGACTGAAAACCGCTCGACGGGCCCGAAGCCTCGGCCACGCCAATACGATCACGCAGTGGATGGCCGGTGTTGCCCTGGTTGGCACACTCGTCATCCGGTCGCTCGACCGAGGCGATCGGATTCACCGCGCGATGCTCGCTCGCGGCTGGGACGGCCACATCCGATCCTGACCCCCCAACCGACCGTTCTCCACACCACTTACGCCACGAGTCCCAGCGATGACCTCTGCCGTCGCAATCGACATACGCCAACTGAGCTTCGCCTACAGCGATGGCCGAAATGTCCTTGATGACATCTCGTTCCACGTCGAGCCCGGCGAACGCATCGCCCTGATGGGTCCCAGCGGAGCCGGGAAATCGACTCTGCTGCTACACCTCAACGCTCTGCTCCCTGACCCGCCACGACCCGACACACCCGACCTGCCGGCCAATGTCCTGATCGACGGATTGGCCGCCACACCAGGCAACGCCAGCCGCATCCGACGCCGCGTCGGACTGTTGTTCCAGAACCCCGAAGATCAACTCTTCGGTTCGACCGTCGGCCGAGATGTTGCCTTCGGGCCTCTGAATCTCGGGCTCGACGCGGCCGACGTCCAAGCCCGAGTCGACCAGGCGCTGACCGATGTGGGACTCGACTCCTTCGCCCACCGCGACACCGTTCGACTCTCGCTCGGAGAACGAAAACGAGCCTGCCTGGCCGGAGTGCTCGCCTGCCATCCCGGCTGCCTGGCTCTCGACGAACCGTTCGCCAATCTCGACCCGCAAGGCCGACGCCGACTCACCGACATTTTGGCCCGCTTCGACGGGACACTGGTCCTGGCCACCCACGACCTGCAGGTCGTCAGCGAACTGGCCGACCGGATACTCATCCTCGACAACGGTCAACTCTGTGCCGACGAACCCATCGACACGATTCTCGGAAATGATCAATTGCTCAGACAACATGGACTCGTCGCCTGAATCGACTTCAACTACCGGTCCACTCGGCGGCTTTCACCCACCTCCCCTGCCAACCGCTCAACTGACCCACCACCAATGAACAACTCGTCTCATGCACCCACCGACCACTTCACGAGTCGGGTCCCGTTCGACAACGGGCGGATCCGGGCCGCCGCAGTCTATTGCAGCGATGGCCGCTTCGGCGAACAGTTTGACGACCTCATGAAGAACTCGCTGCAATTGCCTCGCTACGATCGACTGGCGGTCCCCGGCGGAGCCGCCTGCCTGGCCAGACACTTTGTTTCGTTTCGCGAAGAAGAGGGAGTCGCCGAGCAGCTGAGATTCCTGATCGACGTCCATGGCCTCCAACGCGTTGTCCTGATCGCTCACCAGGACTGTGCCTTCTACACAAAACGACTCAAGATCTCGCCTCTCCTACTAAAAACTCAACAACACGACGACCTCGCCAAGGCCGTCAAACGCGTGCAGTCGCTCGGCCCGAACCTGCGGATCGACGTCTTCTTTGCACGTCCAAACACCGATAAGACTGTCTCGTTCGAAACTGTCTCGCTCTAGGCAGTCCCGACAACCGCTAAAGTCGCAGCAGGCCCACTCTCGCCGCATCGCTTGCCTGCCATGCCCTGCCACCCCTCGCTCCGCGACTGCCACGACAGGGAAAGTCACCGCCTTCCGGCCAATCGTGACGTACAATTTCGCGAGCAGGCCGAGCGGATTGCAGCCGCCGGCTCGTCTGTTGCCGACTGAACCCAACGAGTCCGTGCCCATGGTCAGGCGTCGCCCAACGGCGTTCACGCTGATCGAGTTATTGGTGGTGATCGCAGTGATCGCGATCCTGCTGGCGTTGTTTCTGCCGGCCGTTCAACAGGCCCGCCGGCGTGCCCGCGCCCTGCAATGCCGCAGCCAACTCAAACAACTCGGACTCGCTCTGCACAACTACCATTCCGTCCACGGCCTGTTCCCTCCGAGCTTCGTTCGCCAAAAGGACGGCAATCCGCCGGCTCCGGTGGCCGGTGGAGGACTGCAGTACCGCAGCCATTGGACCGGCTACCACCTGCTGCTACCTCACATCGACCAGGGCCCCTTGCACGATCTCTACGACTTCGACACCACCTGGATCTCGAGCCTCACCGATGCCTCGGATCACTCGATGTGGCCTCTCAATCAAACACCCATCCCTCTGCTGATCTGCCCGTCGGTCACGCGAAACGGGACAACCATCGGCGGAGACGGTACGACCGGCAGTAGCCTGCACTGGATGGCCGGATCTCCGACCGACTACGCCTTCAGCCACGGATCCGACCGGATCAGCGCCCTGCCCAACACGGCAGCCGCAGGGTGCTCGCGCGGACTGCTGCACTTCTGGTCCCAATGGCCAGCCAAAAGCCGAGGCCCCTTCGGGTACAACAGCCGCTGCCGAGTCGCCGACGTACGAGACGGCACGTCTCAGACACTGTTCTTGGGCGAAAAGGCCGGCAGCCGACTCACCTACCAGGGACCGTCCGGCCAAACTCCCGACCTGCCCGTCGAGTACCCCTGGGCCATGGCCGCCGTCTCGTACTTTGCACCCACCGGAGGCGTCGGTATCCCCAACTCGTACTGGGTCGCCGGCCCCTACGCTGTCACCGCCGACGTCCGACTTCCCGATTGCCCCGACGACCTCGGCAACGTCGGCACACCGTTCCCCATGAACCCCACACCACGCCGACTCGGAACGTCGACCGACGAAAGACCACTCTACTCGTTTCAATCCGAGCACGTCGGCGGCACACACTTCCTGCTTGGTGATGGGAGTGTCCGCTTCCTCAACGAATCCATTGACCAACGCATCTACGAAGCACTCTCGACGATCCAAGGCAAGGAAGTCACCGGGGGAAGTTTCTGAATGCCCGATCGAATCAGACGAATGCTCGTTTCGACACTTCTCGGTCTCCTCGCCGGCTGCGGCAACCAGGACTCTCTACCACAACTCGACCAGGCCAGGCTCCACCTGCAACACGCCGACGCACAACTCGCTCTCGATGCGCTCTCCAGTCTCACCCAAACAACCAACTCGGCCGCATCCGCCGACGTCCACTACCTGCGTGGCGTCGCACTGATGCAACTCGACAAGCTCACTAAAGCCCGAGACGAATTCGACAAGGCACTGGAACTGTCCGATCGACCGAGAATCCAGGCGGGTTGGTTGAAACTGCGACTCTTTGCCCGAGACCTCTCGGCCGCCAATGAACTCATTGACATGGAACTCCAACATCCGGCCGACCCCGCAGTCCGGCTCGCCTGTGTCTACGCCTACGAAGCACAAGCCGTGCGGCTGCTCGCCATCGGACGACACGAGGCCGCGGCAGCTCACCGCCTTCGAGCCGCCCGGTCGCTGGAAAAAGCAATCGCACTGGCTGACCAGATCCCCGAGTTTCAACCCGAATTGCTCGAATTTGCCGTCGAATACGATCAGGCCGATGCGGGTTTGAGGCTGGTGGGACTGATGAGGCAGCAGGCGCCCGATGATATGGGGCTAGAACGTCGGGAAATCCGCCTGATGATCGCCACCGGTGACCACGACCAAGCAATCCGTCGGGCACACAGACTGCATCTCAGAAACACCGCCGATCCGGCGGCGGCAGAGCTGTATGCTGCCACGTTGGCCACCACCGCCGCTCGCTCGTCCCACGACAACGCCTTCCGCAAACTTCGCATCCAGTTCCCCGGCCACATCTCCCTGATCGCGCACCACGCCCGCTACCTCGCAGCCAATCACAAGCTGACCTCCGCCTGCCAAGTCCTGGCCACGGCACTTCAGTCCAAGGCCATGGCCAAACGCAACCATCTCGAACGCTGGCCACTGATACAGGCCGCCATCACATTGCCGCTGCAGGCCGGAGCCATCGGACTGGCCGAACAACAACTCAACCGATACCGCGGACAAATTGATGACGAACTGCTCGTGACCTACTACGAAGGCCAACTCCTGCATCTCAGACAGGACTACAACGCAGCACAACAAAAGATGACCGAAGTCATCAAGGGTCGAGTCGACCGCCGAGGACGACGGGACCCGCTGGTCACCGAAGCCGTCCGATGGCTGGGACGCATCCGTAAGGCTCAAGGACGACGACAACCCGCCTCGACTACTCGTGACGCAACGCCTCGATCGGGTCCAGCATCGCCGCCTGACGAGCAGGCACTACGCCAAACACGATGCCGACTCCGACCGAAATCCCAAACGCCGCCAGAACCGACCACGTCTCAACTCGTGGTTTGATGTTCTGCACCGCCGGCGACAATCCCGACCAGACCGTCGGAGCCCAACCCTCGAGCTGAGTCATGACAAGGCCGACGACCGGGTAACACATGAACCCAAAGGCCACACCCAGTAGACCGCCGATGCCTGTCAAGACCACGGCCTCGCTGAGGAACTGAGCGCGGATGTCACTTTGAGTCGCTCCGAGAGCACGCCGGATGCCAATCTCGCGAGTCCGCTCGGTGACCGTCGCCAACATGATGTTCATGATGCCGATCCCACCCACGAGCAAAGAAATCCCGGCAATCACCACCAACAGAATATTGAACATCAACCGAGTCGTTTCGGCTTGCTCCAACAGCTCCATTGGAACCGTAACCGAATAGTCCGGGTTCTCCGGATCGTGCAACTCGCCCAACAACACTCGAATCAAATCGGCCGTCTCGGGAACTCGCCCGATCGATTTCACCGTCACCGTGATCTGGTTGATCTCGATCAACTCGCTCTCGAACGACTCGAGCGAAACCGGGACCTGGTCGCCGATCCGCGACCGAAACGTTGCCAACGGAATGTAGATGTCCTTGTCGTAACTCCGGCCAGATATGCTACCGCCAATCGCAGCCGCGTCCTGCTTCTTCCCCACCACGCCGACGACCCAATAGAAGTCCTGGTCGATACGGATTGTCTTGCCAAGCGGGTTCTCGTACGGAAAAAGTTCGCGAGCCGTTCCGTAGGCTAGAACCACCACGTTGCTCTTCGATTCCGAATCCCCCAACGTCAGAAATCGACCCAGGTCGATCTTCAGATGATTGATCTCCTCATAGTCCTTCATCACACCCAGCAACTGCACGTCGCAGGTGCGGTCGAAGTAGCGGACCTCTGTCGAGATCTCACGCATCGGTACCGCTCGCTCGATCGTATTGATCACCATCGCTGAACTCGGGCCAGCCACCCGAGCCGTGATTCGGTCGTAATCAAGACGCGTCAAGCCGTAAATGCTCACGCGACCCGTCTCGGCAGCAATCGCCGGAGCCTTCGAGCGGATGATGATGTTCGTGGCGCCGTATTCCTTGATCAGCTGCTGAGCCTGGTAACTGACTCCTTCACCCAAAGCCACCAGCCAAATCACCGCGGTGACGCCAATCAGTACTCCCATCGCAGCCAGTACGCTACGCAGGAAATGCAGACGGAGACTCTTCAGAGCCATTTCGAGTGACCGCAACAGCCCAAACACGAACTACTCGCCTCCCCCACCGCCACCGCCCGACTTCTTGCGTTGCTCGCGGGCTGCCGTGGCCTCCTTGGCCGTAATGAACCCGTCCGAATCGGCATCGATTCGGTCAAAAAATCCCGCCAAGTAGGACCCTTCTGATTCGGCCT
>CAVOEV010000082.1:0-17731 GCA_963694825.1 Planctomycetota bacterium
ATGCCATATGCCCCGGCGGTTTCATGACCGAACCCAACGTCAAATGGGCCGCCGAAAACCCCGACATCATCGCCACCTTCAAGGACCAGATCCCCGCTGGTGACTTCGGAAAACCTGAAGACCTCGGACCCCTCGCCGTCTACCTCGCCAGCGACGCCGCACGCTACGTCACCGGTGCCTCGATCGTCATCGATGGCGGCTACACTCTCTGGTAAACCAACAGCCACCAACAGCCACACACACACACACCAAATCGCTCTTGGTGACTCCACCACCGCTCGACTACGCTCTCGAGCTCAAGGCCTCCATCAGGCATGGTCTTCGGCCTCCGAATGAACCTCGAACCTGCGATGCGTACCACCCCCCCCTCGCCACGCACAACAACTGCACTCGCCAGCACGCTCCTGTGCGCCGCAACGCTCATCGCCTCAACCGGCTGCGACCACCCGGTGGCCAAGGCCCTGCACCCGGCCAACGTCGTCCACGAACTCAGACCGCATCGGCTCTGGCGAGCGAACCGAAACCGGCCGCCGAGCGAAAATGTGTACTTCTCGGTGCCCCCCTCAGAACGAACCGCTGTTCCGGCTGTTCCGGCTGTTCCGGCCAAAGACCAATCCCGGTCTCAGCCCGAAATCAACTCGGCCGCACCCGCAGCCAACAACTCGTCGGCAACCGCCTCACCCAGCCTCTCAGCCGCACCCTGAAATTCACCAAACGCCGCAGACCCGTCACCCAACGCGACTTCCGTTTCAAGCCGAGCTTCGACCCGACGAGTGCCCAGGGCGTCGAGCACCACACCCAATAGCCACAGGCGGCCACCGGCCAGGCCGGTTTGGGCTCCGACCGGAGCGTGACAGCCGGCTCGCAAACGCGACAGCATCGCACGCTCGGCCGTGACCGCCAACCAGGTCTCCCGGTGGCTGATCGCCTCGAGTCGCCCGGCCGTCGACAGGTCGTCTTCACGACACTCCAATCCCAAAGCCGCTCCACCTACCGCGCCCAGGATCCGCTCCGAATCCAACACCGCCGTGATCCTCTCGGACAACTCCAACCGCACCAACCCCGCCACCGCCAACACCACCGCGTCGTACTCCCCCTCGTCCAACTTCCTCAACCGCGTATCCACATTCCCTCGAATCCCCTCGAGTAAAAGATCCTCTCTGAGATGCTTAATCTGAGCCGCTCGGCGGGGACTGCCGGTCCCGACACGGGCCCCGTGAGACAGTACTTCCAGGCCGCTGCGGTGGCTGCCGTGGGACTCGATCACCTCCACCGGTTGCGACACCACCACCGCGTCGCCCGTATCTCCGCGTTCGGGAACACCCGCCAGCACCAGCCCGGCAACCGAATCGGTCGGCAGGTCCTTCAGACTGTGCACAGCCACGTCGGCTCGACCATCAAGCACCACTTGCTGGACTTCACGAGTGAACACACCCGTGCCGCCCATCGCGTCCAGACGAGCCACCCGGTCACGGTCCCCCTCGGTGCTCACCTCCACCAACTCCACCACCACACCGGGATCCGAACGGGATAGCAACCGAGCAACATGCCGAGCCTGCCAGAGTGCCAAGCGGCTGGCTCGAGTGGCTATCCGCACTACCCCGGCCTCGGAATCGCTCAAGCCGACTCTCCCTTGCCATCGTCCGCATCCGATTTCGCATCAGGCGGCCGAGTCACCACGGGCTGTTCGATCTCGCTGGCGTCGCCGGTCAGCCGGCGGGTCAGAGCCTGCTGGAGCGATTCGGGAGTCACCTTCTGGTTCTCGGGCACCAGCACACCGCACGAAATGCAGAACTGGAAAGCCTGGTCGATCGTGATGTTCAAGTCGACGATCTCGGTCTTGGGGACATTCAGAGTGTAACCGGTCACGGGCATCGGCGAGGTGGGCACCAGGATCGTCACCAACGGCACACCCGCCGCCGTGGTCATCTCCAACATGCTCTCACCCGTCACGAACCCCAAAGACCAGATGCCTCGCCTGGGATACTCGATCGCCACGATCCGGTTGTACTCGATCGTTCGCTCGGTAAACAGAAAATCGGTGACCTGCTTGACCGACGAGTAGACGTTGCTGACCAACGGCACCCGCCCGACCAACGCCGACTCAAACTTCCGCACCGCCCACGCACCCAGACGGTTGGTCACCAACTGGCCCAGGAAGTACATCACAATCACCAGAACCGACACCGCAAATGCACTCAGTAACAACTGCCCGCGGAAATGTCGGAAACGAGCAATCACCATGTAGATGCCGACGGCACTACGTGGCATTTCGCCGGCGGTCGTGTTGCGGACGGCGAACTGGTGATCCGCATACGGAATCGCCCGTTCCACATTGATCACCACAAAGACCTCGTCCATCTTTTTGGTCACCCAATCCGATCGAATCGCACCACCGGCCGCCTCGGTAGCTTGACGCTCCCGGAGTGAATCGAGCAGGCCGCTGGTCACACGGTAATTCGTCCCGCAACCCAGCAGGCTGGGAGCACCTTCCAATTCGTGGAGATCCCGGACAGGCTGCGACGAATCGATCACCTTCGCGATCGCCCACTCCACACCCACGCTCGTCGGATGGATGATGTAGTCGTTGACCCCCTCGGCCAGCCACAACACGATCACCACCGTCAGGATCGGTGGCAGGCTGATCGAAAGTCCTCGAAGAAAGAACCGCGTGGCGGCCGATCGTCTGCTGCGCGAACCCGACACGGACTTCGCATCCGCTTCGTCTTTGGCGTCGTCGGGCAAAGGAGTCTGGGACATCGCCGGGTCACCCGGATTCGAGTCAAGCTAAACAGGCTGCATCAGACGGTCGAAACTGGAACGTCACGGAAAAAATGCAATTCAAGAACCAATTCAAGAACCAATTCAAGAACCAATTCAAGAACCAATTCAAGAACCAATCCAAGAACCAATCCAAGAACCAATCCAAGAACCAATCCAAGACTAGTTGAACCGATCAACCGTCTCGGACACAACGGCCAAAACCGCCACGCTCACACAACGGGCACCTCCACGCCGCAAGGCCAAAGCCGCCTGATGAGCCGTTGTGCCGGTGGTCAGGATGTCGTCGACCAGCAACACGTGAAGCCCGTCCAGATCGCTCCGACGCCGGACGCAAAACGCACCACTGAGATTCGCTCGGCGGCTGACACCTGGCAGGCTCGACTGGTCGGGCGTACGACGTGCCTTGCGGAGTATATGCCTGCCCAACGGGACACGCAAGCTGCGACAAAGTCCGCTCGCCAACGTTTCGGCCTGGTTATGAACCACTCGGATTCGCTTGGTCCAGTGCTGAGGTACCGGAACGACCAGGTCAATGCCCAGACCACGCAACTCCGAACAGCGACACTCGAACAACCACTCGCCCAAAGCCCAAACCAGCGGCCCGCCAGCCGACGACTTGCCCTGGATGCACGCCGCTCGTAAGGACCCCGCGTACAATCCCAATCGCTCCACTCCCTCGTACGCAAAATGACGTCGACGACAATGCACGCAACCACTCAGACGACCCGCCAATACATGAGGCCCCGACAGTTGACCGCACCGCCCACACCGATCCCCTCCAACTCCACCCAACTCGACTCGACACACCTCACACAAACTGCCCCCGCCATCCGCCCCGCACAACGGACAATGACGCGGATACAACACGTCCAGTAACCGCGAAGCAGCCTCCAACAGCCACACCAAACCACGCTGCCAAACACCTCGCATCGAGAAACCTCCGTCAGGCCCTCGTGCCTCCCCAACCCGTTTGCATTCTAGCCACATCCCACGCACGATGGGGCCGCCACCATGAAACGCATCCTCACGGCCATCTCGCTGATCACCCTGCTACTGATCGTCGGCACTCTCGGATTCACCGCGATCACCGGCAAAGGAGCCATCGAATGCCTCTACCTCTCCGTCATCACCCTGATGACCGTCGGCTACCGCGAACCCGAACCGATCGACGACGGAGGCATGATCTTCGTGATCGTCTACCTGCTGTGCGGAGCCAGCACATTCATGTACCTGATCACCTCGGTCGGTCGCTGGATCGTCTCGGATCAGGTCCGACACGCTTGGGAGCAAAGACGCATGCAACAGACCATCAACAAGATGTCCGACCACATGATCGTCTGCGGCTGCGGACAAATGGGCGAAATCATCTGCCGACAACTGGCCAACCAGAATCGCGGGTTCGTTGTCATCGAGAACAATATCGAGCGGATCCGCGACCTGTGCGTCCCCGAAGGCTGGGCCTACCTGCACGGCGACGCAACCGGTGACGGTGTCCTCGAAAAGGCCGGATCGGCTCGAGCAAGTGGACTCGCAGCCGTCCTCGCCTCAGACGCCGACAACCTCTACCTCGTCCTCTCCGCCAAGATGGACAACCAACCACTGGCTATCGTGGCCCGAGCCGCCGAAGAATCGGCCGCACGAAAACTGAGACAGGCCGGAGCCAGGCATGTGATCAATCCGTACCAGGCCGGAGCCATCCGCATGGCCAGACTGATGCTCCACTCGGGACTCGAAAACCTGATGGAAATCGTCGACGGACACCACGCCGACCTCGAACTGGCCGAATTGCCAGTCGACAAGGACGGACCGCTGGCAGGACAACCTGTCAGCCAAAGCCCACTGCCCAATCGAGGACTCACCGTGATCGCCATCAGACACCCCGATGGATCCCGGCAAATGCCAGTCAGAGGCGACGATCGAATGAACCCCGGTGACTCGATCCTCGTCGTCGGAAAACAAACCGCCATCCAACAATTCCTAGCCGAAGCGCCTACCACCAAATAAACGCCACCCCAGCGTCAGACGCCGCAATCTCACTCCAACCCGTCCAAACAACCCGGATCCAAGTGATCCAACGTCGGCAAGTCGCCCGTCGGAAACAGGTGGTTGTACTTCAACCCGCTGCCAGTGTTGAACAACACAATCCGCTCATCCGCACCCAACCAACCACTCGACCGCAACGCCTTTGCCGCCGCCCAGACCGCACCAGCCTCCGGACACACAAACATCCCCTGCCCGCAAGACATCTCGCGAACTCCCTCCAACAAGGCCTCGTCACTGACCGAAACCGCCGTACCGCCACTCTCGGACAACACCCGCAACATCAGGAAATCGCCAATCGCTGCCGGGACTCTCAGACCCGATGCCACTGTCCGAGCATTCTCAAACGGCTCGGCCGACTCCGCACCCGACTCGAAAGCTCGAACCACCGGAGCACAATGCTCGGCCTGCACCACCACCATGCGGGGCCGAAACGAACCAATCCAACCCAGTCGCTCCATCTCGTCGAACGCCTTCCACATGCCGATCAATCCGGTGCCGCCGCCAGTCGGATAGAAAATTACGTCGGGCAACTGTAACGCGGTCTCTCCGGCAGCTGCCGCCAGATCAAACGCCAACTCGTAACCCATCGTCTTCTTGCCCTCGATCCGGAACGGCTCCTTGAGCGTCGAAAGATCAAACCAGCCAAACCGCTCGCGACCGGCTCCCACCAGCTTGCCACAGTCGCCAATCAGTCCGTTGACCAGATGCACGCGAGCCCCCCCCACAACACTCTCGATGATGTTCGACGGAGGAGTGTCCTCGGGCATGAACAAAACACAATCCATCCCCGCCGACGCCGCGTAATACGTCGCCGCACCCGCCGCGTTGCCCGCCGATGGCAAGGCCACACAGCTGACTCCCAATGACCGGGCACGAGTCACCGCAGCCGACATCCCTCGTGCCTTGAAACTGCCCGTCGGATTGAACGACTCGTCCTTGACCCACAGGTTCGTGAAACCCTCGAACACACCCTCCGCACGACAACGCAACAACGGTGTCTGACCCTCACCCAACGACACCACCTCGCTCCAATCCGATGCCGGCATCACCTCCAGGAACCGCCACATCGAACGCACCTCGCGGCTGCGGACCAATTCCGGAGTGAACCGCCCGGCGAGACTCTCCAGGTCATAACCAACCAACAATGGCTTGCCGCACGACGTGCACAAGTTCTGCAATTCGTCAATCGCGTGGTCCGCACCGCAGGCGGCACAATTCAAACTCGTATGCACAGTGGGTCTCGCTCAAAAAAATGTCTGGAACAGCCGAACAAGCCGACAAGACTATCGACCGGGCGAATGAGGCAAAAGAGTGAGCAGCAGACGATAGGGGATCTAGGGTCAGGAATGAGCGGCCGTGACCAGAGTCTCGATCCAGTCGCCAACACGGCCCAACACCTCACACCGATCCTCGCCGTCGACGGCAATCGCCTCCAGCCGCCCGACCAACGCCGACCCGACAATCGCCCCGTCAGCCACGCCCCGCAACGACCCGATGTGCTCAAGAGTGCTGATGCCAAAGCCAACGGCCAAAGGCAACTCGGTCCGACTGCGGAGGTCTTCGAGCTGAGACGACAGCTCCGAGGGTAACGACTCGCGAGCTCCCGTCGTGCCGGCCACCGTGATGCAGTACAGGAAGCCGGTGGCCGAGGACAGGATCGCGTCCAGCCGCGACGCCCCAGTCGTCGGTGACACCAACTGGATCAGATCCAGACCCGCCGCAACAGCCAGCTTGGACAACTCGACAGACTCCTCGCCCGGCAAGTCCGGGACGATCAGACCACTGAATCCCGACTCGGCAGCCCGGCCGATGAACTCCTTGGAACCACGACGGAAAATGATCGCGTAGCTGACCATCGCCACCAATGGCGCCGTCGACGCACGATCCAACTCACCGATCCTCTCGAATATCTCATCCACCCTCAGGCCACTCTCCAACGCCCGCTGGTAAGACGCCTGGATCACCGGGCCGTCGGCAATCGGATCGCTGTACGGAAAACCCACCTCGATCAGGTCCACACCACGACTCGACAACTCGCCAATCACTGCAAGAGTCGTCTCCAGATCCGGGTCGCCGGCAGTGACAAATGGCATGAACGCCATCCCGCCCGACTCGGCCAATGTCGCAAACCGGGCTGTGATCCGAGTCGAACTGGTCATGACGATGACGCCTCATCCAGCAACCGAGACACCTCGGCCACGTCCTTGTCGCCCCGACCCGACAGGCACACCACCACCGCCTCGTCCACATCTCGCTGGGCAGCCACCCGGCAGGCCCATGCCACCGCATGAGAACTCTCGACCGCCGGGATGATCCCCTCGGTTCGCACCAGCCGCCCAAAGGCCTCCAACGCATCGCCGTCCACGACGTTGGAATACTGCACCCGGCCAGTCTCTTTCCAATAACTGTGCTCAGGACCGACGCCGGGGTAGTCGAGTCCGGCCGAGACACTGTGCACGTCTCGAGTCTGACCGTCGCCGTCCTGCAACACGTAACTCAGGCTCCCGTGCAGAATCCCCGGCTCACCGAAACTCAACGGACTCGCGTGCTCACCCTCACCAGCCCCCCTCCCCCCAGCCTCGACACCCTCCAACCGCACCTCCCCGTCCTCGATGAACGGATAAAACATGCCCGCCGCATTGGAGCCTCCGCCAACACACGCCACCACCACGTCGGGCAACCGGCCGAGAATCTCCAGGCACTGACGACGCGTCTCACCACCAATCACCGACTGGAAGTCTCGGACCATCATCGGAAACGGATGAGGCCCCACGACACTGCCGATCACGTAGTGGGTCGTCGCGACACTGCCCATCCAGTCACGCATCGCCTCGTTGATCGCGTCCCGCAACGTGCACGAACCACTCGAAACACTTCGCACCTCGGCTCCCAGCATCCGCATGTTGTCGACGTTGGGCTGCTGACGATGGATGTCCTTGGTCCCCATGTAGACCACACATTCTAATCCGAACCGAGCACAAGCCGTCGCCGTCGCGACACCGTGCTGGCCCGCTCCCGTCTCGGCAATCACTCGACGCTTGCCCATCCGAGAAGTCAACAACAACTGGCCAATCGTGTTGTTGATCTTGTGAGCACCCGTGTGATTCAAGTCCTCTCGCTTCAAATAGATCCGAGCCCCACCCACCTCAGACGTCAATCGCTCGGCAAAATACAACGGACTCGGACGCCCAACGTAACTGCCCAACAACTGCTCGAACTCCTGACGGAAGACCGGGTCATTCTTCGCCCGTAAATACTCCGACGTCAATTGCTCCAATGCACTCATCAACGTCTCGGGCACAAACCTCCGGCCAAATGACCCAAACCGACCATGCTCGTCGGGCACCTGACTCGTGGCAGTCGTCATCAATCCACCCTGTAGCAAAGAATCCAACAATCCCCCCATTATTCCGAGCCGCTGCGAAACGGTCAACGGCCTCGAGCACTCCACCTGCCCCGGTTTGACACACCCACCCCCGACTCACATGATGACCATCGACCGAATCCTCTTCCCTTCTGCCGAACCGTCCGAGCCATTCACGCTGTTCACGCTGTTCACGCTGTTCACGCCAAGTCGTCCGAGTCCACTCATGTTGCCGATGCAGATCCCCGCCGACTCAAAACAACTCGCTCAACTCTATCAACGCGGTGAAGCCGTGCTCCCGGGTGGAGTCTGTTCGAGTACCCGGCGGAACAAGGCGTGGGACTCGCCAGTCTACGCCCAAAAAGCCGACGGCAGCCGGTTCTGGGACCTCGCCGGACGCGAATTCCTGGACTTTTCGATGAGTCACGGAGCCACCCTGCTGGGCCACAACCCCCCGTGCCTACAGCAAGCACTCCAGACCGCATGGGATCACGGCATCCTCTGCAGCATGGACACCCCCTTCCATATCGAACTCGCCGAAGAACTCTGCCGCATCCTCCCGTGTGCCGAACAAGTCCGATTCACCAACTCGGGATCCGAAGCCACACTGCACGCACTGCGACTCTGCCGAGCAGCCAGTGGTCGCGACAAGATTATCCGCTTCTTCGGCCACTTCCACGGGTACCACGAATTCACCTACATCGCCGGACACCCTCCCGCCGACCAACTCGACGCACAACCGCCCTACCGCGAAAGTGCCGGGATCCCGGAATCGATGGCCGAATTGATCATCCCGATCCAGTACAACGACTTCGAAGCACTCGAAACCGCCGTCTCAACTCACGCACACGAAGCCGGCACACTGCTCATCGAACCGGTCGTCTACAACTGCGGCTGCATCACTCCAGTTCCCGGATTCCTCGAAGCCGCACGCGAACTCGCCAACCAACACGACCTGATCCTGTTCTTCGACGAGATCCAGTCGTTTGCAAAGGCCAGCCCCGGAGGAGCCCAGCAGGACTTTGGAGTCACTCCCGATATCTGCACGATCGGTAAGTCGCTCGGAGGTGGACTGCCGCTTTCGGTGATCGCCGGCCGAACCGAACTGATGCAGCTCTATGCACCAACCGGCCCCGTCGCTCACTCGGGTACATTCAACGCTCCACTCACCTCCATCCTCTCCGGACTCGCCTTCGTCGATCAGATCAAACGCCCCGGATTCTGGAAAACCATCAACGGACTCGGAGACGTTCTCTTCGCCGAACTCGATGCGATCGCCCGACGCAGCACGGTGCCCGTCGTGTTCCAACACCATGGCAGCCGGTTCGGAATCGTCTTCGGGACCCGCGAACCCGTCACCAACTACTCGCAAGCACTCGTCCACGATCCCGAACACATGCTCGAATTCTGCCGGCAAACAACCCAACGTGGCGTCTACTTCCACGACTACGGCGGCAGCCCCTGCCATCATGGCTACTCGCTGGCTCACTCGCTCACAGACATTCACCAGGCTCTCGAAGCCGTCGAAGACTCGCTGAAAGCCATGGCCTGAGCCGAGCCAACTCGTGAGCGGACGTTTGCACCGACCGACCCCTCGGATCGGACGTGTTTTTGACGCGAACCTGCTACATTAACTCCATGCCCGTCAAGGTCCGATGTCGCCAGTGCGAAAAGGTCTTCGCCGCGCCCGATCGGGCTCGTGGCAAGGCGGTTCGCTGCCCCGAATGCAGCGAACCGGTTCGTGTGCCCTCGGGGAAGAACCGGAAAACTGTACAACCGGGCGAAGCAGAAACCGAGTCCGAAGACGGATCCTTCTTCTCGTCGCTGGATCTCAGCCAGGCCGAAGACGAAACTGCACGACTTTGCCCGAAGTGCGCCAAGGAAGTCAGCACCGACGACCAGACCTGCCCCTACTGCCACGTCAACCTGCAGACCGGAGTCGTCAGTGCGCGGATGCAGAAACGGCTCCGCCGTAAGGGACCCAACCCCGCCTTGTTCTACAAGGCCGCGTGGGCCGACAGCTGGAGCTTCATGCTCGCCAACCAGCGGCTGGCTCTCCAGACCTGGATCGTCAACGTCTTCATCGTCCTCATGCAAACCGGAATGGTCTTTGCCGCCTTCTGGATCGTCATCACCTTCCTCCCCAGCGCCCCCAACGAAATCGAACTGAGGGCCATGGGGAATGACGCCGCCAAGGACGAACCCTACAAGGTGCCATTCCTCTCGGAACTGCTGCTCGCCGATGGGTTCTGGATCATGACCGGCCTGACGGCGTTTCTCTACATGGTCGTCACCGGCTGGATCTGGACGATGGCCGTGCAGATCACCCGCACCACTCTGGCCCGGAAAACTCAGGCCAAACGACTCTCGTTCCAGTTCGTCGACTCGCTCGCCAACGGCTTCAAGATGTACTTCTGGAGTTTCATCTTTCCGCTGCCGGTGATGATCTTCGTCGGACCGGTCATGCTGCTTCTCGCCGGCGGAGCCGCTGTACTTTCGAAGGGAGCCCCCAACGCCGCCGCTCTCGCCATCATCCCCGTGCTGATCATCGGCGGACTCGTCAACCTCATCATCGTGCTCGCGATCCCCTCGGCACTGGCCCACATGGCCCAAAACCACACCTACAAGGCCTGGTCGCTTCCACTGATGGCCATCGCCGCCGTTCGCAATATCGCCCCCACACTCTACCTCGGACTCATCGGACTCGTCGCCATCATCCTGCCCGCAGCCATCTTTGGAGGCGGGTTTGCGATCGTTCAGTTCGGACTCAAGGAACCGTTCGGACCACCCCACCTGCTGGCCTGGACCGAACTGGCCGGGTTCAAGGGAGTCAGCGAAGGCGCAACCTCCAGTATCAGCTTTCCATGGAAAGCCACCGGTGGCTACGTCGGGACCGTCGTCGTCGGAACACTCGCCGCTGCCTACGCGATGATCTTCTGGATGCGGGCCGTCGGACTCTATGCCTACTACTTCCAACAACGACTCGGACTCATCCAACGCACACACCCCGGACAACTCGCAGGATTCTGGGCCCGCTACATCGCCGTGCTCGTCGATGCCCTGATCATTGCCGTCGTCGGCTGGATCTTCGAACCGATTGAACTCTGGAAAATGAACGAAAAAGGCAAACTGGTGGCAATGCTGATCATCGGACTGGTCGTCTTCTTCATCTCGCAATTCGGCTTCGCCCTCGGACTCCTGTTCGGCTACTTCGCACTGCTCCCGGTCTGCGGATTCAGCTACTTCGCACGCTCCGAAGCCTCCAAGGAACAAGCCACACTCGGCAAGGAAGCCGTCGGGATCATGGTCACCGGCCCCAACGGAGAACGACTGTCATTCAAACAGTCCGCCCTCCGGGCACTCCTGAAAATCCTGCTCTGGAAAGCCTCCTTCATCGCCGGGTTCACTCCCAAAAAACAAGCCCTGCACGATATGGCCGCAGGAACGCTGGTCGTCTTTCGAGGCGATCTCGATCGCGAATAATCCACCCACATCACATCACATCACATCACATCACATCGCAGATAGTCACAACATGGCCCCCCGAAACTCCAAGGACCTCTTCGACGAAAGCACCATGAGCTTCGGGGATCACCTCGAAGTGCTCCGAGTTCACCTCTTCAAGGCACTCATCGGGCTGGTCGTCGGTGTGCTCGCTACGCTCGTCTTCGGAGACCGCCTGGTGTCCGTCATCCGATCACCCATCGATGACGCACTCCGCGCCCAGGGGATCACCAGCCAGGACGACATCGGCAGCTTCAATCTGTGGGATCAACTCGAGTCGTGGGTGACCGGAGTCCCGATCTATGACGGGAGATCCCGGATCACCGGCAAAGGCATCCAGGCACTGGCCAGCTTCCCCTCACTCCGCGAAATCGACCTCGCCGGCACCAACACCACCACCTCACAACTCCAGGCCCTCGAAAACGCTCGACCCGAACTGCTCATCCAGGCCAATGCCGTCGCCGTCGCCGGATTGGCCGACCTGGTCGAATTCGGAGTCCGCTGCCAACTCGACCAACAACACCAGGTCACCTCGGTCGCCCTCTCCGGTCCGGAAATCCACGACGAACACCTCGCACAACTCGACCCGCTTCGACTCGAACACATCACCGCTCTGGATCTCCGAGACGCCAGTATCTCGGACGAAGGACTCGAATCCGTCGTCCGACTCGAACGACTCGAACGACTCAATCTCACCGGCACCACCCTCACCGACGACGGAATCGAAACCCTCGTCGCACTCGGCCAACTCAAGACTCTGCTCGTCTCAAGCCCACAGGTCACCGATGCCGGCCTGAAAGCGATCGCACGCCTCACACAACTCGAAGAACTCAACCTCGTCGGCACCGCGATCACCGACGATGGACTCGCTCACCTCGCACAACTCAAGTCACTCAAGTCACTGGCCATCGCCGGCCAACACATCACCGACGTCGGACTGACTGCCATCGCCACCCACTGCACAGGCCTGGTGCGACTCGAACTGGCAGGCACGCAAATCACCGACAACGGACTCGCAGTGCTCAAACAACTGCCTCGCCTCGAAGTCCTCAACCTCAATGTCGATGCCCGCACAGCCAGCCAAACCGGGAACGAAGCCTTCGTCTCCGTCAGCAAACAATCCAGCCTGATCGTCTACGTCCGACCCAGCCAGCTGGCACAGGTCCTCCACCGAGCTGACCCCAAGCGGTTCGATAAACCCGTGACCCTGTCCAACGAACGGCCCGTGCCGCTGCAACTCGTCGCCGACGAATTCGCCACGTTTCGTACCACTACCGATCGCATGAACAAGCCGATCACGCTCAACGTCCAAGAAGCCTTCATGACCTACCTCAAGGTCGCACTGATCGGAGGCATCGTGCTCACCAGCCCCTGGATCTTCTATCAGATCTGGCAGTTCGTCGCCGCCGGGCTCTACCCCAACGAACAACGCTACGTCTACGTATTCCTACCCTTCTCACTCGTCCTGTTCCTCTCCGGCATCACCTTCTGCTTCTACCTCGTGTTCCCCTTCGTGCTAAGTTTTCTGCTTGGATTCAATGACTGGCTCGGAGTCACGCCCCAAATCCGACTCTCGGAATGGATCTCCTTCGCCGTGCTCATGCCGCTGCTCTTCGGCGTCAGCTTCCAACTGCCTCTCGTCATGCTCTTCCTTGAACGACTCTCGATCTTCGACGCCAAGATCTATCGCGAAAAACGACGCATCGCCATCCTCGTCATTGCCATCGCCTCCATGATGCTCACACCCGCCGACCCCGCCAGCATGATCCTGATGATGATCCCACTCGTCCTGCTCTACGAACTGGGCATCTGGCTCTGCCAGTACATCGCACAACGAAACCCGTTCCAACCCGCCACACTCTGAATCGCACACCCTGAATCGCACACCCTGACCCCGCTGCCCCCCCCGACCGCCCAAGACGCTCCGGATGGCTTCACAGATACCGAACCGGCCCGCCACCCTGACCTGGACCGGCGATGCGGCTACCGGACACCTGCTGCTGCTCGACCAGACCCGCCTGCCGCTGGAGGTCACGCAACGCAACTGCCGACAACTCCAGGATGTCGTCGAAGCCATCCAAAGCCTGCGGGTCCGAGGCGCTCCAGCGATCGGAGTCGCTGCGGCCTACGGAGTCGTCCTCGGACTGCAATCGGTTCGTAACAATTCCGCGGACAGGTTCCTGAAACACTTCAAACAAGTTTCAGAAACCCTCGCCGCCAGCCGACCCACCGCCGTCAATCTCAGTTGGGCACTCCAACGACTCAACAACCTCAACAACGTCAACAACTCGCTCGAAGCAAACCAACTGCACGACCGACTGCTCCGAGAAGCCCAGGCCATCCAGGACGAGGATCGGCAAACCTGCGATGACATCGGCCGGCATGGTGCCCACCTGATGCCGCGTCAGGCCGGAGTCCTCACTCACTGTAACGCCGGTGGACTGGCCACCGCCGGGTCCGGCACCGCACTCGCCGTCCTACTCGCCGCTCACACAAATGGACACCAGATCCACGTCCTCGTCGACGAAACCCGGCCACTGCTGCAAGGAGCCCGACTCACCACCTGGGAACTGAGACAACACGGAATCCCCAACACCCTGATCTGTGACTCGATGGCCGCCTGGGCCATGAAACAGGGACGAGTCGAGGCGGTGATCACCGGAGCCGATCGCATCGCCGCCAATGGCGATGCCGCCAACAAGATCGGCACCTACGCACTCGCCGTGCTCGCACAGCAACACCAGATCCCCTTCTACATCGCCGCACCAGCCAGCACCTTTGACCTCTCGATCGAATCCGGTGACCAGATCCCCATCGAAGAACGCGATGGACAGGAAATCACTCACGGCTTCGGTACACAAACCGCACCCGATGACGTCACGACCTGGAACCCCGCCTTCGATGTCACACCCGCACAACTGATCACCGCACTGGTGACCGAGCACGGAATCATCCAGCCGGTCAATACGACTCGGATTCAACACGTCCTCCGTCCCACCACGGAACAGGACGACGACCGATGACAACTCCTCGAAATGTCCTCGTGCTCGGACAGTCCCAACAAGATCACTCACTGCTCGAATTGCTCCGGCAAGACCCCAACACTCACATCCAACAACACGACTCGCCACTCCCCGACCTCGTCGTCCTCGCCGGAGCCTCCGAAGACGACCTCGCCGTTGCACTCTCGATGCTCGAATCGCACCGGACACTGCTGGTCGTCGCCGGAGAACACCTCGGCTCCGCCGTCGTCCATCGACTCGCACTCGTCGCCAACGACTCACACGCACACGTCGGTTGCTGGCTGCCTGCCCTCGAACAACTCGACCCGCTCGACACACGCGACCAAGCCCAATCACCCCCGCATCACCTGAAACTCGATCGAGCAGACAACCGACAGTTCGAAGAACTTCTCTTCATCGACCTCGCACGACTCAACCGACTCGCCGGACCATTCCACCAAGTCACCGCCACATTCAACTCAACAAACACCGCAACAAACACCGCAACAAACACCGCAACAAACACCGCAACAAACACCGCAGCAAACATCACCTTCAAATCCGACAACGGCACCATCGCGACCTGGACACTAAGACCCACCACATCTCCACCCTCAGCCCAACTGCTCGTCGACGATGCCCAACTGGAACTCAACCCCAACAACTCGATCAACTCGTTGGACCACAACCCCACCGGACACCTCGAACTCGAAGAACTCGTCGACATTGTCGAAACCTTCGCGGCGATCCAGGAATCGGCGAGACGACGTCGAGCCATCGATCTGCACCACGAACCGACGTCCGAACGGACAGTCTTCAAAAGCCAGATGGCGGCCGTCGGCTGCCTGCTGCTGCTGCTGACCCTGGTCGGACTCGTCGCCATGCTCGTCCTCGGAACCGTACTCGACCCCACCGGAACTCGCAGTGGCCGAGCCGATCGCGTCGGATTTCTGCTCGCCGAAGACGACTTCCAATTACGTTCACCAGAACTCTCATCAGGCGGACAACAACAACTCGACCAGATCGCCGGTCGCATCGAACACGTCCAGATCCCCGTCGTCGTCGCCGAAACCAACAACGCGAACCTCGATCAACAACGCCGCAATCAAGTCGTCGCACAACTCGAGCAACGCGACATCCAGGTGGCCCGAGGACGAGTTGTCATCGACTCGCCTCCAGCCAAGTGGATCCGCACACTCTTGCAGATCGCCCGCATCGCCTGGCTCGCTCCACTGGTCCTGTTCCTCGCACTCCAGGCTCTGATCCTCGCCACTCGCAATAAGACTGCCAGAAACTGAGATCCCAAACCGAACCAGGGATCTCACGCGTTGCCCGACAGGCACGCCGACGACTTCAGCCGACTTCGGCGATACTCGCCAGTCCCGGCCACCCCTATTTGGGTCTCGACAGCAAAACACCGCCTGTCCTATAAACTCGCAGATCCAGACGACTCACCTGTCGTCACTCCACACCGCCCCCCCCCTCGCCAGGATGTCTCCGATGAACCGTGCCATGTGCTCGACCGGGGTCTTCTTGATGCTGTTGACGCTCGCCGGATGCCGGTCGTCTATCTTCAGCCCCAACCTCGGATCCCAACTCCGACTGCCCGCATGGGCCGGTGGCAAACAACCCGTCCCCGATCCCCCCGATTCCCTCGATGGACCCGATACCGGACGTGCCGTCGTCGGACAACCTGATCAGTCTGATCAGTCTGATCAGGCCGAGCAATCCGGAGACGACTCCGACATCCCGCCAGGTAACCAATCCACCACGACTCGACTCGCCGCCGGACGCGAAGCCTTCAACCAGGGACGACTCACCACCGCTGCCTCTCACCTCAACGCCGTCCTCGACAAGCAGCCCAAACACGTCGAAGCCCACCACCTGATGGCCATCATCGCCGGCCGAAGGCACAACTACTCCGCCAGCGATCGACACTTCGAAACCGCCATCGAGCAAGCACCAAACAACGCCAACCTGCTCAGCGACTACGGCTACTTGAAACTCAAACGCTTCGACCTCAACTCCGCCGAACAACTGCTCAACCGTGCACTCAAAATCGAACCCGACAACTCCTTCGCACTCAACAACCTCGGCACCGTCCTCGCGCGACAAGGCCGATACGACGATGCACTCCAGGCACTCAGACAAGCTGGCTCAGAACCCGATGCCCAAGCCAAAATCGCACAACTCTTCCCCAGAGGCCGACCCGAAATCCAAGACCTCTCCACAAACACCACACCCGTCACCGCCGACTCGCCCCGATCACTACCCGGCCTGACCAATTCAACCAATCCACTCGACTCACCGCTCACACCCCGACGCATACTCCCCGACCCGTCCGCAACCACGACTCAATCCAACAACGGTCCGCTGGTCCCCTCGAGTATCACCGCGACCGCCACCGAACCGCTCATCCACACGGCCACACCGAATCCTCTGGCCGACTCGGCCAACCTGCCCTCCCGGCCCATCCCCTGGAATGCCTCGGACAGCCCGCTCGCAACCGACACCGACCCGATCACTCCAGCCTCAGCCACACTCCCAACACGACGCATCAACCGCGACTTCTCCCGGAACGCCGCACGACTCGGACTCGGCATCGGACCCGGATCTCTCGTGCCAGCTGGCACGACAGGCCAATCCACTCCAATCTCACAACCGCCCACAACCACATCAGCCCCGGCCTTCACAACACCCCCACCACTCCCACCACGCCCGCTGCCCACGCCGATCAGTTCCGCCGATCCACTCTCGGAATTCGAGAAGGAACTCCAGAACAACACGTCCACCGACCGGAATGCTCTCAGACGACGCCTCGCCTCGCCGATCAACGACAACGACCTGCCGAACCCTTGATCGGACTTGAGTGTGAGGCCAGCCTGAAAACTGGGCCTAGCTGGCCAGCAGCAGCAGCTGCTGCTCGATCGAATCGACCACGGCCTGCACCGACCAGGACTGCTGGCTGACGATCACCGGCGCATCGGTCGCCAGCCAGTCTTCAACCTTGGCCACCGCCGACATCACCGTGCTG
>CAVOEV010000083.1:0-17585 GCA_963694825.1 Planctomycetota bacterium
AAGTGCTCGAGCGACTCGGGCACCCCGAACTCCAACCCGAAACCCCCGTCCATGAACTCTCGGTCGCAGCCCGACAACTGGTTGAAATCGCTCGAGCCCTCGTCGGCCAGGCCCGAGTGATCGTCTTCGATGAACCCACCAGCTCGCTCGCCGGCGCCGACGTCGACCGGCTCTTTGACGTCATCGGTCGACTGCGAGATGACGGGATTGGAATCGTCTACATCAGCCACTTCCTCGAAGAAGTCCGCTCGCTCTGCGACGACTACACCGTGTTGCGTGACGGACACGTCGCCGGCAGCGGAACGTTGACGAACACGACCGAGGCCGACATCGTTGCGATGATGGTCGGACGTCGGGTCGAAGAACTCTTCCCCACGGTCCCGCACACGATCGGCGACCCGGTACTCGAGCTCCAAAGCCTCACCGGCCGCAACACGCCCCAACAGATCGACTTGGTGCTTCGCCGAGGCGAAATCCTGGGAGTGGCGGGGTTGGTCGGAGCCGGCCGCACCGAATTGCTCCGCTGCCTGTTCGGACTCGACCCCGTCGTTTCGGGCACGGTCCAGGTCGCCGGCCTCGTAAAACGCCCATCGCCCGACACCATGATCCGCTCGGGACTGGCACTGGTCTCCGAAGACCGCAAGGACGAAGGCCTGGCCCAGGATCGGTCGCTGGCCGACAACATCACCTACAGCCGACTGGACCTCTACACTCGCTTCGGATGGCTGAATCTCAATCGGCGACACGACGCCGTCAACCGCTGCATGGCCGGCCTGGAAATCAAAGCAGTTTCGCCGGAACAGCCCGTCTCGGAACTCTCGGGCGGCAATCAGCAAAAAGTCGCCTTGGCCCGAGTCCTGCACCAGGATGCCGACGTGCTGTTGTTGGACGAACCGACTCGTGGCATCGACGTGGGGACCAAGGCGGAAGTCTATCGACTGATCGGCGAACAGGCAGCCGCCGGAAAAGCTGTGCTGTTTGTCAGCTCCTACACTCCCGAACTGCTCGCCGTCTGCGACCGGATCGCCGTCCTGGCCCGAGGCCGATTGCACGACGTACGCCCCGCGGCCGACTGGTCCGAAGAATCGCTGATCCAATGTGCGATCGGCAGTGAGGCAGCCGTTTCATGAACCCCATCCGCAGCCGATTCGCCCGACTCGCCTGGTCACTGGGCCCGCTGCTGGGACTGGTCGTCGTGGCACTGGTGTTCGGAGCCATCGAATACAAGGTGGCCACCGGCGAAGGCCGTACGCCTCAGTTCTTCACACCCGAAAGCCTGCAGGTGGTCCTGAATCACGCGTCGCTGGTCGGAGTGGCGGCACTGGGCATGACATTGATCATCATCGCCGGAGGCATCGACCTGTCGGCTGGCACCGCAATCGCACTGACCGCCACATCGATCGCCTGGCTGTACCGCGATGGCTTCGACGGGATGTCCGGCTGGCGAGACACCTCGCCACTGCTGGCCACTCTCGCACTCTCGGTCGTCGCCATCGCCGGCGGACTTCTGACCGGTTGCCTCTGCGGACTCGTCAACGGAGCACTGATCAGCCTGCTTCGCCTCGTCCCCTTCATCGTGACCCTCGGAACCATGACCGCTTTCCAGGGCATCGGACGCACGATCTCGGGCGAAACCCCCGTTCGAGCCTACGGCAAAGTGCCCGACCTGGTCGCGTCTTTGCAAAAACCCTACCCCGACCCCGGCTGGCTGATGGTCTCGCCCGGAGTCTGGATCCTGATCATTCTTGCTATCCTCGTCGCCCTCGTACTCAGGTACACAGTCTTCGGCCGACACGTCTTTGCCATCGGTTCCAACGAAGCCACCGCACGGCTTTGCGGCATCAATGTCATCCGAACACGGATCCTGGTCTACACGCTCGCCGGTGCATTCATCGGCGTCGCCGGGCTGTACCAGTTCACCGTACTCGGAGGCGAAGGCGATCCGGTCTCCGGGCTGGGGCTCGAACTGAAGGTGATCGCCGCGGTGGTGATCGGAGGCGGCAGTCTGAGTGGTGGGCGAGGCAGCGTGCTGGGGACCTTGTCTGGAGCCTGCATCATCACCGTGATCCAACACGGATGCGTGCTGATCGGAGTCCCCGACCACTACCAGGATATCCTGATCGGCCTGATCATCATTGCCGCAGTCACCATCGACCAACTGCGGACACGAATCGGAACCAACTGACCGCCCGGGACAGGCGACCCCATCGGCTTCGCCTCGGTCTGAGCCAGTCCCGGCGGTCTGGGCGGTCCTTGCGGATACTCAGGCAGCCTGCGAATACGTCTCGGACGTCTCCTCCTCACCAGTCTCCTCGCCCAAGCCGCTCAGGAAGCCGGCCAGGTGCTTGGAGCGAGTTTCCTGCTGCAGTTTTTTCAGTGCCTTCGACTCGATCTGACGGATCCGTTCGCGGGTCACCTTGAAGATCCGACCGGTCTCTTCGAGCGTGTAGCTGTACCCATCACCCAGCCCGTATCTCAGCTTGATGATCTCCCGCTCGCGAAATGTCAGGCTCTTGAGCACGTGGGCGATCTTGTCCCGCAACATCTCTTGACCAGCTGCTTCGATCGGGTTGCCGCCCGATTTATCTTCCAACAACTCACCAAAACTTCCGTCTTCACTCTCGCCGACCGGAGTGTCCAGACTGACAGGGTGACGCCAGCTCTTCATGATTCGCTCGACCTCGTCGATCGTCATCCGAGTCGCCTTCGCCAATTCCTCGGGCGTCGGATCCCGGCCGGTGACCTGCCGGATCTGCTCGGCCTCGGACTTCAACGCCGAGATGCTTTGAAACATGTGGACCGGGATCCGGATCGTCCGAGCATGGTCGGCCACGGCTCGCGTAATTGCCTGGCGAATCCACCATGTGGCGTACGTCGAGAACTTGTACCCACGACGGTATTCGTACTTCTCGACACCACGCATCAATCCGGCGTTGCCCTCCTGGATCAGGTCCAGAAAACTCAAGCCCCGGTTGCGGTACTTCTTGGCGATCGAAACGACCAAACGCAGGTTACCGCTGGACAGCTGCTGCTTTGCCTCGGTCCAGTCGTTGAATCGCCGCATGATCTCATCGACCCGCACAACAAAGTCATCCAACGGCTCCATCGTCATCAGCTGCAGTTCTTCCAGTTCACGCTGGCACAACTGGCGTTCCGACGCGTTGCCCCGACCGGTCAGCTGCCCGATCTGCTGCCTCAATCCCGTCATCCTCTCGACCAGCTGCTGCATCCGTTTCTGCAACGGCTGAAGCCGAGATGTCCTCAGACTCAACTCCTCACACAACGTCGCCATCTTGCGTCGTCTCAACAGCATCTGTTCCCGCAACTCGGATTGCCGACTCCGTTTCGTGCCCCGTTCGACCAACTCGCGGTAATTTCGTTCATTGTCCTCGATCAACAGCTTCAAAGTCCGCAGATTCGCCGTCATTCGGCCAATGATCTGCCCCTTCTGAACACTCTCGGTCTCCGACGTCCGCAAAGTCCGTTCGAACGGCAACTCGCCAGCCTGGACCTGCTCGAGAATCGATACGGCTTTGTTCAATGCAAAGTCGGACTCGAGAATCGTTCGCCGGAGCCGTTTTCGAGTGATCTCGATCCGCTTGGCCAGAAAGATCTCTCGCTCTCGCGTCAACAACGGAATGCTGCCCATCTGGCTCAGGTACATCCGAATCGGGTCACGCGACGTGACCGGATTCTCCGGGACCAGCAATTCTGCCTCGGCTTCCTGCTTCGCAATCTGCTTGCGATGCATTTGCGCCACAACCACCGGGTCGTCACGCAGCACGAGACCGGTTTCTTCCAGCATCATCACGACGCAGTCAATCAGCGTCGCATCACCGCCCTCGTCCGGCAGGTACTCATCAACCTGTTGAAAAGTGAAGTACCCGCGGTCGGTCGCCTCGGCGACCATCGCCTGAAGCGCATTATCAAATCGATGCACGTATGGACTCCTTCCCTGGAATTCACGAGCGCGCAGTTGCCATCGGCAGCGGCCGACGTGCCGTAACCCACATGGCACCCCGAGGTGCTCACATCGCAGCGGGCTCTCACCGATAGCATCCTTGCTCTTGTTGACAGAACCGCCGTGCGGTTGGTTCTGCCGAGAACCTCAACTACCGATCCGGACGAATCGGCCTTCCTGGCCTGCCCGAATCGGTCCAATCACAAGCTGGCGACCTTACCAGAAACTTCCCACGCGCCCACACTAAATCCTTAGAATCAGAAATAAATCACAGATTCCCTCAAGACACCACTCAACACACACCTCGCAGCCTCCAACCCGCCCGGCACAAGACCGTTAGCTTCAGTACGACTGCACTCGCAACAACGCCTCTGGTCTACGAACACCCCAACCGCCGATCCACTCCGATGACACGCGATGCCTTTCCCACCGACACCTCACATCCCCAGACTCTGCATGACCTGCAGGAATCCCATGAATCCAACCACACCGCTCACCACACCGCACACCACACCGTCGCCTCTTCACTCTCGACGCCCCGCAACCGCGGCTTGTGTCGCATTGCTGGTCTTCAGTGCGTTGGTAGCGACGACTCCGGTCGACGCAAGCATAATCTACGTCAACAATCTTCTAGGCCGAGACGCCTGTGACGGCACGGTTGCCGAACACATCGACCGAGTCACCGGCCCAATCCGCTCACTAGATCGGGCGTCCATCCTGGCCGGACCCTCGGACACGATCCACCTGGCCAACACGGGGCAACCGTACCACGGAGACTTGCGTCTGTTCGGCCGCCGCCATAGCGGCATCGCCACCCTGCCGTTTCGAGTTATCGGCAACGGAGCGGTCATCTCGGGTGCCAAGCCGGTTCCCTCTGCCAGCTGGCGCACCGTCGGCGGACTCTGGCAACTGGCACCTCGACGCAAGGGCCGTTTCCTGTTGCTCCGCAATGGTAGCCCGCTGCCGCGTCAAAAGTTGGAACGCAACGGCCCGGCTCCGACTCTCGAATCGATTCCCGACGGCCATTGGGGCGTCTGGCGAGGCAAGATCTATTACCGCACCACCGAACTGCTCGACACCAATGTCGGCAACCTCTCGATCGCCACCGGTGATTGCGGGATCACACTGTTCGCCGTCAGACACGTGCAAATCGAAAACCTCGTCGTCCAGCACTGGCGACTCGATGGAATCAGCTCTCCCGGCCTCTGTTTCGACGTCGTCCTGAGGAATGTCGTCTGCCGCGAGAATGCCCGATCCGGACTCGTCGTCTCGGGGACCTCGAAAATTCGGGCCGAAAACATCGAACTCAGTGACAACCTCGAGCACTCGCTCCTGATCGAAGACCTCGGCCTCGCCGACGTCGTCAACGGCAAGTTCAGTAAGCCGCCAACACTCGCTCCGTAATCGGCGGCTAGCACCCCGGCAGATTCGCCTCGTCGATCAACACTCCCAGACCCGGCCGATCCTCCAGTGTCACTGTGCCGTCGACGATCGGGGGCTGACCGCCCACCCAGGTCATCCACGGCCTTCCCGATTCCGGTAGCGGATCGGGATCGAGGCCAGCCAATGCGTGCAAGGCCCAGAGCTCGGAACCGCGGTGGGGACAGACGCGGATGCCGGTCCCCCGAGCCATCCGGTAGATCTTGACCAGTTCGGTCAGGCCACCGCACCAACAGACATCCGGCTGTAAGACCTGATGCAGCCGGAGATCAATTAAACGCTGGAACGCTCGTGACGTGTATTCGTGCTCACCACCAGCGATCGGGATCGGCGACTGGCTGGCCAGCGTCACGTAACCGTCGGTGTCCTGTAAAGGCAACGGCTCTTCGATCCACTCGACTCCCAAACCCTCAAGACCTTCGGCCACCGCCAATGTCGTCTCGAGATCCCATTTCATCCAGGCGTCGACCATCAACGGCACACCCGGGCCGACAATCGCACGAGCCTCGCGAACCGTGCCAATCACCCGATCCACGCGGTCCGGGCCCGAGTTGCGCTCGACGTGCAACTTGAACGCCCGGTGCCCCGCCGCATGAGCTTCGGCCAATTCGTCCCAAACCGTGATGTACGTCGGCAACGGCTCTCCAACCCTCGCCACACCGTCTCCAGCCAATAACCGAGCCACCGGTACGCCCGCTTCCTTGCCACGCAGATCCCACAGGGCCAGGTCGATTCCGCTTTGAGCCATGATCGCAATCCCGGCCTGCCCATAGGGAAGCGTCAGGTCAAACAGGTCGTCCCAAATCTCCTCGACCGGACTCGGATCGCGACCCACCAACGCCGAGCGTAATTCCGCTTCGATCACATGAATCCCGGCCGCACCCCCACCACCAACTCCGTAACCGGTCACTCCAGCGTCCGTGTCGATCGCAACAAGGATCTGGCCGATCGTCGTCCGCCAGTCGTCCGGCGACTCGGCAGAGATCGGTTGGCAAGCCCGCACATCAGTGATCTTCATCGACCTCGCCTCAGCCCACAGCTACCGATTGTCTTTGACTCGAACCTTAGCCGGCTTCGGCGATGCCAGTATCGATTCGGCATACGCCAATCGGCCCGTCTTGCCGTGGTAATACTGGAAGATGACCTGCGGACGCGGGTAGGCAATCCAGCGCGTGCCGTCGGGTTCGATCGGGTTGTTGTAGACGTTGTTGAGTTGCACGACACAGAAGTAGGGATGCCGCAGATTGAATCGCGGGATGTCGGACCGGAAATGGCTGCTCCAGCGGATGTCCACCGCTCGAGGACCATATTGGAACCGACCGTTCGCCGGCCGATCCCCCTCGTCAGTCACCCAGTGATTGTTCGAGTTGTGTGGGCCGGAAGCGAATTCCCAGACGTTGTCGGTAATCTTGCAAACGAACGAGTTGTGCAGGTCGCCGGTGAGGACAAAGACCGGCTTGTCGAGCTTGTCCCAAGCGTTGATCAACTTCTCTCGCTCGTCGTAAAACACCGTCCAGGCATCGTCCTTGTTCGTGCCACGCACCTTGCCACCTCCGACGTGAGGCACCATGAAGTTGACGCTCGAAATGACGAAAATGAAGTCGGCATCGCTGTCACGCACCCCCTCCAGCAACCAGTCTCGCTGGATCGGACCGAGCATCGAGAGACCCTTCTTGGCCGGATCACGCGTGTCGTGCATCTGACGCTGCCCACGGGTGTCGGTAAAGAACAGGTCACAGTTGGCGACTCGGATCCGGTAGTACGAACGACGACCGATCGAATACGAGACAGTCTCGTCGAGGTCGGCGGCCGGGAAGACCTCGATCCGGTGCTTGTCCAGCACCTTGACGATCCGGTACACGCCCGCGTTGGGAGTGCCTCCGACTCCGTCCAGCGAATTGTCGTTGATCCCGTCGGTCGACGTGCCCCAGTGAATGTGCAGATTGTTGACCTGCTTCAAATCCAGCTTCGTGAAATCGGCCGACTCATCCTCGACCACGCTCTTGCCCCGACGCACACGCCCGCGGCCGAAATGGATCGCCTGGCTAAACGTGGTCGGGTTGCTCCACCCCAGGTAGTCGTACCAGGCCCGAACACCAACGTCTCGGAACACCGCCCGGCGGTCCCGCAAACCCGGCGAGCCGGCACCCCAGACATCGTTAAGAATCTCGTGGTCGTCGTAGGTGAAGAAACTCGGCACATGACGGTGCCAAGTCTCCAGGTGAGGAGCCTGTTCCAGAAACTGCTTGTAGTTCTGCCAGACACCAACAATCGACGGAGCCACCCGGACCACGTCGGGCATCTGCTTCTCCGGGATGTCGACCTGCCGGAACCACTGATCCGGTTGGTACTCCCGTCGCGATTCGTAAAGCCAATCGCCGTTCAAAACGGCAAAATGGATCCGGTCCTTGATCTGCCGCAACATCGTGGCAAATGTTGGCATGCCCGGACCGTTGCTGTGGCCGGGGTTCTGGTTGTTGCCGCAGGCGAATTCGAAACTGAAATTGAACAATCCACGCGGATTCAACTCGGCGTCTACCATTAGTTTCGAGTCAGGCAATGTCCGAAACGAACCTCGCTTGCCGGTCAATCCGGTTTGATCCGGTATCGACAACTCGTAATAGTACCGGGAGTCCGCTTCGAGTCCCTTGATGTGCACCCAACCGGTGTTGTCACGTTCCAGCCGAGTGGCGATCGGGCCGGTCTGCTTGTCCAGCCGGCCGGGTGCCGTGCCGTATCGGACAACAAAATGGCCCGTCCGCAACGTGCGGGCCCAGATACCGACACCGTGCGAACTGATGCGGCCAAGAATGGGGCCGTGAGTGATGTGGTTGTACTTGTTGCCAGCGGCACCCACGGGTGCCGCCAATGCGGCGATCAGGCCCAGAGCCGCCACAGTTCCAAACAGTCGCATGCTGAAATCCTCACACCCTGATACTCGTTTGATTCAGTCACAGTAACCGCACATCTTCAGGTGCGACATGCTGTCGACGATCCGCTGCTGAATCGCCTCGAGCGTCAACTCGCCCTCGCCTTCGATCCCCTCGATCTCAAGACTGTAAGGCCCCGAAAAACCGCACACGTCCATCAACTCGAGCACCCGCACAAAGTCGACCGCTCCACCATACCCGAGCGCCGGGAAGTACCAGTCGTGGAACTCACCGTGCGAGTCCTTCAGGTGCATGTGCGACACCCACTGACAGACCTTCGCCAGGGCGATCTCGCCATTGATCGGTTCGTTGTAGTACAGAATATTGGCGGTGTCGAAATTGAGCCTGAGCCCGGGATGTTCCAGTTCGTGCATGGCGTCGATCATTCCGCCATGGTCCTGGCAGAGACCGGGATGTGTTTCAAAGCAATAGGTTATCCCCAGTTTCGTCGAGTGGTCTCCGATCGTCCGCAGGTTGCCGTACAGTGCCTTCAGATCCGACTCGTTGTCGGCTTCTCCAGCACCACCGACAACCAGATCGACACCCAGATCAGCGGCGACGTCCAGTTTCCTGAGCGTGACGGCCAGGACATCGCGGTCCAGTGGATTGCCGCTGGTCACGTTGCAGCTGCACAGCCTGACGTCATGGTCGGCCAACCGTCCAACGACGGCCGCCAGTTGTTCCGACGTGGCCATGTGGTCCAACAGCGGCACATCGCCGAAAATCGAATCGGCACCTTCGGTACGGATCGGAAGTTCGATCCACTCGATCCCCGCCTCGCGAACCATCTCGATGGCCGCCTGAGCCCCGAAACGGCCGTAGCTGTTTGTCAGGCACGAGATGATCCGCGTCACCGTGCCACCCGGCCCACTTCAAGGCACTTCAGGGTCCGGCTGTTGTGCACGTAGAACCGCCCCCCGGCCAGTGCCGGTAATGCCCGTGCGGTTCCGGTCAGCACCTTCGCAGTGGCCAGTTCGTGGTAACCGTTCGGCGAAAGACGTGCGAGCACCAGCGTACCGTTCGTCTTCTGAATCAACAGTTTCCCGTCGGCAGCGATCAGCGTGGCGTAGCCAAATCCGGTTTCTTCCCAGACCACCTTTCCCGTCGACGCGTCGACGCAACGCAATGCCGCTCCGCCAACGTCCTGCCGACCGTGGATACCGTACAATCGCCCGTCATCAACGATGGCCGTCGTGTACTGACTCGACAAGACGTCGTCACTGCGCCACGTCTCGCTCAACCGGCCACCAACGACCTTGGTCATCACCGCACCGAACCGATAACTGGCGGTGATGAAGACCTGGTCACCAACAACGACGGGCGAAGCACCCGTGACAGTTGGTCCGCTCCGACCAAACGGGAAACGAAACAACTCTTTGCCGGTGCGTGGATCGAGCGAAATGACGTTCAGGCGTGCGGCGACGATCACCTGAGACTTACCACCGATATTGGCCAGAACCGGTGACGAGTAGCTGGCTCGGACGTCGCTGGACTTCCAGGCCACCTTGCCGTCGGCCAGCCCGAATGCCACCACTCCGGCGTTCTTCTCGGCACCGCCAACATTGACGATCACCAACCCGTTGGCCACGACCGGCGAGCTGCCCTTGCCGAAATACCCTTCCGGCGGCTCGCCCTTGAAGGCACGTTTCGAATTGAACAACGCCATCGTGTCGTGGCTCCAAAGAATCTTGCCCGACCCCGCCTCCAGGCAACGCAGCCCCCCAGTCGCTCCAAAGACCACCACACGGTTTCCGATCACGGTCGGTACGCAACGTGGCCCGTTGTCGTTGACATAGGCGGGCACGAATGTCGCCGGGAAACTGGCCTGCCAAAGCGTTTTGCCTGACGAAGCCGACACCGCCGTCAAGCGTTCCCGTTCACCGTCTCGGTCAAAGACCAGCACCCGACCGCCGGATACCGCCACGCCGGAGAAGCCAGAACCCATCAGATGATCCCAAACCACACGCGGGCCAGTGGCTGGCCATGTTTCAGCCAGACGCTCGTCACTGGCGATGCCGGTGCGGTTGGGGCCGAGGATCTGAGGCCAATCGCCCGCCTGGGCCGATGACGTCCCGAGCAGAGCACAACACGCCAGTACGAGACCCGTACGGCTGGAACGACTATGGGTCAGGATGCTGAGAATCGGTCTGGGCATTGAGCAGTTCCATAAAGGCCTTCATCATCGGCGTGTTGTCGTGCCAAGTCCGGCCACACACCAGGTTGCCGTCGATCACACACGCCTGATCCACGTACTCGGCTCCGAACGTCGTCGCATCAAGTGCACACTTGGCGACCGTCGTGATCGTCTTGCCACGAATGCAATCGGCCGCCGCTATGATCTCGATCCCGTGACACACACTGCAGACCGGCTTGCCGGCTTCGAAAAAATGCCGGGTCAAGGCCAGCAGGTCCTGGTCGTAACGCAGGTATTCCGGAGCACGGCCTCCCGAGACAAACAGCCCGGCGTAGTCTTCGGGCACGACGTCGCGAAAGGCGATGTCGCTGGCCAAGTGATAGCCGGCGGTCTCCCGGGTGATGTCCCAGTCGCTTCCCGGAGGCACCTCGTGCAGCACCATGTGGTAGAGCCGCTTTTCGGGGGCCGCCACGACCACTTCGTACCCGTCCTCGGCGATCCGAAAGTAAGGGTACATCGTGTCGAGACACTCGGTCGCGTCGCCGATGATGATCAACACCTTGGCCATCTGCAGCACTCACTCACTCACACCGGTCAGAGAACGCGGTCAGCATAACGACCGTTTGTTGAGGTCGCTAGGCGTCGGCCGACTCGGGCTCCAACACCCAGCGGGCTCCACACCCATGACAGGCGAAACCAGCCAACGTGGCGGTGCCGGGACTCGGCATCAGACGGCCATTGCTGGCCGCATCCTCAAATTCCAGCGGCACGACCGTCGTGCGACCACACTGCCGACAGCTGCGGTTGGCATGGATCGCCCGAGCACGCAACAGGGCGGGCTGTTGAGACACCGAACGGACGGGAAGACGAAAGGCCGATATCGAATAGATCAGCGGACGCGCGTCCGAAACTTCGGCCGAAGTCAGTTCCGACGGAGGGCGAAACAGTTTCAGCTGGCTCATCGACCGGCGTCCTTGCCATTGTGCCATCAGGCCTGCAGAGGGTTCGTCCTGAACCGCATTCGGAATCCGCGTGGACCTCGTAGCAGCAGTGAACATAGAATCCGCTGGCCAGAATGACAAGACATCTCCCAAACCAGCACAGTGAGCCCCGATGGTCGGCGGTCGACAGACAACGTGGCGACTCCTGAAACTGCTACCCGGTTTCCTCGTCGCCGCAGCCTGCCTGTGGTACGCGTTTCGAAACGTCGACTGGCCCACCGTCGCCGAGCGACTCGAATCGGCCAACTGGTCACTCGCGCCGCTGATGGGGCTCCTGCTCTTCGTGTTCTTCACGTTGAAGGCCTGGAGATGGAAACTGCTGCTCGAACCTGTCGCATCGATGCGTGTCCGTGACGTGGCCGGGCCGCTGATGATCGGCTTCATGGCCAACAACATCCTCCCGGCTCACCTGGGGGAGCTGGTCCGAGTGCACGTGCTGGGTCGAACTCGCAACGTGCCCCGTGCCGCAGTCCTCTCGACTGTCATCCTCGAACGACTCTTCGACCTCCTCGCCATCCTGGTCGTCTTCGGAGTCGGCCTGCAGTGCGGTCGGCCGCTGCCCGAAGAATACCAGACGGCCGCCGTCACCCTGGCAGTCTTCACCGGCCTGCTGCTGGCCGCCGCAGTCGCCTTCGTGTTCGCGTCCGAACCATGCCTGAAACTGCTCGACTGGATCTGCAACACCTGCCTGGTGTTCCTGCCCACTCTTTGGAGATCCAAGCTGGTCGAATTACTAGTGTCCGCCGCCGATGGACTCGAAGCACTCAAACAACCTCGACTTGCCGCAGGCATCGTCACCGCGTCGGTCGCCAAGTGGTTCGTGATGGGACTAATGGTCTGGATGTCGCTCACGACGCTCGGAGCCACCAACGTACTGGCTCCGGCACTGGTCGTCGTCGGAGTGATCGCAGTGGTCATCCTGCTGCCCGCTCCGCCAGGCTACGTCGGAATCATCCAGGGATGCTTCACCGCCGTGCTGGCACTCTATGACGTCGACCCCAGTCTCACCGTCGCCGCGAGTGTCTACTACCACCTCTGGCAATACGTCCCGGTGACTCTCGTCGGCCTGTACTGCCTGCAACGGACTGGACTCCGGCTCAGCGATGTCACCCAAACCGAACCGAACTAACCACTCGGTGTCGCCGTGAACAGCTTCGAACGGATCCCCAATCGCTGTAGCCAGAACTTGGCCAACACCCATAAGGTGCCCATCCCGTATCGGATGCTCCGCCACAAGTTGATGCTCGATGCCTCGTCGAAATATCGCACCGGCACCGGGATGTCGCCCAACTTGAAACCAAAGTGAACCGCCTGAGCCAGGAATTGGCTGTCGAAGACAAAGTCGTCAGAATTCGAATCGAACGGAATCGTCTCCAGCACCTCGCGACGGTAGGCCCGGAAACCACTGTGGAAATCGCCCAGGTTCTGACCCAATGCGATGTTCTCGATCGTTGTCAGCACCCGGTTGGCCACGTACTTCCAGCCCGGCATCCCACCGGCTAACGCCTCGCGACGCGTGCGGATTCGTGACCCCAAAACGCAGTCGCAAATCCCCAGCCGAATGATCTCGACCGCCACAGTCAGCACACGGGCATCGTACTGGTAGTCCGGATGAATCATCACCACCACGTCAGCCTCGGATTCCAATGCCTTCCGGTAACAACTCTTCTGGTTCGCTCCGTAACCCCGGTTCGTCGCGTGAGTGATCACGGTCAAGCCCAACCGTCTGGCAATCTCAACCGTCTCGTCACTGCTGTAGTCGTCGACGAGGATCACGTCGAGCACACCCGAGTCGGGCAGGTCGGCCACGGTTCGTTCAAGTGTCTTTGCGGCGTTGTAGGCCGGCATCACCACCACCGTGCGGGTCCGCTCCGGTACCCCGGGCGAATCGAGAGTCACACCTGAGTCACGTTGCTCGACTTCCATCCCGTCATTCTCGACAGCGTCACCAACACCCGACAAGCCCCCACTCGCTCTGGACTCGATGAACTCGACTGCGACATCCTCAACCGCGCCGGTTACAATGATCGCGCCGATCACACCGGGCCTCGGCTTCCACCAGAACGTTCTGCTGCTCACGGAGAACCGCCGCCGATGAATTGTCCACGCCTGCTGGCCACCACGTGGGCCCTGCTGCTGTGCACCGCTCACACACTGACCGCCGCCCCGCCGGCTGCGACTGCAGCCCAACCCGACACGGCATCAATCGCCTGGCACGCCGGCGTCGCCCGGACTGTGATCACGCCCGAGCAACCGATGTGGATGTCGGGTTACGGAGGCCGGTCGAAGCCCGCCGAAGGAAAGGTGCACGACCTGTGGGCCAAGGCCGTCGCTCTCAAGGATCCCACCGGGAAAACCGCCGTCTTCGTCTCCACCGACCTCATCACCGTCCCGATCAAAATGGTCGAGGCCGTGATGACTCAGGTCACCCGCCGACACGGACTGGGACGAAGCGAGGTGATGTTCACCTGCTCACACACCCACTGCGGTCCGGCACTCGACGAAATGCTCAGCCATATGCTCGATATGAAAGACCCGGACTGGGAACAGGTTCGCTCGTACCAGAAAACGCTCAACGCAAAACTCGTCCAACTGATCGGCAATGCCCTCAAGGACCTTCGCCCTGCAAACATCTCCGTCGGCAACGGCCGCTGCCACTTCGCCGCCAACCGCCGTGCCCCCAAGGGCATCGGCCCCTACGACCACGATGTACCGGTGATGAAGATCGAGGCACCCCAAGGCGGGAAACTGCGTGCCGTCATCTTTGGCTACGCGTGTCACAACACGGTGATGAGTTACTACAAGTGGAGCGGCGATTATGCCGGATTCGCTCAGCTGTACCTCGAAGGTCGACACCCGGGCGTCACCGCCCTGTTCTTCACCGGTTGCGGTGCCGACCAAAACCCGCTGCCGAGACGACGCGAAGAACTCGCCGAAAAGTACGGCCGCATGCTCGGTGTCGCCGTCGACCAAGTGCTCCGAGACACCACCACTCGCGTCTCGGGACGGATCGCAACACGTTTCACCAACGTCGAACTCCACTTCGACAACCTGCCCAAAAAGGACGATCTGCTGGAGATCCAGAAAACCGGGAACCGCTACAAGCAAGCCTGGGCCGGCAACCTGCTCGAACAATACCGACTCTATGGACGACTGCTGCCGACATACCCCTACCCGATCCAGACATGGCAAGTCGGACGCGACCTGACCTGGGTCGCACTGGGCGGCGAAGTCGTCGTTGACTACGCCGTCGCACTGAAAACCCAGTTGGGCCACTCTCAATCGGGCCACTCAGTCTGGGTCACCGGGTACGCCAACGACGTCATGGCCTACATCGCTTCGGAACGAGTGCTCCAGGAAGGTGGGTACGAAGGCGACACGTCGATGATCTACTACCAGAAACCATCCAAGTGGCGAGCCGGTCTCGAAAAGACGATCGTCGACACGGTCACCGAACTCGCCGCCGACAATCGACTCCAGGCCGCATTGCCCACGACACAGCCCGGAACACTTCTCTTCGACGGTAAGAGCCTGGCCGGATGGAAGAAGACCCTGTTCGGCGGCGAAGCCGATGTCGTCGTCCGCAACGGACAGATGATCCTCGAAACCGGTGCCGACATGACCGGGATCACCTGGAATCGAAAGACGAAGCCGCCCGAATTTGACTACGAACTGACACTCGATGTGATGCGAGTCGAAGGACACGACTTCTTCTGTGGACTCACATTCCCCGTCGGAAAGGACCCCTGCAGTCTGATCCTCGGCGGTTGGGGCGGCGGAGTCTGTGGCCTCTCGAGCATCGATGGCTTCGATGCCAGTGAAAACGAAACCACCGGATACCAGGAGTTCCAGAATGGTCGCTGGTACCGGGTTCGACTTCGAGTGACTCGCCAGAAGATCACCGCCTGGATCGACGGAAAAGAAATCCTCGGACAGAAACTCCAGGGACACAAGATCGGGATCCGGGGCGAAGTTGATCTCTCCAAGCCGCTCGGACTCTCCACCTGGCAAACCACCGCCGCGATTCGCAACTTCCGAATCCGCAATCTGGCGAACAAGGAAAACTCTCGGCCGGGCAAGTAGCCAAAGTCCAACTTCCGCGGTTGACCGGGCTCGTGCCCGATACCTACTATTGGCGACGGAGACGATCGGACGTCCGAGAACACCTCGCAACCGCGTCTCCTGAACTTAGGATGAAATAACAACATGTCCGGCCAGCCACTCCTTTTCCGGCGCGATCGCAACGACCGGACCGCTGGCTGGCGGTGGTATCAGTTCTGGTTTACCAGCCCGGGATTCCCAGGGTGGTCCAGCGACTGTTCCAACTAAACTGGGACACAAGCACACGCAAGACCACACGCTCTGGAGTCCTTACCTGAGGATTCCAGGGCGTTTTTTTTATTAGCAGACCATTGACCATTGCCCTGCCGGGCTCTCGAGGACAAGCCATGATCGTAGTCATGAAGAAGAAGGCGACGGACGAGATGATCCAGTCGGTCGCATCACGGATCGAACAAATGGGCCTCAAGGCTCACATCATCAAGGGCACCGAACGAACGGTGATTGCCGCGATCGGCGAAAAACGAAACGGCGAGAAACAGACTCTGGCGGGGCTCGATGAAGTCGACAAAGTGGTTCCGATCCTGGCCCCCTACAAGGTCGCCAGTCTCGAAACCAAGTGCGAACCCACAATCGTTCGCACTCACAACCTGGTGCTCGGTGGCGGACATGTCGGCGTAATCGCCGGCCCCTGTTCGGTGGAAAGCGAAGAACAGATTCTCGAGTCCGCTCGAGCCGTCAAGGCCGCCGGAGCCACCGGACTCCGAGGCGGAGCCTTCAAACCACGCACCAGCCCGTACTCGTTCCAGGGACTCAAAGAAGACGGACTCAAAATGCTCGCCGCTGCCCGCGACGAAACCGAACTGGCCGTGGTCACCGAAGTTATGACTCCCGAACATGTCGATCTGGTCGCCCACTATGCCGACGTGCTGCAGATCGGAGCCCGCAACATGCAGAACTATCACCTGTTGCAGGCGGTCGGAGAAACCGACAAACCCGTGCTGCTCAAACGAGGACCCTCGGCCACGATCGACGAATTCCTGTTGGCCGCCGAATACATTCTCGATCAGGGCAACCCCAACGTCGTGCTTTGCGAGCGAGGCGTTCGCACCTTCGAAACTCACACCCGCTTCACCCTACCACTGGCCACAGTGCCCTACCTCCGAGAACGAACTCACCTGCCGATCGTCATCGATCCCAGTCACGGAACCGGAATCGCATCACTCGTTCCACCCATGGCCGCCGCAGCCATCGCCGTCGATTGCGATGGACTGATCATCGAAGTCCACCCCAATCCCGCCGAAGCACTCAGCGATGGTGCCCAATCACTGACTCCCGATCAGTTCCAAGACACCATGACCCGCTGCCGAGCTGTCGCCAATGCTCTCGGACGGACCATCTGACACGACCGGTCTCACCCCGGCAATCCCCCCCCCTTGCAGGCTCCGGCCCGTCAGCTTTCCAGCACAAACACCTTTTTTTGTTGGCGCCTTCCGCATTTGTGGGATACGATTGGGAAAACATTCGGGCCCTGCCTCAGGAGTCGACACATGGTGTCTCGTATCACCACCAAGCAATTCATCAAGTTCGCCGTCCCTGCACTTGTGGCTGTCTTCTGCGTTGCACAGGCACTTCCCGCCGCCGCACGCACCGGACGAGTCCGAGCCATCACCAAGCCGAAATTCGATCCGGATGCCAAACAGGTCGGACTGTTTCAAGGCATCAAGGACGGATCGCTCGCAGCTCAGTTGATCCTCAAAAACTCGAAACAGGGCAATGTCCTGATCGAAAACAAGACCGATCAACCGCTGACCGTCAAGTTGCCCGACGCCGTTGTCGGAGTCCACGTTCTTAAACAGGGTGGACTCGGAATGGGCATGTCAGCGCCCGGCGGAGGCGGTGGGGGACAGCAAGGTGGCGGCGGCGGAGGTGGTGGTCAGTCCTCTGGTGGCGGTATGTCGGGTGGCGGTGGTGGTGGTGGCATGCAGGGCGGCGGCGGCGGCATGGGGATGTTCTCGATCCCACCCCGGAAAATCGTCCGCTTGCCCTACCGTGGAGTC
>CAVOEV010000084.1:0-17572 GCA_963694825.1 Planctomycetota bacterium
CTGGTCCTGACCGTTTGGAAAGGGACCGACGACAAGTACCGAGTCCTCTACAAGGACCTCGCCGAACCCTACGGCATGCCCATCGACCTGGTGTCGACCTTCGACCACGAATACTCGCTCGTCGGTAACGATGGACCCGTCTTCTTCTTCAAGACCGACCGACTGGCGCCGCGAGGCCGACTGATCGCTGTCGATATCCGGAAACCCGAACCCGAACACCATCGCGTGCTGATCGAACAACGCGACGAAACACTGACTGCAGTCGGACTGGTCGGCAACCTGTTCGTCGCACACTACCTCAAGGACGCTCGCACTCAAATCCGCATGCACTCGCTCGATGGACAGTTCGTCCGTGAAGCCGAATTCCCCGGAATCGGTACCGCCAGCGGATTCGGAGGACGACAATCCGATACCGAAACCTTCTACTCGTTCTCCAGCTTCGCCACTCCTTCGAGTATCTATCGCTACGACCTCGTCACCGGTCAAAGCACCCTGTGGCGACAGCCGAAGGTGAAATTCGACCCCAACAACTACGCCGTCAAACAGGTGTTCTACTCGAGCAAGGACGGAACCAAGGTGCCGATGTTCATCGCACACCATAAGGACACCAAGATCGACGGAAACTGCCCGACACTGCTCTACGGCTACGGAGGCTTCAATATCTCGCTCACCCCCAGGTTCTCGATCAGTCGACTGCAGTGGATGGAGATGGGTGGGGTCTACGCCCTGGCCAACCTGCGCGGTGGAGGCGAATACGGCGAAACGTGGCACCAGGCCGGGACCAAGCTGAACAAGCAGAACGTCTTCGACGACTTCATCGCCGCGGCCGAATACCTGATCGCCGAAAAGTACACCACCAGCAACAAGCTGGCCGTGATGGGGGGCAGCAACGGAGGACTACTCGTCGGTGCCGTCATGACACAACGACCAGACCTGTTCGCAGCCTGCCTTCCGGCAGTGGGTGTGATGGACATGCTGAGATTCCACAAGTTCACGGCCGGACGATACTGGGTCGACGACTACGGCAGTGCCGAAAACGCTGGTGAGTTCAAAGCCCTGCTCGCCTATTCGCCCTACCACAACCTGAAACCCGGCACCAAGTACCCTGCCACGCTGGTCACCACCGCCGACACCGACGACCGAGTCGTTCCGGGCCATAGCTTCAAGTTCGCCGCCCGACTGCAACACTGCCACGACGGCTCGTCTCCAGTCCTGATCCGGATCGAAACCCGAGCCGGCCACGGAGCGGGCAAACCGACAGCCAAGATCATCGAAGAAGCCGCCGACAAATGGGCCTTCCTGGTCAAGAACCTCAACATGACACCTCGAAAGGTCAAGTGACGTGGCCCGCTCGCAACACCTGACCGCTCCGGTCCCCTCGGAACGTTTGCCCACAGGCATCCCGTTCATCGTCGGCAACGAAGCCGCCGAACGATTCAGCTTCTACGGCATGAAGTCGATCCTGTTCGTCTTCATGACCGGGCACCTGCTCCGCGCGACCGGTGCCAATGACTTCATGACCGATTCGCAGGCCACCGAATGGCAGGCCTGGTTCGTCGCCTCCGCCTACTGCTTCCCCGTCCTGGGAGCACTCGTCTCGGACATCTTCATCGGCAAGTACCGTACCATCCTGCTGCTCTCGTCGGTCTACTGCGTCGGACACATCAGCCTGGCAATGATGGACCTGCCCGAGTCCTGGCTCGGAAAGACCTGCGAACCCCGAACCTTCCTTTTCGCCGGACTGTTCCTCATCGCGGTCGGAAGCGGAGGCATCAAGCCGTGCGTGTCGGCTCATGTCGGTGACCAGTTCGGACAATCCAACCAACACCTGCTCTCGAAAGTCTTTGGCTGGTTTTACGTTTCGATCAACATCGGAGCCGCTGCATCACAGTTTGCTACTCCGCTGCTGCTCGTGCATGCCGGACCCGGATGGGCCTTCGGAGTCCCCGGTATCCTGATGGCCATCGCGACATTCGTCTTCTGGTGCGGCCGACACCGGTTCGTTCACATCCCGGCCGGCGGACGCGAATTCCTCCGCGAGGCCTTCAATCCCAACGGCATTCGTGCACTCCTGCGACTGCTGCCCATCTACGTGTTCGTCGCCATCTTCTGGTCGCTGTTCGATCAGGGAGGCTCCAAGTGGGTCGAACAAGCCACGCACATGGACCGGACCATCGGTTCCGTCGAACTGCTGCCGTCACAGGTCGGACTCGTCAACCCCGTCCTCATCCTCGTCTTTGTCCCACTCTTCAACTTCGTCGTCTACCCGATGATTAACCGAGTCTTCAAATTGTCGCCACTTCGAAAAGTCAGCATCGGACTCTTCATCGCCGTCGGTGCCTACAGCCTCTCGTCAGGCATCCAGGAATGGATCGACGTCGGACAGACGCCACACATCGCCTGGCAGTTCCTGGCCTACGCGCTGATCACCGCCGCTGAAGTGATGGTCTCGATCACCTGCCTCGAATTCAGCTACACACAGTCGCCTCGAAAAATGAAATCGTTCGTGATGGCGCTTTATCTCCTGAGTGTCTCCGCCGGAAATGTCTTTACCGCACTCGTTAACCGCTGGACCATGGACGAGGATGGCCACTCCACTCTCAAAGGGGCCGACTACTACTGGTTTTTTACCGCCGCAATGGCCATCGCAGCCGTACTGTTCATCGGAGTCGCCCGCACCTATCAAGGGCAAACGTACCTGCAGGAAGAAGCTCCCCAACACTGACGCATCCAACACCCTGGCTCACAAGATTCAGAGACGAGACACATCATGACAAACCATGGTCACCACAACACACTCCGAAGCCGCTTGGCAATCCTCGCACTCACCGGACTGCTCGCCGCCACCATCGGCTGCACAGACTCTGACGAATTCCAGGAATTCTCGTCCAGCGACATCAAGCCGGCCGACGACGGAGCCCATCAGCACAGCCACGAACACCACGACGCTCCGCACCAAGGAGAACTGGTCGCCTTGGGTGACCATCTGTACCACGCCGAGATCACCTGGGACGAAAAGAACAAGACGATCACCGTCTATGTGCTCGACGGTGAAGCCGCCAAGGCCGTACCGATTGCAGCCAAACAACTTGTCCTCACCATCGGCAAAGACGACGACGCCAAACAACACACCCTGGCAGCCCAGCCACAAGATGGAGACGGCAAGGACAAGGCGTCCCGGTTCCAGACCACCGACAAGAAACTGTTCGACTCCTTCCACGACAACAAACACACCACCGGCCACATCCAACTGCCAATCGGCGAAGACACATTTCCTCTCAGTGTCACGCACGACGATCACGATCACGATCACGATCACGACCACGACCACGACGACCACAAACACGACGACAAGCCGACCCGCGGCGATGACGACAAGTGACCCAACCGGGCGAAGGACTCAGACAGACGGCTTCTCGTCCGCCTTCGGCCCCGTTTCACCAGCCTTGCCACCGGACTTCTCGACCGGGATCGGTTCCTTGCTACCGTCCTTGCGGAAGTGACCGTGCTTCAGGAATCGTCGAGTCCACTCGATGACTTCGGGCTTGAACATCAGGAACGAGTGGCCCGCGCGGATCGAAATGAAATCAGCCGCGCCCGGTAATCGTGTGCTCTGGACCGCGACCGTCCCGTCGTCGTCGCCAGGCACCAGTGGGTTGAAACCGCGGTCTGTCCCCGCCTTGCCGGCAATCACCGCGAACTCGAAACCCGGAGTCGGCAACGTCGAAATGAAACCCTTCGGATCGCTCGCCAATTGCTGGCCGGCTTCACCGTAAAGCAGCCGGTACAACAGGTTGCCCTTCAAATGGTCCGCCATCGTCGCCCCGAGATTCGGCACTCCCAACATCACCAAACGGCCCACTCGCTTGTCCCCGTAACGACCCGACCAACTGCGAACCACCAACCCGCCCATGCTGTGACAGACGAAATGGATCCGCTCGACCCCCTCGAGCCGCTCGACCACCTGCTGCAGATAATCGGCCGATGTCTCGATCCCCGCCTTCGTGCTGGGATAGTCGAACGGCACCAGCGTGTAACCATCCTCCGCCAATCCCGCACCCAGTTTTCTCAGCGATTTCGACGACCGGATCGCTCCGTGCAACAAGATCACCGCCGTGCCACTCATTGGCTCGATCGTCCCAGCGGATATCAGCTTGTCCAGATGCAACTCGCACGCCTCGCGAGCTCCCCAGGCCCGACGCACATCCCCGGGGTCCAATAGACGATGGTGGCCGGTGAACACGTTCTGCTGGATCTTCCAACCAGCAAAAAACCGCACGTCGCCCCAGAACTGACGACCGCCGTATGTCCGAGACGGCACGTTGACGCGCGAGGATGCCGTCGCACCAGAAGCCTCAACCGTTTCGTCTGCACCCGACCCGCCAGGCTGCGACTCGCGGTCCGGGTCTGCAAACACCGGCTCCGTCATGATCAGTCCACCCAACAACAGCCACAAAAGGCCAACGTGAAAAGACCTGGCCATCGCGTCCCACCTATCGAACACCGACGGCAACCTGACGCCGAGGCGACTGGTTCAACAGTCGCTGCGACTCCTTCAACAGAAACTCCGCGTCCATGAACGGGTCGTAACTGATGTCCTGCCAACGAATCAACCCCTCCCCGTCGATCAAGAACGTGCCGTGCAAAGTCGAATTCTCGAAATCGTCAAAACAACGGTACGACTTGAAAATGTCCAGCTTCGGATCGGCCGCCAATGGGAACGGGAAACCTCCGTCGTCACTGTACTTCTCGATCGACTTGATCAGGTCCTGCTGAGAATCCGAACTGATCGCCAACAACTCGATCCCCGCCTTGCGATATGCCTCGGCCTTCGGAGCAAACGCCTGCAACTGCTCGACACAGTGCAGGCAGCCGTGACCAAGATAGAAAATCACCACCACCGGCTTGCCACGATAATCCTTCAACGACACCGTCCGACCACCGTCGGCCGGCAATGTCCAGTCCGCTGCTACCTGTGGCTGCCAGCGGAACGGGCCCAGGTCGTCCAACTGAGGCCGTTTACCCGTGTCGTCGCTGACGACGGCTTCCAATCGCCAATCCTTGTCCAAGTCCGCCTTCTTGGCCACGGCAGCCAATCGAACGAACACCGGAGCCGTCAGATCGATTGAACCCGAAAGCTTGCGGAGCGTTTCGAGTTCCTGGACCGCCTCCTTCTTCTTACCCATCTCCCAGAGTAACTCGACGAGCCGAGCCTGAGGCTGCACCTCGTTGACCCGACTCTTGGCATGACTCCGCAAAGCCTTCTCGGCACCGTCCTCGTCTCCAAATGACAACTGCACGAACGCCAAGAACGATGCGTCCATGCCACCCGCCTTCTTGAACAACGCCAACGCCTCGGTCGCCTTCTCCTTCGATCCGTCAGACAACGCCACGTGACCCTGCAACTCCTGGACCGCCTTCTCCACAGTCCGAATCTTCGTATCAAACGCCTTGCGAGCCGCATCGACCGCCTTCTTGATCGCCTTCTCGCTGACCTTCTTCTTCTTGGCTGGCTTCTTGTCACCGTCCTTCTTGTCACCGTCCTTCTTGTCGCCGTCCTTCTTGTCGCCGTCCTTCTTGTCGCCAGGCTTGTCGGCCTTGCCAGTCTCGCCGGCTTCTTCGCCAACCTTTTTCGCAGGTGCCTTCGTGTTCGCAGGTGCCTTCGTGTTCGCAGGCGCTTTCGTGTCGCCCTCAGCCGGCTTCCCAGGGGCCTCACCACTCAACTTCACCCGCGCCGCAACACCCGCTTTCTCTTGGTCCGACCGCAAACCGGCCAGCTGTTTCTCGAACGACAACAGCAACTTCTTACCACGCTCCTGGTCACCCGAACTGAAATACGCACGACCCAGATGACGGTTTCGCTTCACCTGTTCGTCTAACACGTCGGTCGGCTCCAAGTACGACGTCCCGGCCAATGCGATCGTCTCATCCCACAATTCGTATGTGCTCAACACCTGCATCAGTCGCATCCGGCCGTATCGACTACTGCCGGATCGTTTCATCGTGTTGTATTTCGGATGCCTCGGCATCTCGAGCATGTTCTTCGACAAACTCAATGCCTCGCTGACACGGCCGACGTAGATCAGGTTGCGACACAGCCACTCGTTGTTGTGAGCGAAATTGTGAATCTTGTCCGGGAGCACTCGGTCACGCATCATGTGAGCGTGGTCGACTCGAGCCGAAGCTTCCTGCTGGAAACATGCGTCCTCGTAACGCTTCAGCCGCGAGTAGATGTGGCCGGGCATATGCCACATATGAGCGATCCCGGCAGCCGACTGGCCGCAGCGAGCGGCCGAATTCAATGCGTTGTTCGCCTTCTCGTAATCCCACAAGTGAATGCGATAATGGTGACACGGATGCATCGGGTTCTTGGCCAGCACTTGTTCCAGCAATGCGTTGACCGCCAGGTAACTCTCGATCGCCACTCCCCGACGACGGTTGGTCCACATCTGCACACCCAAAAATGCCTTCGCTTCGAGGTCGTCCGGGTACTTATACGAAATCCGCTCGAACGCCTTGGCAAGCTTGCGGCTGCGCTCCTTGTTCTTCTTCGTACCCGCCTTCGAGTACGCATCGACCGCCTCGATGTACATCCGCTCACGCTCGCTGACCGAATCCTTCAACGCGACCGCCTTGGCAATGAACCCCTCCAGACGCTTGGCGTTGTTGATGTTGGCCATCGACATGCCCCAGTACGCAATCGCACATCCGGGATCGATCGCTGCAGCCTGCCGAAACGATCGCTCCGCCTCGAAGAACCAGAACCCATGTATCTGACCGACCCCCTGGTCGATGAACTTCTGCACGATCGGCTTGGCACACGTCGCCGGGAAACTCACGTCCCCGGTCCCCCCCATCAGGTACGCCTTCTGACGCGGACCTTCGTTGAACGCCTCGCCGTGGTTCGAATGCCCGGCCGGCAACGACTTCTCGGCGTCATCATCAGCCTGCTTCTTTGCCGCCTCGACTGCCTCGGCGGCCTTCGCTGCATCCTGAGCCCCCAGCACAGCTACGCCGTCAGCCAACCAGCCAACCGTCCAGCCCGCCAGCACGACAAGAACAGTCAACCGACTACAACACAGCAGATTCCGATTGATGGGCTTCATGCAATCTTCCGTCTGAACCTCAGGACACAACCAGTTCGGCAGAACCCGACATCGGCCCGGCGTCCGTAGTCGCCCGGCCAAAGACAGGCCATCGCGTTTACTGTACCATCTGCCCGGGTTGATGTTGAGGCGGTCTGAGGTCAGGAGACGGGATGCCCGCCGAACGTAGCGTCGCTCGAACCGGCCTGATCCTGGCCGCAACCCTCGCATTGTGCCGGACCGCCTCGCTGGGCAAGGAAATCCTCGTCGCCGGACGGTTTGGTGCCGGGGATGTCGTCGATGCCTACGCCCTGGCACTGCTGATCCCGGCACTCGCCCTGGCACTCTACCTTTCGGCCGTGCGCCGAGGCTACCTGGTCGAAGCACCTCGCCATCTCGCCACCGATCAACTTCAGTCGTTCACCAATCGCTACCTGGCCCAGGTGATGATGTTCTCGGCTGCCCTGGCCGCCTTGGCCTGGTGGCTGCTGCCATTCGCCTGGCCAATGCTCCTCACCTCCGAACGCCACGCAACCCTCGGCCAACAACTCGCACAACTCAACGCGCCCGCCGCCAGCCTGATCCTGCCCACCGCAGCTGTCTCGGCCCTGACCGCCATACTCAACGCACAACACAGCTTCGCCCGACCACAATGGACCCACGTGCTGCCCACCGCTTCGATCGTCGTCGCCGTGCTGATCGGGGACACCAGCGACGGGGCCGCACTGCTGGCCTGGGGATTGCTCGTCGGCACCACGCTCCAGGCCATCGTACTCGTACGACTCGTGCAACACACCGGCCACCGATTCCAAATCCCCTCCGGCTCGCCACTCAAAGGTGCCGCCGGCTTCGTCGCCGTCGTCGTGCCGTTCCTCTGGCTGGATGCGATCGGACAACTCAATGTGCTCGTCGATCGCGCCATGGCCAGCGGACTCCCCCCAGGACGACTCAGCGTCCTCTACTGGGCCGCCCTCGGCAAAGACTTCCTCTCCGCAACACTCGTCGCCTCCACTCTCTGGGTCCTACTGCCCCGATTCTCCGAACAGGTCGCCACGGGTGACCACGATGGCCTCAGACACAGTTGCAGCCGATTGATCCGCTTCGCCGCCGTCCTGCTGCTGCCCGCCTCCGCCCTCGTTCTGCTCGCCGGTCACTCACTGCTCCCCACACTCTCGCTCAATGCCCTCAATCAACAGGACTGCCAACGACTCGGCTGGACGCTCGGCGGATACGCCTGGGGCCTGTTCCCCGAAATGGCCGGTCTGGCTCTCGTGCAAGCCGTCCTCGTGCTCGGACGCTTCAAACTCCTTGCCATCATCGGACTACTCGGACTCTTCCTCCCCAACCTGATACTCAACCTGCTGCTCATCAAACCGCTACAGGAACTTGGACTGGCACTCTCGACCTCCGCCACAGCCTGGCTCCTGCTGGCCGTCGCCTGGTGGGCCATCCAGAACACCATCGGCCTCGATGAACCCAAAGGCATCCTGCTCGCCGTCGCACGCGCCGCTGCCCTCAGCCTCCTCGCCCTTCTCGCCGGATGGGCCACCGCCAATGGAATGGATCCTCACCCGCTCGCCGCACTGACTGCCATCGCAGTCGCCGCAGCCACCTACCTCGCACTCGCACTGTTCTGGCCAGGACTCCCCGACCTGAAACTCGCACTCCAAGCTTGGAATACCCGCGATCACGAGTGATCTCAACCCGACCTGTCCGCAACAGACCCGCATTGCCTATAATGCTGTCGCCCAGCCAAAACCCGCCAAAGACGCCACCCTCCCAACTACACCTCGGAGTCGCTCGTGACGACTCGTACCACAACACACAAATCGACTACACGTCCTGCCTGGCACCGGCACATACTCGCCGCCAGCTGCACCGCAGCCCTCGCACTCCTCGCCTCTTGGATCTACTCCAACACCAACCCACTCGCCACTAACTCCACTTCAAACCTGCACGCAGCCACCACCGCAGCCACCGCAGCCACCACCGCCCAACCCACCAACCGGCAAGACGTCCCCCAAACAACACCCAAACCGCCCGACCCGTACCAGGCAACCATCGCACCGTTTCTCAAGGACTACTGCCACGATTGCCACGGTCCGGACGAGGACAATGGTGGACTGAGATTCGACAAGTACTCGTCGACCGACGATATCACTTCAAACCGCAAGAGCTGGGCCAAGACGCTCCAGTATCTCGAACTGGGCGCGATGCCGCCTCCGGATCACGACAGCCAACCCGACGCCAAACAACGACAAATCGTCGTCGACTACCTCGGAAAAATCCTCTTCGACATCGACTGCAACCTGGCTCGTGACCCCGGCCCAGTCACCATCCGCCGACTCAACCGAGCCGAATACGACAACACGATTCGTGACCTGCTGGGAGTCGATTTCCAACCGTCCAAAACTTTCCCCAGCGATGACGTCGGCGAAGGCTTCGACAACATCGGCGATGTGCTCAGCGTCTCACCACTCCTGATCGAAAAGTACCTCGATGCCGCTGAACAGGTGGCCGACAAAGCCATCATCCCAATCGACCCGTTCATTTCCCGCAACCGCACGTTTCGCGGCCAAACACTGAACCAGAACGCCGGAACCAATCGGCGAAATGACAGCTTCGGACTCTTCTCGCAAGGACACGTCGGCACAATCGTCGAATTCCCCGCCGATGGGGACTACGTCCTGAGAATTCATGCCTCGGCCGATCAGGCCGGGCCCGACCCCGCACGACTCAGACTCTCTCTCAACAGCATCCCGGTCAAGACACTCGATATCACCAGCCGCAACCGCAACGACCGACAGGACCATGACTACAAACTGAAAATCAAAAAAGGCAAGCAACCACTGCGGGTCGCGTTCATCAACGACTACTACCAACCCAAACACGCCGACCCGAAACTCAGAGGCGATCGGAACGCCTACATCCACTCGGTTCAGGTCATCGGGCCACTCGAAGTCCGGCCCGAAGACCTGCCCAAATCACACCGGGAACTCGTCCGCTTCCGACCCGACTCGGATCGCTCCGCGATAGAAGCCGCCATCGCCAATCTCTCGCCGCTCATGCGCCGAGCCTATCGGCGACCAGTCACCAACGACGAAATCCAACCCATCGCTCGCTTCGTCGCCGACTCAAACAAGAACGGGGAACCGTTCGAAGCCGCCATGCAAATTGGACTGCAGGCTGTACTCGTCTCACCACACTTCCTGTTCCGAGTCGAACTCGGACAACCCGATACAACAACCAACAACAACTCGAGCCTTACTGATTTCGAATTGGCAACACGACTCAGCTACTTCCTCTGGAGCAGCCTGCCCGACGACACGCTGTTTCGACTCGCCGAACAGAAACGACTCAACCGACCCGACGTCCTGGCTCGACAGGTCCGGCGAATGCTCGCCGACCCCAAGGCCCGTGCACTCGTCGACAACTTCGCCAGTCAATGGCTCAACCTCCGAATCCTCGACGAACTCACTCCCGACCCGAAATTGTTCCCCGAATTCAACGACCAACTCCGCGAAGCAATGAAACAGGAAACCCAGCTGTTCTTTGCCGAGATCCTCAACAAAAATCTCCCGATTACACGGTTCCTCGACGGTCGATTCACCTACGTCAACCAACCACTGGCCAAGCTGTACGCGATCGCAGGAGTGACCGGAGACGAGATGAAACGCGTGGAACTGGTCGGCGATCGCCGCGCCGGTGTGCTCACACACGCCAGCATCCTGACTCTCACCTCCAACCCCGATCGAACTTCCCCGGTCAAACGTGGTAAGTGGATCATGGACAACATCCTCGACACACCACCACCACCGCCACCGCCCGATGTCCCAGAACTCGAACAAACCGCCAAGACCTCCCCCGATGTACCTCTGCGAAAACAACTCGAAATCCACCGCCAAAACGCCAGTTGTGCCATCTGCCACAGCCAAATGGATGCACTCGGGTTCGGATTCGAGAACTTTGACGCGATCGGCCGATGGCGCGATACCGATGGAAAACATCAGGTCGACTCGTCCGGGACACTGCCGGGGAACCAGACGTTCGCGACACCAATCGAACTGATCAAAATCCTCGGCAATCGCAAGGACCGGTTCTGCCAATCCCTGGCCAGAAAACTGCTCGTCTATGCACTCGGCCGCGGACTACAGTTCAACGACCGCTGTGCTGTTGATAAACTCGTGGCAGACAGCCGTACACAGGACTACCGCTTTCAGGCACTCGTCGTCGCGATCGTGCTTAGTGACCCGTTTCGAATGCGGCCGACTCAAGGAACCAAACCATGAGCAGATTTCCGACGATTCCACGACGGACGTTTCTCCAGGGACTCGGTGCCACAATGGCACTCCCGCTGCTCGATGCCATGCCAGCCGCAGCCGCCACCGCAGCCAACACCGCAAACTCGACCACTCCTGCAGCCGTGCGAGCCGCATTCGTGTTCTTCCCCAACGGAGCGATCATGCCGTCGTGGAAACCCACCGGCACCGGCACCGACTACAAACTCAGTGAAACACTCAAACCTCTCGAACCCTACCGCGACGACCTGAACATCTTCAGCGGACTGGCTCAGGACAACGGACGAGCCAAGGGCGATGGGCCCGGTGACCACGCTCGCTGTGCCTCCACCTACCTCACCGGAGCACACCCGGTCAAAACCTCGGGCGCCAACATCAAGGTCGGAGTCTCCGTCGACCAGGTCGCAGCCGGTCAGATCGGCAAAAGAACCCGACTGCCGTCACTCGAAATCGGCATCGAACGAGGACGCAATGCCGGTAACTGCGATTCCGGCTACAGCTGTGCCTACTCGTCGAACGTCTCCTGGAAAACAGCCACCACGCCGCTGGCCAAGGAAATCAACCCGCGAGCCGTCTTCGGTAGACTCTTTGGCACCGAAGATGACGCGAAAACCCGAAAACGACGAAACCGAATCCGGAAAAGTATCCTCGACCTCGTCGCCGACGACGCCAAGAGACTCGGTAAAACCCTCGGCAAAAACGATCGGGCCAAGCTCGACGAATACTTCACCAGCGTCCGCGAGATCGAACAACGTATTTCTCGATCCGAACAGGACACCACAAAACAACGACCCGCAAACTTCCCCGTACCCGACGAAACGCCTCGCGACCTCGGCGAACACGTCAACCTGATGTACGACCTGCTCGTGCTCGCCTTCCAAACCGACACCACACGCGTCGCTACCTACATGCTCGGCAATGCCGGCAGCAATCGCACCTACCCCATGGTCGGAGTCAACTCGGGCTGGCACAGCCTCTCGCACCATCGAAACGAACCGGCCAAGGTCGACCAACTCCAGAAAATCGATCACTGGCAGGTCGAACAGTTCGCCAGGTTCCTCGGCAAACTCAAAAGCATCCCCGAAGGCGACGGGACACTGCTGGACAACTGCATGATCATGTACGGCAGCGGACTCTCCGATGCCAATCGCCACAACCACCACGACCTGCCAATCGTCGTCGCCGGACACGGCGGACGCACCATGCAAACCGGGCGACATGTCGCTGCCGACAAAGAACGACCACTCAACGACCTCTTCCTCTCCATGCTCGATCGGCTCGACGCCGGTGTCGAATCCATCGGTGATAGCAAACAACGACTCACCGAAATCGACGCCTGACACGACGCAAACAGGGACTGGCCCCGCGCCGCTCACGGCAACCGTGACGCACCCATCAAGAACCGGTCGCACTCTCGAGCCGCACCACGACCTTCGTCGATCGCCCACACAACCAGACTCTGGCCTCGACGACAGTCACCCGCCGAAAACACTCCCTCCACCGACGTCGCGTACCGACCGTACTCGGCCTGGCAGTTCGAACGCACATCGGTCTCCAATCCCAACGCCTCAATCAATGACTGCTCGGGACCAAGAAAACCCATCGCCAGGAACACCAGATCCACCTCCCACGTCCGCTCGCTTCCCTCCACACGAGTGAACGGTGGCCCGTTCTCGCTCGGACGACTCCAGTCCACCTCGACGGTCGTCAACCCCGTCAACGTCCCCGACTCGTCACCCACAAACTCGACCGTCTCGATACAGAATTCCCGAGGATCGGCGCCAAACGACGCAGCCGCTTCGGCGTGACCGTAATCGACCCGGAACACTTTGGGCCACTGCGGCCACGGATTGTCCTCGGCTCGCTCGGTAGGAGGCCGCGGCACGATCTCGAAATTCACCAGGCTTTGACAACCCTGACGCATCGAAGTCCCGATGCAGTCGGTGCCCGTGTCGCCGCCTCCGATCACAATCACGTTCTTTCCCGCTGCATCAATATAGGCCCCGTCGGCGTGCTCCGAATCCAACAGGCTGCGAGTGTTCGCGTGCAGGAACTCCATCGCAAAATGTACACCCGATAGATCCCGCCCGGGTACCGGCAGGTCACGAGGCACCGTCGCGCCCAGGCACAAGACTACCGCGTCAAAGTCGTCGCCGAGCGAACCGGCCGAGACGTCCCGACCGACCTCGGTGTTCACTCGAAACTCGATGCCCTCGGACCGCATCAACTCGACTCGCCGCTCGACGATCGGCTTCTCGAGCTTCATGTTCGGAATGCCGTACATCAACAGTCCACCCACACGGTCGTGACGCTCGAATACCGTCACCTGGTGACCAGCCCGGTTCAATTGATCCGCACACGCCAGACCCGCCGGACCCGAACCCACCACCGCAACACTCTTGCCCGTCCGATCCTTCGGTGGCTCGGCGACAATCCAACCCTCGGCAAATCCGCGGTCGACAATCGCCTGCTCGATCGTCTTGATCGTCACCGGAGGATCGGTGATCCCCAGCACACAAGCACCCTCGCACGGAGCCGGACACACACGACCGGTGAACTCGGGAAAATTGTTCGTCCGGTGAAGACTCTCCAAGGCCTCCTGCCAACGGTCGTTGTAGATCAGGTCGTTCCACTCTGGAATCAGGTTGTTGATCGGACAACCCGAAGCCATGTTCCCGATCAAACCGCCCGTGTGACAAAACGGAACGCCGCAGTCCATGCACCGAGCACCCTGCCGGGCCAAGTCCTCGACCACCGGCAACTCCACAAACTCGTCCCAGTCGCCCAACCGGGACACCGGGTCGCGGTACGGTGCCGCCTCGCGAGTGAATTCCATGAAACCTGTCGGCTTCCCCATCGTCCTACGCCTCGTGTCAACTTCGTTTCAAACTCAAAACCGCTCTGTCGAAATCAGTAATCAGTGCGACTCGACCGCCGGTTCACCAGCCGCTTCCTGAGCCAACTCGGCCAGAGCCCGCTTGTAATCCACTGGCATCACCTTGTGGAAATGGCCCAGCGAACGATCCCAGTCCTCCAGGATTCGCTCGGCAACCGCCGAACCGGTGTACCGCTGATGCTTCTCGATCAACTCACGCAACTCCAACTCGTCCACCTCGTCCTCAACCCGCTCCAATGCCACCATCTCCAGGTTGCATCGGGGCAGGAACTCGTCCTGCGGGTCGTAGATATACGCCACACCACCGGACATCCCGGCCGCGAAGTTGCGCCCGGTCGGACCCAGGATCACCGTACGGCCTCCAGTCATGTACTCGCAACCATGATCCCCAACCCCCTCGACCACAGCAAACACACCCGAGTTGCGGACGCAAAACCGCTCGGCCGCAACACCCCGGAAAAATGCCTCACCCTTCACCGCACCGTACAATGCCACGTTGCCGATGATGATATTCTCCTCGGCTACGAATGTGCTCGAGGCCGGAGGTGCCACGATGATGCGGCCTCCCGATAGTCCTTTGCCAATGTAGTCGTTGGCGTCGCCAGACAACTCCATAGTGATCCCCGAAGCCAACCAGGCTCCGAAACTCTGGCCGGCTGATCCAGACAACTTCAAATGAATCGTGCCGTCCGACAGACCCGCGGCACCCCATCGCTTCGAGACCTCGTGACTGAGCATCGTGCCAGTCGTGCGATCGGTGTTGATGATCGGCAACTCCAGTCGCACCGACGTACCATCCTCGATCGCCGCTGCACACTCGGCAATCAAACGACGATCCAAAACGTCCGATAAACCATGGTCCTGAGCACGAGTGCAATACACGTCCACCGCATCGTGCGGCTTCAACGCCGGAACCAGAAGAAGCGACAGGTCCACGCCTTGGGCCTTCCAGTGATCCACTGCACCGTCCACCTCCAATGCGTCCACACGACCCACCATCTCGTTGATCGTACGGAAACCCAGTGAAGCCATGATCCGACGAGCTTCCTCGGCCACCAGGAACAGATAATTCACCACGTGCTCGGGCTTGCCCTGAAACTTCTTGCGCAACTCGGGGTCCTGAGTCGCAATCCCGACCGGACACGTGTTCAGGTGACACTTCCGCATCATGATGCAGCCCAATGTGATCAGAGGCGCCGTCGCGAAACCAAACTCCTCGGCACCCAGCAACGTCGCAATCACCACGTCCCGGCCCGTCTTCAATTGGCCGTCGGTCTGCAACCGAACACGACTCCGCAAATCGTTGAGAACCAGGGTCTGATGCGTCTCGGCAATCCCCAACTCCCACGGCAAACCCGCGTGCTTGATGCTCGTCAACGGACTCGCACCAGTCCCTCCCTCTGCACCGGAAATCAGAATGTTGTCCGCATGCCCCTTGGCTACACCAGCTGCAATCGTGCCGACACCGACCTCCGAGACCAACTTGACACTGATCCGTGCCGACGGATTGGCGTTCTTCAAGTCGTAGATCAACTGCGAGAGATCTTCGATCGAATAAATGTCGTGGTGAGGCGGAGGACTGATCAGGCCGACCCCCGGAGTCGAATGCCGGGTGGCAGCAATCACCTTGTTCACTTTGCCGCCAGGCAATTCGCCACCCTCACCCGGCTTCGCACCCTGGGCAATCTTGATCTGTAACTCGTCGGCATTCGTCAGGTACCAAGCCGTGACACCAAATCGGCCCGAGGCAATCTGCTTGATCGCCGAACGCTTCGAATCGCCATTCTCCATCGGATCGAACCGGCCGTAGTCCTCGCCTCCCTCGCCCGTGTTGCTCTTGCCACCAATCCGGTTCATCGCCACCGCCAACGCCTCGTGTGACTCGATCGAAATCGAACCGTAACTCATCGCACCCGTACAGAACCGCTTGACGATCTCCGTCGCCGACTCAACTTCCTCGATCGGCACCTCCTCTCGATCGGCGAACTTCAACAGGCCACGCAAATGACACTCGCGACTCGTCTGCTCATTAACTCGATCCGAAAACCTGTCGTAAGCACCCTGGTCGCCAGTCCGAGCCGCCTCCTGCACCTCCGAAATCGTGTACGGATTCCATGCGTGGTTCTCGCCGCTGCTACGCCAATGGAACAGACCCGGATTGGGCAAACTGCCGCCCCTCCCAACCGAAGACAACTCCCGAGACGGATAGCCCAACTCGTGACGACGCAACGACTCGGCAGCCAGCACCTCAAAACCCACACCCTTGATTCGACTCGCAGTACCAAAGAAACATCGCGACACAATCTCGTCGTCCAATCCGACCGCTTCGAAAATCTGAGCCCCCTTGTAACTCTGAAGTGTCGAAATCCCCATCTTGCCCATCACCTTCAGCATTCCCTTGGCCACCCCCTTGCGGTAGATCAACTCGATCTTTGAGTCGGTCCACGACTCGTCCAACACCCCGTCTCGACGAGCCTCCGAAATCGCCTCGAATGCCAGGTACGGATTGATCGCGTCCGCTCCGTAGCCCACCAACAAGCAGTGGTGATGTACCTCTCGAGCCTCTCCACTCTCGATAATCAGGCCGATCCGAGTCCGTAACTCCTTGGCCACCAGGTGATGATGCACAGCACCACAGGCCAATAACGAACTGACCGGCACACGGTCCCCACCAGCGTTGCGGTCGCTGAGAATCACGAAACTGTCGCCCGCCTCGATCGCCGCCTCCACCTCCGAACAAATCCGCGACAACGCAGGCTCTAACCCACCTGCCGACTCGCTCCGCGACCAGGTGATGTCGATCGTCCGAGTCGTCCAGCCCGATGAATCGAGGGAACGGATCGAGGCAAGCTCCTGGTTGGTCAGGATCGGATGAGACACCGACAGGCGGTGAGCCTGCTGCTCGGTCGTTTCGAGCAGGTTGCCCTCCGGGCCGATGTAACACTCCAACGACATGATGACCTCCTCCCGGATCGAATCGATCGCCGGATTGGTCACCTGGGCAAACAACTGCTTGAAGTAGTCGTAGATCATCCGCGGATGATCCGACAAACAAGCCAGGGCCGCGTCGTTGCCCATCGAACCGATCGGGTCCTTTTCCTGAGCCAGCAGCGGGAGCAGCATGAACTGCAACGTCTCACTCGTGTATCCAAATGCCCTCAGCCGACTGATCAACTCGTCCGACTCGTAAGCCTCAGGCGCGTCGCCCGGGGACAGTTCGCTCAACTGAACACGCTGGTTCAACAGCCACTCACCGTAAGGCCGCCGCGTCGAAACGTCGCGCTTGACCTCCT
>CAVOEV010000085.1:0-17560 GCA_963694825.1 Planctomycetota bacterium
GTCGATGCCTCGATCGGCACAATCGTCACCCAGGTCGTGCAGCAGGTGTCCGACATCGTGCAGCAACGCGGCAATAATTTCGGGGCTTGGCCGATTCTGTTGCTCGGCCAGTTGGGCGGCTTGGAGTGCGTGTTGGAGTTGAGTCACCTGTTCACCGCCGTAGAGTTCGCCACCTTGTGTGTTGAAGAGTTCCTGGAGTTGGTTGACGAGCAACTCGAGTCGATTGGGCGTGTTGTGTTCGGAGTTCACAGGGTGGGATCCGTTGGGTTATTGGGAGCGGTTGTGGCGGCCAGGTTGAGTTGGCGTTCATTGAGTCGCCAATAGGCAAAGGCGGCAACGAGGGCGAGGACGGCGACAGCTGCGAGAGCCAGGAAAGCGGTGCTCCATCCGAATTGTTGTGCGAGGACTCCGATGGTGTAGCCCGAGAGTATGGCGCCCATGTAGCCGGCGGCATCGCTGATTCCCGAGACCGTGCCACTGGCCTGTTTGCCTCCGATGTCGAGTGCCATGACGCCGGAGAGGTAGCTGTAGGGGCCCAACAGGAAGAACGAGACGAGGGACAATAGCAGGATGGCTGCGAGTGGGCGGCCGTTGAGATCGACGGTGCCCAGCAGGGTGAGTGCCCCGATGAGTCCGCAGATCGAAGGGACCATGATCCGGCCGTGTCGGCCCTGAAGTCGATCCGAGAGTAGCCCTGCCAGCAGGGCGGAGATAGCTCCGACGAGCGGAAAGCAGAGACTGGCGGCGGCGGCTTGTCCGGGGGAGAGGTGTGCTTCTTCGCTGAGGAACGTGGGTGTCCAGAAGTTGAAGGTTTCGCGGATCAGGGTCAGCCCGAAGTTGGTCAGGCAGACGGTCCAGAACAGTGGGCTGCGGCCGAGTGGTCCGAGGGTTTCCTTGAGCGGAACACGGGAGGCTTGCTGGCCGTCCTCGCCATAGAGATTTTCGGTATTGGCCCTCGGCTCGACAGCGCCGACATGCGACGGGTCGGCCTTAAGCACTCGGATCAGGGCCAGCCCGATCAACAGTGCCGTACCGGCTGCAACCCAGAACACGGCACGCCAGTTGTTGAAAAACGCGAAGCCGGGCTGCGTTTCACCAATCCAGATCACTCCGCCCAGGTACGCTCGCGAAAGTGCATCCCCGACCAGGAAACTGCACGACAGGAACGCCATGACGGTGGCATGTCTGGAGACGGGGAACCAGCGGGATGCGATATTGACCAGGGCCACCCAGCCGGTGGACTGGAACAGCCGATTGGCGGCCCAGATGGTCACGAACAGGCCAATGCCCGCGAGTGCCCAGAAGCTGCCCGACAGTGCAAACGCGACCGTGCAGGCGACCGACGCGAACAGTCCACCCAGGAATAGTCCACGGCCACCGAAGCGATCGGCAAGCAGGCCGTTGACGACTTTGCCCAGAGCGTAGGTGGCGACGCCGGCCGACGCGATCAGTCCCATGCCTTCCTTGGTCAGGCCCCGATCGGCGTACTCGGCCAACAGTAGTGGAGTGGCGACCGAGAGGTTCGAGCGGCAGATGTAGTAGGCGGCGTAGCCGGTGAACAGCGATCCAGCCGTGGCCCACTGCCAGCGTTTCAAGGTACGGGCCGTGCTTGGGGTTCCGGTGGCGGTCGGCGAGTGAGGTGTCGAGGAGTTCAGGCTGTGGGATTCCATCAAGCACGAGGGCAAGGGGAAATGTGCCGAACGCGCGACGTGCTGGTCCGGTCACGGTATCCTAGTGCAACGGAAGTGAGGATGAGAGTTCGGGGCGGAGATGGGTGAGCTTGGGAGTTTTCTGATGCAGGCGGTTCGGCGACGGATGGGCGGTGTCGGTTGAGTGGTGTCGAAGCCATCGTGCTGGGGACGGCACAGGACGGAGGCGTTCCGCAGTCGGGGTGTGGCTGCGCGGCCTGTCGGGCCTCTCGAGACGAACCAGCTCGAACCAGGCGACCCAGTTGCCTGGGTCTTCTGGATCGTGGCAGTGGGTCGTGTTGGATGATCGATGCCACCTGGCAGTTTGCCTCACAACTCGATTCGCTCGATCGAGCGGGAAACCGCGACGATGCCGGCGCTCCGGATGGCATTCTGCTGACTCATGCCCACACCGGACACTACACCGGCCTGGTGCACCTGGGGCGGGAAATGATGGCGAGCCACGAGTTGCCGGTTTGGGTGATGCCAAGGATGGCCGAGTTCTTGTCGAGCAACCAGCCATGGGCTTCCTTGGTGGACGAGCGCAACATCGTCCTGCGGGAACTGACGGTGGATCGGCCGGTGTGCCTGGGGGAGCGGTTGTCGGTGCGTGTGGTGCCGGTTGCCCATCGTGACGAACTGTCGGAAACCGTTGCTTTTGAAATCACTGGTCCCAATCGACAGGCGCTCTGGCTGCCCGACATCGATGCCTGGGGCGAACGGCTCGAGGAATTGGTCAGCGATGTTGACGTGGCCTGGCTGGACGGCACGTTTTACGACGATACGGAATTGCCCGGCCGAGACATCCGGCAGGTGCCTCATCCGCGTGTTGCTCGGCATCTCGAGGAATACTCCAGACTGGCCACCGAGGCGGATGTCGATGTGCGGTTGGTGCATCTCAATCACACCAACCCGCTGTGCGATGCCCTGTCTCGCGAATCCCAGGAGGTCGAGGCGGCCGGGGTCGGGATCGCTCGCGAGGGCGAACGTGTCGAGTTGTGACTACCGAGTCGGCAGTGCCCAGCGAATCGCTTCGATACGTGTTTTGCCGGCCTTGTTGCGGTAGCTGTAGACCGATACGAGCGATCCGTCGGCATTTTGCACTGTATTGCCGAAACCGCCACCACTGGAGCCGGTGTTGGTGTCGCTGATGACCATGCGATCGTGCGTGAAGTCCCAGGTCTTGCCGTCGTTCGAGTTGAGGATGGCGCGAAGACCCAGGCCGTGGCCGTCAGTCGAGTTGCTGCGGACGGTGAAGGTCAGCAGGATTCGTCCGTCGTTGAGGGTCAGAAACCGGGGGTACATTTCACCGTAGGTGCCGAAGGTTCCGAACCTGTTGTGGCGGTGAAAGCTGTGGCCATTGTCGTTGGATTCCCAGAGCATCATCCGGTCGCCCTGGTCGCCACTCTCCTTTTTCAGGTCTTCGGGCGTACCCGGGATGTGCCAATGTGGGCCAGTGCGGTCGACCCGCACCGGATGCAGGATCTTGCCGGTGCGAGTCCGGAAGGTGACGGTCTGCGAAAAGAAACCGTCGACATCGATCCAGCCCTTCGTGTCGGGTTTCAGCGAACGGTCCCAGCTCTTGCCTCCATCGGCCGACCTCCAGATCCGTACGACTCGGGGTGCGTCCTTCTTCCCGTGCTGCATGCTGACTCCGATGCAGGCCAGCATCTGGCCGGGTCGTTTCGGGTCGGGGACTTCAAACCCCGTCCAGTCGGCGGCCGTGGCCGCCTTGTTGGGAAAGCCGTCGGGACCAATACGGATCTCCGACCAGGTGGTTCCTTCGTCCGTCGAGTGAAAGATCTTGCTGTGAGTGTGTTTGGAGGGGTTGAAGACGTCGCGAGCCAACCAGTGACAGGTCATCAACAGCGAACCGTCCGAAAACGTGGTCAGTCCGAATTCTCGGCCCTGGAGATCCAGGCGTTCTTCTCGAGGCCCCCACGTCTTGCCTCCGTCCTTGGATCGCCAGAACAGAGCCCGTTCGGCGTATCCGTTGACGCCAGAAATTGGGCCGAAACAGAAGGCGACGGTTAACAGGTCGCCGCTCTTGAGACGGGTCACAAACGGCTTGTAGTCGTTGGGGATACCCAGTGGAGTGCGGACGGCGGACAATCCCTTGGCTGGCAAGGAGCGGGGCCCTAGAAGCGTGATACCCAGACGGGTGCTGGGCTCTGCGGCCGAGGCAACGGGCGTAGCTGCGAACAGCCCAACGCTCAGGATGATGACAGCAAACCGGCAGGTGCGGACGTTCGGGAGATGCGGCATCGTGTGGTTCCGGTGGCAAGCACGAGTGGAGATCTGAAACGGCAATGATACATCAAGCCGTTCACTCGGGTCGTGGGACTTCGGCCACGGTGAAGGACTTGGCGAGGTGCTGGTAGCAGGTCTTGGCGGCCTGGACCGGGTCGTAACCGGCCTGAGACCAGACCTGGCCGCTGATTTCCACGCAGATGTCGCCACGGTAGCCACCGGAATGAAACATGCGGATCAGCTTGGCGTAGTCGATCCGTCCGCCGCGTCCGGGCAGGACGAATCGCAGTCGTTTGTCGCGACGGACCACGTCCTTGACGGCGATGTGTCCGACAATCGGCAACGCGGTCTTGATGGTGTCCTCGAGCGGCATGTCGCGAAAGTCGTAGTGCGAGTAGTCGTAACACATTTTCAGTCGGCGGGGTTTCCCGAGTCGTGCGATCAATTCGACCGCCTCATCGGGTCGGCTGAACGCTCCGCCGCGATGCGGTTTGACGGCAATCACCAGGTCATGGGTGTTGGCTGTTTGGATCCAGTTGGTGATCTCGTCAGCGTACCCGTCTCGCTTATTCTCCCATTGCCCGCCACCTCCGATGGTCGTTTGCAGCAGCGGCGGGTTGTTGGGAGCGAGGTCGTGAGCCAAGCCGGCGGCCTGCTTGATGCGTTCAAGTCGTTGTCGCGTGTTGCGGTTCGTCTCGTCAATGTGCAGGTGCTCCATCAGGCTGGTGATTCGCAGCCCCTTGTCGGCCAGGCGTTTTCGGATCTCGCGTCGTCGCGTCGTGCCGAGCGTGACGGGATTGGCATCCCAGTTGGGCCAGATCGTCAGTTCGATCGAATCGAAACCGGTGGCCGCGAGCATGTCGATGGCTTGTTCGGTCTTTAGCGACTTGGAGCCGTAGGTGCTGAATCCGAGAGTGAGAGTGCCAGGGCGAGGTGCGGCGGCGAGTGGAGTGGCTGCAGCGAGCCCGGCTCCGAGTCCGACTTGCAGGAAACGGCGTCTGTGCATGGGATTGATTTTCCGGTCTGTTCGGGTTGGACTCGTCGGCACTCGAGTTACCTACCTGAGTCGTGATTCGAAAACGGCTTCCAGTGGTATGTGGCGAGTGGTTTGCCGGGGCCGGTCCAGTCGCGGGTAGGTGCCCCGAAAGACGCCTCGGACTGTCTGCACCTTGGCCGACTGCTTTCCGTAGGTGATGACCAGATCGAGGTCGCCTTCGAAGGCGAATTCGTCGCCGCCAGAATCGACCAGGCGAACACGACCCGATGCCACAGCGTAACGAGACTTGTCGTCCGGGGTGGCTCGGGTCAGCGTCAGTCGGCCCGAAACGCTGGTGATCGTGAACGGATGCTTGGTGACCGGATCGACGCGTTCCATGACTCCAGGCGGGTAGACCTGCTTGAGCCATTTGCCGAGTGACGAAGCGTCGACGGTTCGAGGTCTCTCGGGCCACGCCAGGGGTGTCCAGTCTTCGGAGGCCAGCTCGACGAATTCGACGACCGGAAGTCGATAGGCCGGCATGCGGCGATCGTCAAGTCGGACGAAGACTCGCATGCCCCCCTGCCCCGGTCGGGCGTCGGGGAGTTTCAGCGAGACGGAGTTGATGTGTGATGAGGAGCCAGGTTTGAGTCGCAGTCGGGCGATGCCCTGCCGGAGTTGCTCGAGTGTGTTGGTGACTATGCTGCCGGGTCGTCCGTACCGAGCCGAACCGACGGCGTCGAACCAGTGGACGAGTTTTCCGTTGGAGTCGAGCAGCACGAAATCGACATTGCTTTGTCGCGTGGATCGTTGGTCCCGGCCGGGCTGGAACTTCTTCGACCAGACCTCACGCACGATTTCGGGGATGTCTCGATCGTTTCGGTGTCCGAACCAGTGAGTGAGAACGAAGGGTCGGAGTGCCGTCACGACGCGAGGGTCGCTCAATGAGGTCCCACGGACCTGCGTTGCGGTCGCTCAACAGTGGCCCGAGGCAATGTCGCCGTACTTGGAGTGGATGATCATCAGGCAGATGGGGCGCCGCTGGGCGATCGCCTGTTTGCGGGCCTGGTCGATCGAGCTGGACCAGTCGAGTTGGTAGACGGCCAGGTCGCGGGCGGGCGGACGCAACACGTGGTACCACGTCAAGACCCGCTCAACGGCCAGTTCCTGGGCCTGCAGTGACCCGGTTGTGCCGAGCGTCAGGCCAAAAGCCAGGCCAAGTGCCGGGAACAGCTTCTTCAACCGCATGATGCGAGTCTCCTGTAACAGTTGGCGGTGTTGCGGCGATCGGCGATCGCCTTGCCAACAGGGACTACGTCGAAGACGTTGAGACCTTTCAGAGAATCCTGTTGCGGGTTGGCTGAGACGGGAACCGGGTCACGGATCAAGCCGTTCAGCCCATCGGGTTCGCGTAGGGGTTGTCGTCGGGGATGTCTAACATGTCGGAGCCTGCCGTCCCGATACCAAAGGCGGATTTGACATTGGGGCGGAACATGAAGAACGCCAGCAGGAATGGGTAGATGAGTCCGAGACAGCCACCGACGGCACCGCCAAAGATGGCGGCGAACATTTGCGTCTGAGCCTGCGGATCGTTGCCTTGTTCGGCCAACGCCACGGCCGGTTGGATGACGAAGATGTACGAAACGACAACGCCGACAATCTGCATCACGATCGAATAGGCGGCATAACCCAGGCTCAGCGAGCGACCCCACGACTTCAGTTTCAGCAGCCCAACCCCGGCGATGGCGAGTACGATTGATGCCAAGGCACCCAAGCCGATACTGGCGTAGGTGAACGCCTGATATCCAGGCTCTTGGAGAGCCTCCAGTTGCAGGTTGGGCGGTCCTTCACCTTCGGGGAGGTTGGACGCGACGGCGAGACCGAAGACTCCCAACCCGACGCCGCACAACCCGAGTACGGCGAAGACGAGGTTGAGGATGCCGAACACCGTGACCGACGTGGGGCGTTGCATCGTATAGACTCCAGCGTGATTTGTACGAGGATTGCCGAGCGGTTGGACTCTAGCAAGCTGAAATAGACTGAGCAATCAGGAGATTGGGTTTAGGACGGGCCGGTTATCCCGTTGACGGACGTCACGGTTGTCCCGGTCGGTTACGGCCGACTTCGACCCTTGGCGATCAGGGCGTCGAGTCGAGCAATCATCCGTTTGGCGACGTCCGGGTGTTTGGCGATGACGTTGTTGGTTTCGCCTGGATCGACGTCGAGTTGAAACAGGGAGAAGCGTGAAACGGGTTGAAACTTCAGTCGCAACCCGGCGTTTTTTCTTCGTTTTGAATCGTGACGCTGCAGTTTCCATTTCCCGACGCGAAACCCGTAATTGCCGCGACGGCCGTTGTCCTGCTGCACCAGGTGATCGCGGCCTTTGGCATTGGGTTGGCCCATCAGAGCGGCGGACAGGTCGTAGCTGTCCAGGCAGGCGTCGTCGGGCAACTGGACGCCGGTCAGTGCTGCCAGGCTGGCGGCAAAGTCGATGGTGCAGACCATCTTTTCCGAGACGCCTGGCCGAATCGTGCCGGGCCAGCGGGTGATCATGGGAGTGCGGGTGCCGCCTTCGAGGACGCTGTACTTGCCACCCTTGTACGGGCCGGCGGGGCGGTGTGTGCCCAATTGGCTGATGGCTCCATCCTTGTATCCATCGTCGAGCACCGGGCCGTTGTCCGAACAGAAGACGACCAGGGTGCTGGAGTCGAGATCGAGTCGCTTGAGGGTGTCCATCAACTGGCCGACGCACCAGTCGAGCTGAAGGATCGAGTCGCCTCGGAAGCCCAAACCGCTTTTGCCATGGAATCTTTCGTGAGGCATCCGTGGCACGTGCAGGTCGTGAGACGAGAAGAACAGGAAGAAGGGCTTGTCGCGGTGCGATTCGATCCAGGCCGAGGACCGCTTGACCCATTCATCGGCGAGGTCTTCGTCCCGAAACCTCGCGGCATGTCCACCGGTGTAGAAACCGATGCGGCTGATGCCATTGTGAATGGTGCCATTGTGTCCGTGCGACCAGTCCATCTTGAGTGTCTTGCGATGGGTGATCCCGGTGGGGTGGTCGGGGGCGGGTTTCTTGCGACCGACCCACAGGGGGTCGGCGGGGTCGAGATTCGGGACGCGATGGTCCTGGACATAGACTTGCGGGACACGGTCGTTGGTGGTGGGCAGCAGGAAGCAGTGGTCGAAGCCGATTTCCAGTGGCCCGGGTTTCAGGTTGCCATTCCAGTCGGGTCCCGTGTCTCCTCCCAGTCCAAGATGCCACTTACCGATCACGGCGGTGTGGTATCCGGCCTGTTTCAGCACGTCTGGAAGGGTGTAGGTGTCAGGTTGGATGATTGCCGGGTTGTTGGGAGCGGCAATACCGGTACCCGGCTTGCGGAATGCGTAGGTGCCGGTCAGGAACGAATAGCGAGTGGGCGTGCAGGTGGACGCCGAGCAGTAGCCGCTGGTGAAGCGGATTCCTTCGGCTGCGAGGCGGTCGATGTGCGGAGTCTTCAGCGAGCGAGTGCCGTAGCAGGAGACGTCTCCGTAGCCGAGGTCGTCGGCCATGATCACGATGATGTTCGGCCGCTTCGAAGCGGCGCAAACCGAGACGGCGGTTGTTGCGAGAAGAACGAGTGTCGTGGTGGCGAGGCGTTTCATCGTGCGGCGGTTTCCTTGGCCGATCGACGTGTCATCGATTGCAGCAAGTCGAGCAGGTTCAGTTTCACGTAGGGTCGATCGGCGGCCGGTTGACTGTGGCTGGCATTGGCCACGTAGAAGACCCCATCGGCGGGAACGAACAGAACGTTGTGCAGGTTTGACTTCATCGCCACCGGACGACTCATCAGCCATCTCCCCACTTCCGCGTCGATCTGGCCGTATCGCGATTGAACGCGTTCGCGCAGAGTGGCCAAGCGGCTGCCGGCCGAAAGGACAATGGCGTCGGGGATCCCGGCTCCGAGCCGCGGATGCGACTGTCCGGGCTGGATCCATTCGATCGATTCGGGTGTGGCGGCCACGCCAACTGCCCGATTGGTTTTTCCATCTGCGAACACGTAGTAATACTCACACGTCCGCGGGCTCGCCTCCCAGAGTCTCATGACGTCTTCGAGGGTATGAGATTCCTCGAGCGCGCGACGCATCAGTGTGGCCATCGGGGCCCCGTCCCAAAGGCCTTCGCCCCGGCCACCCATCTCGCCCAGTGAAATGCCACGTGCGTTCATGCCACTGACACTGCCGATGAAGGCGGCGTATCCGACGTTGGCAAACGGGATACGGCCGTCGACCTTAACGATGAAGGTGGTCGCCGCGTCCTGGAGACCGATCGTGGTCATGTAGTCGAGGACTCGGCCGTGGTAGAGTTTGCCGTCGCGAGTGGCCTGGCCGAAGACGGCGAACCCCGAGCAATGGAAGAGCTCGGGGAAGACGTTGAGTGCCTGGGCCAGTTGGTTGTCGATGTTGAGTGCCGAGGCGAGTGCACGCGTTTCGCGTTTGTGGCGTTCGGGGATGTGAGGTGCCAGGCGTCGATAGGCTTTTTGCAGATCGTGGCGGAACCAGCGGCCGGTACGGATTGTCTGCACGGTTCCGAAAGCGTACAGGACCGAATCGATGCAGGCGGTGGCTTCGCTGCCGAGCAGTTGTCCGTGGGCTCGGCCAACCTGTTCGGGAGTCCCCTGCAGCAGGACAACACGTTGCCCACCGATCCATCGCAGTTCGCCGTTGGGTACCTGTCGAGCCGTTTGGGCCGGGTGTGTCAGGAGCCGGGACGGCCAGAACACTTCGAACGTCCGCCGCAAGCCGCGGGTGAGTTGTCGTTCCAGTTCATCGCGAGGAATTCTGGTGACCTGGTAATCGGGCCAGTCGTCGGCAGACCGTGCGGGGGTTGGTGATCCGGTCAGCTGCAGTCGCAGTGAGGTTGAATTGAACTTGGCCAGAAGTGCTCCGTCCGGGGCTACCTGCAGGCCGTCGGAATCTGAGCTGCGGCGCCCCAGCAGGTCGGTGAAGTACTTGGCGGCCTGTTCGGGTGGTTGGCTGACGAGGAATGCGAGTGCCAGGCTTGCCTGTGTGCGGGCGGTGAACAGGCGGCTGGTGAGGCCCGAGGGGGCGAGGTGATCGGATGTCGAGATGTCGCCGTGGCCCAGGAAAACGACCTTGTGCCTGGGAATCGCCATGGCGGTCGTCGCACTGCGTCGGCGAATCTGTACGGCGTATTCGGAGTGGATCAGGTCGAGGTCGAAGGAGCGGGCGTCGTACCGAGACAGCCGAAGTGTGATCACTTGCGGCTTGCCGTCGATCGTGGCTTCGATCCGGCCTTCGATCTGGAAGCTTGCAGTTCGGCCGGCCAATGTGTCCAGGAAGGGTGCCAGAGCAAGGACCACATTCGCCGTCGTATTCGGCCGGGGAGCCGTCCAGGCAGTTGTGGGAGCAGAACCAACCAGAGTGATGATGATCAGGCTGATGGCGAGCCGGCGAGAGTGGGTGTGGTTCATCGCGATCGAGTCCGGATCGTTGATTTCCAAGCGTTCGACAGGCTCGGTTGTACAGCAGCCGTGCGGTGCTTCACAACAGCGACACCTGTGTCGTCAAGGACTGCCTATTCCCTAAAGGTGGAGCTACCGGAAGTTCGATAGCGAATGATATGGGCGGGCTTTGTTGCGTCCGGGCAAGTTGCCATCGGCATAGCGACTCCGTCAGATTCGCGGTTTGGAGAGTACGTTGCTGAGGTACGTTTCGTTTGGCCTGTTCGCGTTGACACTCGTTTCGGGTTGCGCTCGTGACCGGTACCACAGGGCCGCGGACCGTGACACGTTGCGGGTTGTGTCCGAGAAGACCGGCGACCGACCGTGGAAGCTGCCCGGGCAGTTTGCGATCGACGTCGATCCCAGTTCTCGACTCCACGACGCGAGCGATCCTGTCGATCCGACTTTGCCCGAACCGGGCACCGATCTGTACTCCTACAAAATGGGTCCAGTTCGAGCGGAGCGGTTGCCGACCACAGAGGCAACGGCCCCGGCGGCTGCTGGAATTGGAGACGGTTGGTCGGCTCGTTCGAAGGAGTCCCTACCGAGCCACCGCGTGCAGCTGGTTTCGCACGTGGCCGACCCGGAACCACCAGCGGCCAAGTCGTATGCCGAAACGCATGTCGGGCTCACGATTCAGTCGATCCCCAAGTCGTACTGGGAAGCGATTCCCCCGGTCTGCCTGTCTCGCATGCTGGAATTCGCGAGCGTGCGTCAGGAGTACCGTCGGACGTATCAGGTCGACGCTCCTGAATCGCTACGTGATCAAGCCGTCAGACTCGCTTTTGCCGACATCGTCACCCTGGCCCGACTCAACAGCCGGGAGTACCAGTCACAAAAGGAGTCGCTTTACTCGTCGGCACTCTCGTTGACTCGAGAACGGTACAACTACATGACGAAGTTCTCGTCCGGCGGCAACACCGTGTCGCTCGACTACGACCACGTGCGAACCGACGGTGCCACGTCGCAGACGCTGTCGTTTCCATCGACACTCGCTGCCGACAGAATGGTCGCTCTGGGTGGTACGGCGGTGGCACGTTTCGCCAACAGCGTGGTGCTGACACTCGACGGCCCGCAGGGGTTTGCCAAGGACATCAGTTCGAACCTGCTGTTCGAATTCAGCCAAAGCGTGTTTCAACGAGACGTGTTGCTGGAGCCGCTGATCCAGTCCGAACGCAACGTCGTCTACGCGGCTCGCCGTTACACCCGATACCGCAAGCAATTCTACTTCAACCTCGCCCAGACCTATTACCAGGACCTGTTGAGCACGTACCGTTCGATCGAGATCAACACGCAGAACTATTTCGGTGTGGTCCGGGCGCTGGATCAGGCCGAGGCTGAGGTTCGTTCGGGCGTCAACAGTGCCCAACCGCGATTCCAGATCGACCAGATCGAACAGAACATGCTCTCGGGACGACGCGGGCTGATCAATTCGTGCAACAGTCTCGAAACCAGTCTCGACCGCCTGAAACTGACATTAGGGCTGCCGACCGAGACTCCAATCAATATAGATTTATCGGAACTTGAATCGTTGACTCTTCGGGACGAGATCGAAGTCTCTGGCGAACTGGTGCGGCGCGCTCGCGACCGTCTGGTCGACCAATTGGCGAGCCCGCGACTTGATCGCGAGGACATTGTCAGCACAAACCTGGTGCTGTTGGATCGGATCCTCATCTGGGTGGATCTGCGGCAACGAATCGGGCAACAGGAAGTGGAGGCTCAGCCGTTGAGGAGTCTGCGTGCTGCCCTGAGAGTCGACGAGCGTTATGTGTCGGTCGATCGGACGCAGCAGCGGCTGGACGAGATCAGGCGTGCGGTTCCGCCCGCTGCACCGATCACGGTCTTCCGCGGCACATCGAATTCGATCGAGGCGAGACTGCAACTGACCGCTCGGCAGTTGCAGCTTTTTGATGAAAGCGTGGCCAAGGGCCCCGGTCGCGACACCGTTCTGGCTGCCTACGAAACCCGCAAAACGAGCACGGAGGCGTTGTTGGAGCGAATGACATCGCTGTTGCGTGGCGAGTCGAAGGAAACGGTGGATGTGTTGCAGTCCGAGGCCGACGCGACGTTGAAGGCGTTGGTTGATCTCGAACCGATGGCTCGTCGAATGGTGGGGTCGCCTGCACAGCGTTCGGACGCTCGCGTTGAACTGGGGCAATCGGCCGATCACGCCAAGAATCTGCTTGTCCGTCTCGAGACTCTCGTCGGTGACAACCAGGCGGGCCTGCCCGGTATCGAGATGAGTGTTGATGACGCGATGGTCACGGCACTGGTACAGCGATTCGAGTTGATGAACGAACGCGGTTCACTGGCTGACGATTGGCGAGCGATCAAGCTGGCAGCTGACGACCTGAAGTCGGTGCTCAATCTCAACGTCCGCCATTCGCTGGCGTCTCGCGACAACCGGGCGCTGAACTTCAGTGTGCAGGACAGCCAGACCGAGTTGCGTGCCGCAGTCGACCTGCCGTTGAACCGTCGTTCTCAACGAAACAGTTTTCGGCAGGCTTTGATCAACTACCAATCGGGACGACGGTCCTTGATGTCATTGGAAGACGATGTCAAGTTTGCGGCACGCCAGGACCTGCGGCAGTTGTCGCTGGACCGCGTGCAGTACGACATTTCCGTGATCAGTGCAGCCTTGGCCTCAGAGCGTGTCTTCAGCACGCAGTTGGAGTTGTCGCTCGGTTTGGCCACGGTGACAGCCAGAGACTTCCTGGAATCTCAGCGCGACTACCGTGTCAATCTCAGCAGCGTGGCCACCGGCCGATTGGGCTATATCGTGAACCGTGCCCGGCTGGCTCTGGACCTGGAATTGATGGTGTTGAACGGCGACGGAATGTGGGGCGAGTTGAACGCCGAGGGGCACCAGTTGGTGCCCAACAGGGAGTATCCGCCCGAGGCGGGATCGACGTACGGAGATCTGCCCGAGGGTATCTGGCCGTCGAAGGCGATCAAGCGAATGGGGCAGGCGCAGTTGCCGGGTGCCGATCGCGACTGAACGGTCAAGGCGTCTCGGGATGGCGCGGTTTCATCGAGACGAAACCGGTTGCTGCCATCACAACGGCCATGCCGAACGTGGCAACAATCGTGATGGTGCGATTGCGGCGTTGCTTCAGCAGCTGTTGTTCGAGCTGGTCGCGGTACTCTTCATCGGCGGCTGCCGTGGCCCGGTGCAATTCGACGCTCGGCTGCGGCCGCTCGGTGGCCAGCACCGCAAAACCGGCGATCAGCAGCATCAATGCCAGCAACAGGCACAGTGGCGGAACGGATCGGCTGAACGCGTTGCGTAGTCTATTCATGACGCAGAGCTTCGATCGGATCGAGCAGCGCGGCCTGGCGGGCCGGGTAAACTCCAAAGACGACGCCAATCGCAACGGAGATCAGAAACGTCAATGGCATGGTCCACCATTGGATATACGAGTCGATGTTCGAGAAGTACGTGACGGCCATTGGGACGCCAACTCCGAAAACAATCCCCAGCAGGCCGCCGGTCGACGAGAGCACGATCGATTCGACGAGGAACTGAATCGTGATGTCGCGGCGTTTGGCACCGAGTGCACGGCGGATGCCGATCTCTCGAGTCCGTTCGGTTACGGTGGCCAGCATGATGTTCATGATCCCGATGCCTCCCACCAGCAACGAAATGCCGGCGATCGAACCGAGAACCAGGTTCCAGATGATCTTTTCTTCCTCGGCCTGCTGCAACAATTCCAGCGGGACCTGGATCTCGATGTCGTTGGATCTTGGGTGATGAGCCGAGATGATCTTGCGAGCCATCGCGGCCGTCTGGCTGACAAGGTTCTGGTCGACGACGGTCAATGTGATTTCGCTGAGCTGGTTGCGTTCGAAGTTGAAACTGCCGGCAGAGACGATGATCTGGAGTTCGCCGAACCGGCTGCGTGCTGCGGGCAGCGGAACGTAGATGTCCGTGTTGAGGTCCTCCGAACTCGCGGCGCCAGCCACTGCGTTCCCGCTTCCCTGTGGCCTGAGTACGCCGACGACACGAAACACCATGGATCCCAGGCGGACCGTCTGGTTCAAGGGGTCTTCGTAGTTGAACAACTTGCGAGCCGCTCCGGCGGCCAAAACCGCGACATTGGATCCTCGAGCATGGTCCGCATCAGTCAGGAACCGCCCGCGTCCCACCTTGAGATTCTTGACGTCGAGAAAATCCGGAGTCGTGCCAAGGATTCGGGCGTGGGGGATTACCCGATGCAAGGCCTGGGCACGTTTGCGAACCAGGGAGATCGGGACAGCCCGTTCGATTGTGGGGAGTGTTGCCCTGAGCCGGACGAGGTCCTTGTAGCGGAGCCCATATTCCATGACACGGCTGCTGGTCTGGTCCCGAGCACTTTCGTCGTCCGAGTCGGTGGCCACGGGCTTCACGCTGCGAATGATGACATTGGCAGCGCCGAGACGTCGGATCCGATCCAACGCTTCGCGTTTGGAACCTTCGCCAATGGCCAGCATGGCAATTACCGACCCCACACCCAGGATCACGCCCAGCATGGTCAACAGGCTGCGCAGTTTGTGCAGAAGCAGGCTCTTGATGCCCAGTTTGAGTGTCTGCCGCCACATGTCCGGGACTACTGGCCTTGATTCGTGCGTTTGGTAGTGGCGGGTTTGGCACTGCCGCGATTCGTTTTCGCGGTGGGCTTTTGGGTGGTTGACGTCTGGGAACCTGAAGACGTGTCTCGCAACCCGTATTCGATCGTGTCGTCGAGGTCGTTCTCGGGGTCAATCGGGCTGCTGCCGCTGTTTTCAGTTTGAACGAGTGCCATGGGGTTGAGTACGACGCGGTCGCCGCTCTTGAGTCCGTCACTGACGACGATAAATTTTTCGTTTGTCTTGCCAATCGTCACCGGCCGTTTTTCGACCCCACCGGAATCTCCGACATACACCCAAGTGTCGTTGCCAATCTGCACGATCGCCTGCACCGGCACGGTGAGAACGTTGCGGACACGTTCGACGTGAATGTCGACGACAGCCGACATCCCCGGTCTCAGCCCTTCAACCGTCTCGTCGATGGTGACGATGGTCGAGTAGACCTTGACATCAGAGCTGTGCCATTCGCCCGGGTCGGCGAGCACGGCGACCGATTTGACCGAGCCCCTGAACTTGCGATTGGGAAAGGCATCGACGGTGATCGTGGCGGGCAGTCCGGCCTGGATGGAATCAAGCACGGATTCGTGGATGCCGGTCTTGACCTGCATGACGCTGAGGTCCGGAAGCGTAATGATCCGTTGCCGCTGATGCACCGTCCGCCCTTCGGCGATGTGTGTCTTGCGGTCGCGTTCGATGGCGTAGGTGGCCATGCCATCGTGCGGAGCCAGGATCTTGCATTTGACCAGTTGTTTCTTGTACTTGGCCAGCTTTTCTTGTTCCTTGGAGTACGCCCGGTCAGCTCCGTTCTTGGTCGCCAACGCTTGTAGCAATTCGGCTGTGTTGTTTCGGCCGACCTGGGTCAGGTTGCGTTCGGAAGTGGCAACCCGGCCTGTGAGTTCCATCTTCATCTTGCGATAGGTGTAGTCGACCATTTCCTTGCGGCTGGAAACCTGTCGAGCCACTTCGCTGCTGGCAGAAAGAGCTGCCAGCCGCGCCTGTTCGAGATCGCCCTTGCTGCGGTATCCGAGTTTGCTGAGTTGTTCGATGCCCTTCAGATCGGTCTGGCGGATCAGGCGGTTCGCTTCAGCTGTTTGGATATTGAGATCCACGAGTTGAAGGTCGAGTTGAAACGTACCACCTTCTTCGTCTTCGTATTGCATCAGGCCCAATTCCGCGAGAGCCAGTTGCAGTTCCGCTTCGGCCAGCATGGTTTCGTTCTGAGTCTTCTGATTCTCGTAGGTGACCGTGGCCTGGATCTGCTGGTTGAGTGATCGCTCGGTCTGCAGTTCCTGTTCGTCCAGTCGGTCTTCGATCAATGCCGAATCGAGTTCGACGAGCAGGTCACCTTTCTTAACGTCCGATCCGTTGGGCACGATCGAGAGGATCTGAGTCCCATCCCGTTCGCGTCCGACGTTTTCGACTTCGCATCTCAGTTCGGTCGTTGTCTGACTCTGCAGGTTGCCATTCTCGGTCACCTGGATTGGCAGGTCCGACTTCTTGACGACATAGAAGACCAGGGCCAGGTCCGCATTGGGTCCGTCAAAGGCGACCGTCCATGTGGCCCAACCGGTCAAACCGAGTCCCGTGAAGATCAGTGTGGCAAGAACCAGGTTGCGGCCGATGGACGGGCCGTCGCCGGACGGTCTGCCGCGGTTGGTTCCGAATGCACTCGGACGTGACCTGTCCGGATCGGTAGCGGGCTGCGGGTCGGTTCGGTAGGGGGAAGTCGTCACCATTGGAGCCTCGCAGGTTTGGCAGCGGAGTGCGGCCGACGTTGGCTAACGGAGATAGGGTCGTTGAAGAGTCAGACGAAAGCAATTCTAGATTTCAGTGTTTCCAGGCAGCTAGTCGTGAGTGTGCGGTTTTTCCTGGAACTTTCCGAAGTATGGCGTGCCATCCACTTTGCCGCTGATCGTGCCCTGGAACTCCTTGACGATGCCCAGGCTGTCGTGTGTTCCGACGAAACGCGACGAACGGCCTTTGGGCTCGCCCTCGAGTGGTTTGGCCTTGAGTTCAACTTGAAATTCCGGGTCCTCGATGCTCAACAACAACATGTCGACCTGTATCGGAAATGATGAGTTCTCGTCACCGTCGAGGACATACACGATCGATTCCTTCTTGTCGTGATCGACGGTGAATTCGACGTGGTACTTGCCGCCGCCCCAGTCGGACAGTGTTCCATCGTGCGGCCCGGCACCGTGGTCGTGGTGGCCGTCAGCATGGTTGTGCTCGGCGTGCCCGGAATCAACGGGCGTGGAAGGCTTGGTTTCCGGTCCCGAACTGGTCTCGGTCGACCCGGAGCATCCGGTCAGGCTCACAAAGGCCATCAGGAACACCACGGCAACCGTCCTCAACAGAAACGTTTTCATCAGTCCCACCTCCCAACACGAACCATCACCAAGTCTGTCAGGCTGTGCCTGAAACAGAAACCTATTCTAACAACTCGTCACCCCCAGCGTCCCGATTCACCATCCTGGCGGCATCCGCACCAGTGAATTTCCAGAACAGCCCGGGGTGGATCAGGAACTCGCAGAACG
>CAVOEV010000086.1:0-17530 GCA_963694825.1 Planctomycetota bacterium
CGGAAATCTTCGTCTGGTCCGCCTGGCTCTTGGGTTCGACGGCCAGGCCGACCATCGGTCGAGGAAACTCGATCACGGGCAACTCGGTACCGGCATTCGCCGTCAGAGTGTCCGACACCCTCAAATCATCCATCTTGACCAACGCCACAATCTGACCCGAAACCGCCTGGTCGACCGTTGCCTGCTCGGCACCGTTGACCGACAACAACTGACCCATCTTGACCGGCTTGCCCAGTCGAGAAACGTGCAGGTTCGAATCCTTCTTGAGTGTCCCCGAGAAGACTCGGATGAAACTCATCTTCGACACGAACGGATCGATGCGAGTCTTGAAGACCTGGGCCACCAGGTCGTCGCCGGCAGAATCGACCACCACGTCCTCGCCACCACATGTCGCCGTCCGCGACACATCGGACACGGCCAGCGAGCAGTCGACCATGGCATCCAGAAATTCGTCGACACCGACGTCGGTCTTGGAACTGCTGCAGAAAATGGGGATCAGCGTGCCCGAAGCAATCGCCGCCATCACACCCAATGACAACTCGGCCTGTGACAACGTCTCGCCCTCGAGATAACGCTCCATCAACTCCTCGTCAGCCTCAACGATCGCGTCCATCAACGACTGGTGCACCTCAACCAGGTCCATCTCCACACCGTCCGGGACCTCGTCAGGAATCTCGAGCGTACTGACCACTCCGGAAAACTCGCCGCCAATTCCAACCGGCACGTTCAACGGCACACAGCCATGACCGAAGACCTCCTGGATCTCGCCCACCAAGTCGGCAAACTCGACGTTGTCCATGTCACACTTGTTGATCAAGATCATCCGCCCCAAACCAGCCGCTCCGGCAGCAGCGAAAGCCCGCCGCGTATTCACCTCGATCCCCGCTCCCGCACTGATCACGATCACCGCCGTTTCGACCGCAGCCAAGGCACCAAACATCTGACCGCTGAAGTCCGGGAATCCCGGAGTGTCGATCAACTGCACCAGTTTGCCGGCATGGTCGAAATGGATGATCGACGACGTGGTGCTCGAGTTGCGGGCCTTCTCCTCGTCGTCGGTGTCCAGCAGACTGCTGCCGTCGTCGACCGAACCGGCTCGCGACGCGACCCCCGACTTGAACAGTAACAGGTCGGCAAGTGTCGTCTTGCCAGTCGCTCCATGCCCCACCAACGCCACGTTACGGATGCTCTCGGTCGTTGTGTCGGCCATCGTTGTCGATTCTCGCTACAAGGAACTCTCGATGCCTCGGTGCGACACAGGATCACGCCGCACCACGATGATTTCGCTGATAATACGAGATCACAACAGCCGTCGCCATCAGAACGACCGTACGCCATTCACCCGACACAGACGCCTCCCCAGACGCCTAGAACGGCACCGGCAACAGCAACAGGTGATGCTCGAACAACACGCGCTTACCGTGCTCGCTGAACAACGGAGTGAAGAACAACAAGAACACGTAGAAACTCAATACGGGCAACATCAACAGTCGCCAGAACCAATGCCACATCCGGTACGAACAGACCGGTCGAGTCGCCGCACGATGATACGCCCAGCCTGTGATCAACCGAGCCGGGTAGATCGTCATGATGAACACCAATGTCGTCATCCACATCGCGTCTGCTGGCAGCAGATAGACCTTGAACAAGTACAGGGGCAGCGAAAGAGCCGAAGTGAGCACGATGACCAAGAACCAGCACATCGGGGAACGACAGAACAAGTCGCGGATTGCACCCAGCTCGAACATCGCTCTCATGCGGTTCTCGGTCGCCAATCGAGCCTGCAGGAATGGCACCCACGACAACACCAGCACCAAACTCAATCCGCCAAACAACGTCACCAGCAACTGACCCACATGGTCCGGCTGACTGTAAACCCGGAATAATGCACTGGGAATCACCAGCCAGATCAATCCACCCAACAACCCTCGCAAGCCCAGCCAGAAGTGGTGAGCAATCCGCATCTGCGATACGAACGCCCGCACGTGACTCTCGGCTCGCTCGAAATAACCGCCACGCCGCAATTCCGAGATCAACCACAACACGTTCTTCAACGGACGCACGAAACAACCCAGACTGCCGCCACGTGACAAAGCCAACAACAGGTGAACACTGACCAACACCACCGCCACCGCGTGCAACCAGACCAGCGACAACGTCGTCGGACTCGTCGGTGCAATCAGCCGGTAGTCGGCCAGGACCTGAGTCAGAAGCCAGATCGGCAGCAACCACCCGGTCAAACCCATCACGATCGCTCCAAACCGCGGTGCAATCTCCAGCAACGGAAACGCATGCCGCAATCGGCCCGTCCGACCCAATCGCCCCTCGACCTCCAACAAATAACCCAACGCCAGGATGTTGATCACCGGAATCGCTGCAATCACCGCCAACAACAACGTCAGACTGAACAGACCAAACAGCATGCGGATCAACCAGCCGGTCGCCCGCAACGGATGTCTCAACACACGAGGACACCGCAACACTTCACTCAACACCGCACCCGATGGGGCTTCCGACAACTCCACCTCGCCTCCTCCCACTCCCTGCATCGTTCCCCTCTACTCTCCACTTTCTCCTCTCCACTTTCTACTCCCACACACCACACCACACCACCGCCACACCACCGCCACGCCACGACGCGGATCGTCTTGCGGCTACGATCGATTCGAGTGACACTACAGGCATGACCATCCTGCGACGAACTGCCGTGCTGCTGCTGGTTGTCGTCGGACTGCTGGCCCTGGTCCAAGCCGTTGCCGGACGCCCGACCGGCGAAATCCTCACACCCAACCGACTCCCCGAACGCTTCGTCACAATAGACACCGCCAAACAACTCGACCTGTGGTTCGAAACGCGTTGGCAGAATGACCAGATCCCGGCGGCCGACGACGCCTCGGAACTCGCCGTCCTCAGACGACTCTCGCTCGCACTGCATGGCACCATCCCATCCCTCGAAGAACTCAGACAATTCCAATCCGACTCCGGCGACAACAGACTCGAACGCTGGACCCAAAGACTCCTCGACGACAGCCGCTATGCAACCTACTTCGCCGAACGACTCGGCCGAGCCCTCGTCGGTGCCGAAGAAGGACCGTTCCTGGCGTTTCGTCGCGACCGGTTCCATGCCTGGCTGGCTGATCAACTGGCGGCCAACCGACCGTGGGATCGGATCGTCACCGCACTGGTCACCTCTCGAGGACTGCCCACTGGGTCGCCGGAAACCAACTTCATCACCATCGCTCAGATCAACGACGATATCGACGAACAAGTGCTCGCCGGTCGGACTATCCGAGCCTTCCTCGGACAACGGATCGACTGTGCCCAGTGCCACGACCATTTCTTCGATCCACGCTGGAAACAGACTCATTTCCAGGGACTCGCCGCGTTCTATGCCCCGGCCCGCTTCACGCCGCTGGGGATCGACGACAACCTGGAACAAACGTTCCAGATCTCCGACGACACCGACAGCGACTCAACTCGCCTCGTCGAACCACAGGTCCCCTTCGGGCAGCAATGGCTGCCTGCCGACGGGACACCCCGACAGAGACTGGCACGGTGGCTTACGGATCCGCGGAACCTGAGATTCGATCGAGCGATCGTCAATCGTGTCTGGGGCCAGATGTTCGGACGCCCCTTCTTCTCGCCCGTCGACGACCTGCCCGACCCCGGCGACCCCGCCACCGCAGCACTCGACCTGCTCGCTCAGGACTTTCGAACTCACCGACGTGAACTCAAATGGCTCGTCCACGCCATCGCCGCCAGCCGACCCTTCCGACTCGATTCGCGAACTCCCAGCCCCGACTCCTCAACAACCGACACGCTCGCCCCCCCCGAACTGTCTCCCGATGAACTCAGACGACGCGAAGACGCCTGGGCCGTGTTTCCACTGATCCGACTCCGCCCCGAACAGGTCATCGGATCCATGCTGCAGGCCGCTTCGATCAAGACCATCGACCGCCACTCGCACCTCTTTACACGAGCCCGCCGGTTCTTCGGCGAACAGAACTTCGTCGAAGACTACGGAGACCTCGGAGACGAAGAACTGGCCGAACAGGTTGGCACGATTCCTCAGGCACTGCTGAGAATGAACGGCCAACTGCCACGCGAGTTGATTCGCTCCGAAGCCTTCACCGCCACTCGCTCCATCGCACGGGCGACAGTCGGAAACGACCCGCTGTGCCTGGCAACCTGCTTCGAAACCTGCCTGGGCCGAAAACCCAGGGCACAGGAACAAGCCGTGTTCGGACAGTGGCTGGCCGATACGCGAGGCCGGAACCGTGAACAAGCCGTCGAAGACATCTTCTGGATCCTGTTCAACTCACCAGAATTCTCCTGGAACCACTAGACGCATGTCCGCCTCGCAAGTCCCGTTTGCATCCGCACCCCTCGGCCAGCCACTCGACCGGCGGATCTGGCTCGAACATGCCGCTACAGCTCTAGGCCTTTGCGTCGCCGGACCGTTACTCAGCGCCCGGGCTACGACCCGCCGAGGCCCCAGTCGACCCACATCGCTGATCACGCTCTGCCTGGCCGGAGGCTCCAGTCAACTCGAGACCTGGGACCCTCATCCCGGACACGCCATCGGTGGCGACACCACCGCCATCGACACCCGCCAAAAAGGACTCGCGATCGCCTCGGACTACCCCCGTACCGCCGAAATCATCAACGAACTCTCAGTCATCCGCTCACTCGTCTCACGCGAAGGCGATCACCAGCGAGGCGTCTACGTGGTCAAGACCGGCTACAGCCCCGACCGCACGCTGACTCACCCCTCAGTCGGAGCCATCCTCGCCAAGGAACGCTGGGACCCGGCCATCGAGATCCCGCAACATGTCTCACTCGGACGCGGTCCACAACCCGCTCGAGGCGGATTCCTCGGCGCACAGTACGACGCCTACAAGATTCACGACCCCGGTAAAGCACTCAGAAATATCCGCACACGGATTCAGGCACCCAGGCAGAAGCGGCGGCTCGAAGGACTCAAGATCGTCACCGAATCCTTCGGCCGTGGACGAATCGCAGCCACCAACAGCACTCAACATCAACTGATGATCGACCGCGCCCTGAGCATGATGAACTCCGATCAACTCAACGCCTTCCAAATCGATGACGAATCCGATGACACCATCCAACTCTACGGCGATTCGCAATTTGGCAGGGGCTGCCTGGTCGCGCGGCGACTGGTCCAGGCCGGAGTCCGTGCCATCGAAGTCACTCTCCCCGGCTGGGACACACACACCAACAACTTCGACGGACACCGACAACAGGCCCAGGCACTCGACCCCGCACTCGCAGCTCTCGTCACCGAACTCAAACAGCACGACCTGCTCGATTCGACCATCGTCCTCGTGCTCGGAGAATTCGGACGGACTCCCACCGTCAATCCGCTCGATGGACGCGACCACTGGCCACACGCGTTCAGTTGCCTCGTCGGAGGCGGCGGATTGCCCGCGGGGCGACTGATCGGAACCACCGATCCCAGCGGGCAGAAACGCAAACCACAACACCCCGTCTCGATCGCAGACCTGTTCGCCACCATCATCGCACGCATGGGCGTCGAATCCCAAAAAGAGGTGATCACACCCATCGGACGACCCATGGCCTACTGCGAAGGACAACCCATCCCCGAATTGCTCTGAGACCATCCACTCCACCCTCGCCGCTCACCTCTCTGCCTCCCCCACCGCTGTCGCCAATCCGATTGGTTGGTTACGATCCCTTCCTGTCTCGTCCCCCACTTCGCCGCCGCCCAGAATGATGCCCGAGTCCGCTCATTCGTCCGAGCCACGCATCGGCACGCTCGCCATTCTCGGCGTCGGACTGATCGGAGGCTCGATCGCGGCAGCAGCCCGACGGCGTGGACTGGCCCAACGCATTGTCGGCATCGGTCGAAACCCATCCCGATTGGAAGCTGCGACACAACTCGGGCTGATCGACTGCGGATCGACCGATATCGCTGTCGCCGAGGATGCCGACCTGGCCGTCGTCTGCACGCCGGTCAACCAGATTGTTGCCGACACAAAAGACTTGGCCAGTGTCCTGAACTCCCAAGCCCTGATCACCGATGTGGGTAGCACCAAGCGAATCGTCTGCGAAGAACTGGCCGACCTGGATGGGAGTAACGGGCCCGCGTTCGTCGGGTCGCACCCGTTGGCCGGATCACAGTTGCAGGGATTTGAACACGCGGACCCCGAGTTGTTCGAGGGACGAGTCTGTGTGGTTACGCCGTTTGGGGCGTCTCGAGACATCGACATCCAGGCCATCGAACAGTTCTGGAGTGATCTCGGATCCGTTGTCGTTCGCCGCGAGCCGCGGGAACACGACCGGGCACTGGCCCGAACCAGCCACCTGCCACACCTCGTCGCCGCGGCGCTGGCCGGAAACCTCCAAGCATCCGACACCCAGTTCGCCGCCAGCGGGTTCCGCGACACCACACGCATCGCCTCGGGCGACCCCGAACTGTGGATCCCAATTCTCAGCCAAAACAATGACGCCGTCCAACAGGCTCTCGCACAACTACAAACTCGACTCGGAAAATTCTCCGACGCACTCCAACACGACGACTACAGTGCCTTGCAAAAGCTGCTCGAAGAGGCCAAAAGACAACGCGACGGACTGGATTGAGCCACGGGAGATGCTCCCGGTCCACCGTCGCCAACCACTCCAACTCGTCCAGGGATGGCATGCTCTTTGAACTCGAAGTCCGACCCGCTGACTCGGAAATCGACCGCGAGGCCGCTCGAGTGCTCGCGGCCAGCCGTGACTTGGGCATCACGACCGTCCGCGATCTGCACGCCTCCAGGAGCTTCCTGATCCAGACCGACGCCCAACCCGCTCTGGTCGCCGAAACCGCCCGTAGCCTGCTCGTCGACTCGCTCGTCGAAGACCACGACATCCGCACCATTCAACACGCCGAGACTTCGCCCGACGACGCCGACAACCGGCTGCTCAACGTGCTCTTCAAACCCGGTGTCACCGACAATGTCGCCCGAAGCACCATGGCGGCTTTGCTAGAACTGGGGTTGAAAGCCGAAGCGGTCGCCACCTGCCGCAAGTACCGCATCAACGCCGATGCCTCGGCAGATGACATCGCACGTCTCGCCGAACGAGTCCTCGCCAACGACGCCATCGAACACATCGTCGAAGGCTCGCTCGACATGGAGTCGATCGACCACGGCTGCGACTACTCGTTTCAACTGAAACATGTCGCTTTGCGCCAGATGGACGACCTGGCACTCACCCAATGCAGCCGCGACGGACAACTCTACCTCTCGCTCGAAGAAATGAGGACCATTCGCGACCACTTCGTATCCGAGGACCGCGATCCTACCGACATCGAACTCGAAACCGTCGCTCAGACCTGGAGCGAACACTGCTCGCACAAGACCCTCGGCGGACGTATTCACTACCGTGACGAATCCACAGAACGTCACTTCGAACAAATGCTCAAGGAGACCATCTTCGAAGCCACCGCGGTGATCCGCGAACGGCTCGGAGACGACGACTGGTGCGTCAGCGTCTTTCGCGACAACGCCGGCATCGTCACATTCCACGATACGCTCGATGTCTGCTTCAAGGTCGAAACCCACAACCACCCCTCGGCGCTGGAACCCTACGGAGGTGCCAACACCGGGCTGGGCGGAGTGATTCGTGATCCGCTGGGAACCGGCCTGGGAGCCCGACCCGTCTGCAACACCGACGTCTTCTGCTTCGCCCCACCAGACACCTCCGTCGACACACTGCCTCCCGGTGTGCTGCATCCACGCAGCGTGATGCATGGAGTCGTCTCGGGCGTTCGCGATTACGGCAACCGGATGGGGATCCCCACCGTCAACGGAGCACTCTGCTTCGATAGCCGCTACCTGGGCAACCCGCTGGTCTTCTGCGGCAACGTCGCCACCATCCCCGTCGGTCTCTCCGAAAAAGCCGCTCGACCCGGCGACCTGATTGTCACCGTCGGAGGCCGGACTGGACGAGATGGTATCCACGGCGCGACCTTCTCATCCGCCGAATTGACCGACCACAGCGAAGAACTCTCGGGCGGAGCCGTCCAGATCGGTAACGCAATCACCGAAAAAATGGTCGCCGACGTCGTGCTCGAAGCCCGAGACCGCAAACTGTTCACGGCGATCACCGACTGTGGAGCCGGAGGCTTCAGTAGTGCGGTTGGCGAAATGGGCGAAGAACTCGGAGTCGAAGTCTGGCTCGAACGGGCTCCGCTGAAATACGACGGACTCTCCTACACCGAGATCTGGATCTCCGAAGCCCAGGAACGTATGGTGCTCTCCGTGCCGCCGGAACACTGGGACGAATTCCACTCGCTGTGCGACTCCGAAGGCGTCGAAGCCGCCGTGATCGGAGAGTTCCAGGACAGCGATCGACTGGTGCTCAAGTACAACGACACCACCGTCGGTGATCTCAGTATGGGCTTCCTCCACAACGGACGACCACCGGTCATCCGCGAAGCCGTCTACTCACCACCACCCACCATCGACCTCCTTCTCCCCGACCGTGATCGCTTCGATGACGACCTCGCCAGGATCCTCGGGTCGCTGAACGTCTGCAGCAAGGAATGGGTCATCCGGCAGTACGACCACGAGGTGCAAGCCGGTAGCGTGCTGAAACCGCTCGTCGGAGCCGCCGACGATGGCCCCTCTGACGCCGCCGTCGTACGACCCGACCTCGACTCCAACCGCGGACTCGTCATCGCCTGTGGACTCAACCCACACTATGGCGATCTCGACCCCTACGCGATGGCCGTCGCAGCCATCGACGAAGCACTCAGAAACTGCATTGCCACCGGGGCCGATCCGAAACGCATCGCCATCCTCGACAACTTCTGCTGGGGAAATACCGAACGACCCGAAACACTCGGAACGCTCGTCCGAGCCGCACTCGGCTGCTACGACGCAGCCGTTGCCTTCGGAACTCCCTTTATCAGCGGAAAAGATAGCCTCAATAACGAATTCGCCTGGGACGACTCGTCCGGAACACGTCACAACGTCGCCATCCCCTCCACTCTGCTGATCAGCGCTCTCGGACAAATCGATGACATTCGCTCCGTCGTCTCGATGGACCTCAAGCAGACCGGCAATCGACTGCTGCTCGTCGGCCACACCCACGATGAACTCGGAGGCAGCCACTTCGCGCTCGTCAATCAACTCGCCGGTGGGCATGTGCCTCGAGTCGACCTCGACAACGCTCCTCAACTCTTCGCCAAACTCCACGATGCCATCTCGCGAAAAACCGTCCGCAGCTGCCACGATCTCAGCGAAGGAGGACTCGCGGTGGCTGTCGCCGAGATGGCCTTCGCCGGAAGCATCGGAGCCTCTCTCGAACTCGCCGAACTGGCAAGCGACTGCGGCGGACTCGACGACGCCGTTTTGCTGTTCTCCGAAAGCAACACCCGCTTCCTGGTCGAGGTGACAACCGACTGCGAAGACGAGTTTCGGGACGCCCTCGACGGTCAACCCGTCGTCCTCGTCGGCAACACCCAAAATAACTGCCGACTCGAAATCCGAGGCGCCCAGGACAACCTCCTGGTCGATTCCAGCCTCGCTCAACTCAAACACGCCTGGCAATCGCCTCTGGATTGGGACTGACACCCAACCTGCCCGCTCGCGCCGCCCGGCAACCTACGACTCGCCGTCGCAATCCGTCGCCACCAAGCCCAAGGCGACCAGCAACACCACGCCGTCGACCAGGATCCCCAGCAACGACAACGCGGTAATCACCTTCATCACCGTCTCAACCGTACGGTCTCCAGCCGACGAGAACACTGCGAGCAAACCTGCTGAAATCACCAGAGTCGCCAGCAGGATCCCGCCGAGGACCAGACAACGCCCGATCATCCGTCTTGCACCGTCCATCAATTCTAACTCCGTCTCAAGAGACTTTCGGGAGAGGTCGGGGCCAGGGACCGGCTGTGGTTCCGGGAGTTTCGAAGACTCATCCCGCTGTGATGTCGACCAATGGTGACTTCGTCTCACAATCCCGTTTGCCTGTCAAGATCCCTCAGGAGAACGGCCACTGGCGGTCGCCTGAATCGCAATGTTACACTGGCCGTATGGTCCATCCCTCGCCCGCGACACCACCGCCCAATCCACACGCCGATCTCAGCCGTCGCGAGTTCCTTGGCCACAGTGCCAAGAATGCCGCGGTGGCCGGTGCCGCGGCCGCCGGAGTCGCCTCGCTGGCTACCGCTCGCCCGTCGACTTCTCCAACCGAACGTATCCACGTCGGAGTCATCGGAACCAGGCGACGAGGACTCGAACTCGCCACTCTAATGGCCAGCCGCAGCGACACCGAAGTCGCAGTCCTCTGTGATGTCGATCCCGCCGTGCTGGCCGCAGCCACCTCGCCAGTTGGCGAAGCACAGGGATTCGTGCCCGAACTCTGTGACGACTTCCGTCGTGTCCTCGATCGACCCGATCTCGATGCCGTCGTTATCGCCACGCCCGACCACCACCACGCCACGATGACTCGGCTGGCCTGCCAGGCCGGCAAGGACGTCTATCTCGAAGCGCCCGTCTCGCGGACCATCGATGAGTCGCGGCAATTGGCCCAACTCGCCAATGACTCCACATCGGTGATCGCCTGCGGACTGCAACAACGCAGCGGGCGACACTTCCTCGAAGCGATCGAGTTGATCCAAGGCGGGGAAATCGGCCGCGTCCGACTGGCTCGGGCCTGGACCGTGCATCGCGGTAAGTCGATCGGAACCCGATCGGCAAGCGAACCGCCCGCCGGAGTCGATTACGCGGCGTGGCTCGGGCCGGACAACGACCAACCGTTTCACCCGGCCCGATTTCACGATAGCTGGAGATGGTTTTGGGACTTCGGCACCGGGGCCCTGGGTCGCTATGGAGTCCACTCGCTTGATGTCGCCCGCTGGGGACTCGGACTGCAACTCCCCACACGTACCTCTGCCAGCGGAGGCATCTATCACTTCCAGGACGATCGCCAAACACCTGACACCCTCTGCGCCCAGTTCGATTATCCCAACGCCACAATCGCCTGGGAACACCGGCTGTGGAACAGTCGAGGACACGAAGGGCGAAGCGATGGGACCGCGTTTTATGGCGAACTCGGCACGCTGATCATCGACCGCGGTGGCTACAAGATCTACGGCCGCAAACACGCCCCCGTTGCCGATGGTCAATCGGCCGATGCCGATCACATCGCCAACTTCCTCGACTGCATCCGATCACGGCACACTCCAGCCGCCGACATCGAATGCGGCACCACCAGCAGCACACTCTGCCACCTCGGAAACCTCGCCTTCCGCTTGGGCCGAGATGTGCACTCGGACAACACGACACACAACACCAACACACTCGCGGACGGCGAACCAAACGCGATACCCCCGCAGGCCGAGACTGGTAATGACCAACTCGTATGACTGCGTGATCGTCGGAGCCGGCCACAATGGATTGGTCTGTGCAGCCGATCTCGCGGCCGCCGGTTGGAATGTCCTCGTGCTCGAACGACGGGACACCGTCGGAGGAGCCTGTGTGACCGAAGAAACCTGGCCGGGGTTTCAGGTCTCAACGGCCAGCTACGTCGTCAGCCTGCTGCTGCCCGAAATCGAACGAGACCTCGATCTCGCTCGTCACGGATACAAGGTGCTGCCCCGAAATCCGTCGTCGTTTACACCGACCGACGACGGAAGATCGCTGATGCTCGGACCCGACAGCGACGCGAATCGACAAGAAATCGCCAAGTTCTCCCAGGCCGATGCCGAAGCCTTCCCACGCTACGAAGATCTGCTCAGACGAATCGCCGAACGACTCGAACCAGTCCTCACACAAACCGCACCCAACCTGCTGCCTCTGCCAAATTCCTGGAGACCACAAGGATTCCTCTCCAAGATCCGTGACGCTCGATCCGCCTGGTCGCTTCACCAGGCACTCGGTGAACTGGGCGAAGACCTGCCCGAAGCCATCGAATTGCTCACCGGAGCCGCTCGACCCATCCTCGATCGCTGGTTCGAATCCGATGTGCTCAAAAGTACTCTGGCAACCGATGCGATCATCGGCACCTTTCAACCCATCTCGGCCCCCGGCACCGGCTACGTCCTGCTGCACCACGTGATGGGTTCAGCCGGTGGAGCCCGAGGAGTGTGGGGTTACGTCGAAGGTGGCATGGGAGGACTCGCCAATGCGATCGCCGCCGCCGCAATCGAACGAGGTGTCGAAATCCGGACCGGATGTACCGTCGAAACGATCCAGACACACGGCGACACCGTCAGCGGAGTCCTCGTCGATGGGACTCCGATCGCCACACAACGCGTCGCCAGTAACATCGATGCCCACCAGACCTTCCGACGACTCATCGCCCCATCGGCGCTCCCCGATGGGTTTATCCGAGCCGTTGACCGGATCGACTATGCCAGCGCCAGCGCCAAGATCAATCTCGCCGTCGACCAACTGCCCGACTTCCTCTGCTACCCAGGCCACCAGGACGTCGGGCCGCAACACCGAGGCACCATCCACATCGGGACCGGCTGCGAATACCTCGAAACCGCCTTCGAGGACGCTCGACAAGGACGTATCTCCTCGCGGCCCATCGTCGAAATGACCATCCCCACCTCGGTCGACTCGACTATCGCACCACCCGGACATCACCTGCTCTCGCTGTTCGTCCAGTACGCTCCCTACCAACTGGCCGATGGAGACTGGGACGATGCGGCCCGCAACCTGCTACTCGAACGATGCCTGGCCGAAATCGCTCGCTATGCACCCAATGTCCCCGGCTCCGTCCTACACCAACAGGTCCTCTCGCCCGTTGACCTCGAATCGATGTTTGGACTCACCGGAGGCAACATCTTCCAGGGTGCGATGCCGATCAACCAACTGTTCAACCTCAGACCCGTACCCGGCTGGGCCGACCACCGGACTCCCATCCGTGGCCTCTACCTCTGCGGGAGCGCGTCTCATCCCGGAGGCGGAGTGATGGGTGCGTGTGGGCGAAATGCGGCCCGCGAAATGATCCGCGATGGCCGAAAACCGATTAGGTGATTGCCTACGGTCAATCGGCACCAATAGACTGAACAGAGCAGTCCAGATGCAATTGGCACTCTCAGCAGGCAGGCCGGCTCCACCGGACGTGGGGCCAATACACCCTCGAACACTCACGCTTCGAGAATGCCACGCCGAGGTCGAACGGAGTCGACAGACGATTCGACCACACCGCAGCACACCGCAGCACACCGCACTCCTCAAGTAGAGCTTCACTCATGACACATGATGCCAAGCCCCGAGTCTTCGTCACCCGGAACATCCCCGACGCCGGTCTCGACATCGTCCGCAACGCCTGCGACATCGACGTCTGGTCCGAACCACTGCCTCCGGCTCGAGATGTCCTGCTCGAAAAGATCGCAGGCTGCGATGGAGTCCTCAGCCTGCTGACCGAACAGGTGGACGCCGAATTCTTCGACGCCGCTGGAGATCAACTGGCCGTCGTCAGCAACTACGCCGTCGGTTACAACAACATCGATGTCGCCGAAGCCACTCGCCGAGGCATCCGCGTGGGCAACACACCCGGTGTTCTCACCGATGCCACCGCCGACATGGCCTTCACCCTGCTCATCTGCGCCGCTCGACGTATCGTTGAAGCCGCCGACTTTGTCCGGGAAAGAAACTGGCAGACGTGGGAACCGCGTGGCCACATCGGCCTGGACCTCTGTGGCAAGACCATCGGTATCGTCGGTATGGGCCGCATCGGATTCGCCATGGCAAAACGCTGCCACCGAGGATGGGACATGCCCGTGCTCTATCACGACCAGTACAGCCACGCCGCCGCCGAATCCGAACTGAGTGCACGACAGGTCGATTTCGGCACCCTGCTCGAACAGTCCGACTTTGTCTCCATACACGCCGATCTCAATGAATCCACCACAGGCATGTTCAACGCCCAGGCCTTCCATGCCATGAAAGACACCGCCGTCTTTATCAACTCGGCCCGAGGACCACTGCACGTAAGCAGCGATCTGTACGACGCACTCAAGAATAATAACATCTTCGCCGCTGGACTCGATGTCACCGATCCCGAACCACCCGCCGACAACGACCCACTGCTGGATCTGCCCAACTGCCTGATCGTTCCGCACATCGCCAGTGCCACTGTCGATAGCCGAAATGGCATGGCCACAATCGCCGCCAACAACCTGCTGGCCGGACTGGCCAAGACACCACTGCCATGCTGGGTCAACCCGGACGTCGCACAAGACAACCCGACCGCCGCCGACTAGAATCGCCGTCAGACTCCGGCCGTTCGTCAAGCGGCCGGTTTGGCTGGCTAACAGTTCGCGTGGTGGAGCTCGATGTGACGGATAGGGACATCCCGGCAGCTGATCAAACTACGAGCCAAATACCAGGCTCAGATTCGGAACTCGACGACGCACTCGAAATTGCAATCCAGGCCGCTCGAGTCGCCGGCGACATCCTGATGTCCTGGCGCGGCCGGTTCAGTGTCACCGAAAAAAGCCGACGCGACGTCGTGACCGAAGCCGATCTCGAAAGCCAGCAGGCGATCGCCAGCCTGTTGAGTACCCGGTTTCCCGATCACGGACTGCTCGGCGAAGAGGACCTCGTCCAGGACGCAGCCGATGGCCAGTGTCGTTGGATCATCGATCCCCTCGACGGCACCGGAAACTACGTTCACGGCGTCCCCTACTTCGCCGTCTCGATCGCCCTGGAAGTCCAGGGTGAACTCGAAGTCGCCGTCGTGCTCGACCCCAGCCACGACGAACTGTTCACCGCCCGACGCGGCCAGGGCGCGTGGCTCAACTCGACTCCAATTTCCGTCTCGTCCGAATCGGTCACCGATCTCGACAACGCACTGGTCACCGCAAGCCTCCCGGTCGGAATCTCATCTGCCAAACACCCGGCCGTCGACAGGTTCCTCCGAGTCCTCGTCTCGGCTCAACACACCCAGCGAACCGGCTCCGCAGCACTCAACCTCGCCTATGTCGCCGCCGGACGACTCGATGCCTTCTTCTCCACCACGCTCAAACCCTGGGACATGGCCGCCGGGACACTCTTGGTTCGTGAAGCCGGCGGACAAGTCACCGCGATCGATGGAGGGCGATTCGATGTCGACGTCGCCGACCTGCTCGCCAGCAACGCAACACCCCTGCACGAACAACTCTCACAGTTGATGTAACCCCAACTTCGTACTGCCACACCGGGACCGAGACCGGGCAATTGTGCAGTGGCGCCAAGTTTGATGCTTCACGACCCCGTGAGGCACGGATACCATGGAATCGGTTGGACACCATTCCATGCAATTTCCTTCGCTCCGACGCGTTCTGCGTCTTGCCTCCAGCAGCCAATGGCTGCTGCTGCCCATCTGCCTTCTGGCCGTCGACGCCGCATCGGCTCAATCGACCGACAGGACGGCGGCCCGTGAACAAACTGCGCAACAACCCAAGCCACAACCCAAGCCACAACCCAAGCCACAACCCAAGCCACAACCCAAGCCACAACCCAAGCCGCAACCCAAGCCGCAACCCAAGCCGCCCACCACCACGCCGACTCGGCCCGTTCAGCCGACGACGCCCGATCCACGCGACTGGATCTACCTGCCTGGCCCCGACGGCAAACGCATCCCCGTCCCGACTGACCTCTGGAAAGACTTCCTCCGCTGGCAGACCGGCCAACAGGCTCCACCGTTTCACGTCACCAGCGTCACGCTCGATGGTCGAGTCGACCGGGACCGTGCGTTGCTCGAAGCGAAGGTCGAGGTGCGGGTCCAGAGCGAGAACCAGTGGGTTCCGATCGTGCTCAGAATGAAGACGGGCAACACAGTGCTCGCCTCCAAGGTGACCCACCAAGGACCCGGTGACTCGAGACCAGACACGCGAAAGGCCAACGCCGCGGATGGACTGAGGTGGTGGCTCAAAGGTAAGGGGCTCCACGTGTTGTCCTTCCGACTCAGCGTGCCGGTGCTCCATAAACACCCCGATCACCGACTGCAACTGGCTCTCCCAACACCTCCCGCCGCTGGCACCAAACTCGTGCTACGCGTCCCCGGTGATTCTCTGAGAGTCACCACCGCCGACGGACACGGGCAGGCCAACACCCGCGCCGATGCCGATGGTATGACACGGATCGAAGTTCACGGCGTCGGCGATCGAGTCGATCTCTCATGGCGATCGACCGTCGCCGACGACGACGACTCCACCGTCCTAGCCTCTTCGATCGCCCTCGCCGTCGAACCCACCACCGACGCCGTTGTGCTCAAAGCCGTTCACCGAATCCGAGTCCTCAAGGGTCGCCCGGAAACGATCACCGTCGACCTGCCCACCGGCTATCGACTGCTCGATGTCAAAGGTGATGCCATTCAGGATCCACAGATCGATCCCGACGAGCCCGCTCGAGTGCATCTCCCGCTGGTCGATGTAACCACCGACGCTGCAGCCGTGCCGATCGAAATCCACTGGACCCTGCAGGGTGACTTTCCTCCCGATGGCCAAACACTGGTCATCGATGGGTTCCGCGTCGAAACCGCCCGCTACGAAACCGGTCACGTCGCTATGAAACTGCTCGACAACTACCGCAGCAACCGCAAACTCGGCCGCTTTGTTCATCGGATCAACGTCCGAGGCTTGCCTCGCTCACCCACTCTCTCGACACTCTTCGGTGACGACGTCGCCAGCGCCTGGGAAATCCTCAGACAACCCTTCCGCCTGGAATTCGACCTGCTCGTCATCCAACCACGCTTCGTCGCCGAACCCCAACTGTTCCTCAAACTCTCGGAATCGTCCGCCCAACTGATCGTCGAAATACCTCAAGCACAGGTCTTCCGCGGCGCCATCGAAGCCCTCGAATTTCACTGGCCGGGCTGGACCAGACAGGGATGGCAAGTCGCCGCTGGAGACTCGCCCGAATTGCAGTTTCGCTACGACGAAACCAACCAGACTCTCCGAGTCGGACTGGCCGCTCGACAGAGCTCCACCGATGGTCGCTTCGCCGTCCGTTTCACCGCCACACGGTCCATCACCGCCAACACCGCCGTGCCACTCACCCTGCCGGAACTCGTGGCACCCACGCCGGCTCAACCGATCCTGGTCGTCGGTCGAGCCATCAATGTCGACAGCGAATTGACAGCCAGCAACGACACCACCACACGACCACTCTCCGCTCAACTCAAACAACTGATCTCGCTCCCCAGGCCGCTGACCGAAGGCATCGTCGGAAACGATGACTACTTCCGACTCGCGCCGGGTGTCGCCGAATTCCAGGTGAAAGTCATCCCGCAAGTGGGACAGATCACCACATCCTCGGCCGTCGTCGCCAATTACTCGGATGGAAAACTGCTCGTCACTCAACAGGTCGATTACCAGGTCCAGTACGCACGGGTCGGGTCCGTCAAGCTGATGGTCCCCCGGCCACTGCAAGACCTCAAGGTCGCGTTCCGACTGCAGGCCGACCCCGACTCCGATCCTATCCCGCTCGAAGCCCGTCAGGGGGTCGAAGTCGGCACACAACGACAACTGGATATCCCACTCGATGAAGACCGACTCGGG
>CAVOEV010000087.1:0-17498 GCA_963694825.1 Planctomycetota bacterium
GACGACACGATCAACGGCGGCGACGGCTTCGATGGCATCTCGGGTCACGATGGCGACGACGTGATCAATGGTGGTGGCGACGACGACACGATCCTGGGTGGCAACGGCCACGATGCCCTTTCGGGTGGAGGCGGTCGAGACATCGTGTTGGGTGGCGACGGTAACGACACGATCAACGGTCAGGGGGCGGCTGACACGCTGGCCGGCAACCAGGGTTCCGACGTGATCAACGGCTTTGCCAGTGAGATCAACGAGAACTTCACGTTCTATGAATCGTGGGTTGATTCTGTCTGATCAGTCTTGGTGGTGACCGAGTTGATGGTCACGGTGTTGGAGACGAGTCGACGGATCAGGCCGGCATTGGCTTCGGGGAACCGTGCTGCATCGAGTTCGCTGATCGTGTGCCAGGCGAACGGTGGCGAGGGCATTGGTTGCTGGTCGTCGACTGTTCGGCAGAGCCAGAAATGCAGATCGACCTGTCCGTGGTCGTATTGGTAGGAGATGTGTTCGAGAGCTTCGCGCGGACCGGTCGGGGTGACGTCGATGCCGGTTTCCTCGTGGCATTCGCGGAGTGCTGCGTCGCGAGTCGATTCGCCGGGTCGGCATTTGCCGCCTGGGAATTCGAGCAGTCCGGCGAGGTGTTGGCCGGGTTGGCGTGTCCCGACCAAACAGCGGGTGTCATCGTTCGAGAGCACGACGGCGATCCCGATCGGGCAGCCGGCGTTGCTCATTCCGATTTGCCGTCGTCTCGGGCGTCATTGGGGGGGGCACCCATGATGTGGTAGCCCGAGTCGACGTGGAGTGTTTCGCCGGTGATCCCACTGGCGAGGTCACTGAGCAGAAACATGCCGGTTTTGCCGACTTCCTGGGCTTCGACGTTTCTTCGCAGGGGTGAGAGTTTTTTATAGAGTTCGAGCATGAGGTCGAAGTCGCCGACGGCCGAGGAGCTGAGTGTTTTGATTGGTCCGGCCGAGAGTGCGTTGACTCGGATTCCTTCGGGTCCCAATTCGCTGGCGAGGTACTCGGTGGCCGTTTCCAGAGCCGACTTGCAGAGTCCCATCACGTTGTAGCCGGGGATGACTTTTTCGCCGCCGAGGTAGGTCAATGTGAGGATACTGCCGCCGGGGTTCAGCAGCGGACGTGCTCGCTGGGCGAGGGTCATCAGGCTGTAGACGCTGATTTCCATTGAGAGTTTGAAGCCATCGCGGCTGACATCGACGACGTCGCCCTTGAGGTCATCCATGGGGGCGTAGGCGATCGAGTGGAGCATGAAGTCGATGTGTCCGTAGGTTTTTTGGGCGACATCGAAGACGTGATCCAGTTGTTCGTCATTGGTCACGTCGCAGGCTTCGATCATCTCGGTGCCGAGCGGTTCGACGAGTTTTCTGAGCCGACGTTCCATTCTGGGTCGTTCGGGGTCACGGTCGGGGAGGTGAGTGAACCCGATCTCGGCACCCTCGGCGTGCAGTTGCTGGGTGATGGCCCATGCGATCGAGTGGTCGTTGGCGATGCCGAAGACCAGGCCTTTTTTTCCGTCGAAGAGGCCCATGAGGGTGGCTCCTTGGGGGGTGTCTTAGCGATGCTGCGAATCGCGTGAACTGGAAATTGGCTATGTTGTGAACGGGATGAGGCGAGAATAGCGAGTGCCGCTTGGGGCATCAACGGCCTGCGGCCGGGCGTCGCTGGTCGGGGTGAGCCTTGAGGAAGGCGGATGTCATTTCCTTGCGAATCCGTTGACTGAGGCCGCCTCGCAACAAGTTGAAGTGGTCGCGATCTTCGTGGATTTCCACAACGGCATCGCTGCCGAGTTCGGCGAGAGTCTGTTTGAGCCTGATGGTGGCGCCTTCGAGGTAGAACGTGTCGACGGACCCCATGAAGACGTGCAGTTTTCCCTTGAGCCGGGGTGCGAGCGTTTTCCAGTTGCGTTGGAGCACGAGTCGGATGTCGTACTGTTCCCAGGTTGTTGCGGTCTTGAGGTCGACCTGTCCGGATTTCCGGTCCCAGAGCTGCTGCGGTTTGCCGTCTTTTCCGCGGCGGCTGAAGGCGGCTTCGAAGCTGTGCAACTGGCCTCCGTATCCGAGCACCCATTCCATGTCGGCGAAGCCCTGGTACCAGAGCATGACACGTCCGTTGATCCGAGCCAGAGGCCGTCGTTTGCCTTGGGCATCGACGTACATGTTTTCGCCCTTGCGATACAGGTCGATTTGTTGAAAGTCACGAAAGTCGACCGGGTCGGGCGCGGTGCTCCAGGTGCCGCCGAAGACATCGGGATAGGTCACCTGCAGCCACAGGCTGCTCCAGCCACCGGACGAGTGGCCAGTGAGAAAGCGGGCTGTGGGTTTGGGGATGGTGCGGAACTGTTGGTCGAGGGCTGCGATCAATTCGGTTGTCAGTGCCTGTCCGACCGGTCCGTTGTTGGCCGAGTCGGCAAAGACGTGGTGTCCTAGTGGGCAGCTGGGGTCGAGCACCAGTCTCAGGAATTCGACACGCCCGTCGTTGTCTTCAGGAACCGGCCCGCGTCGACTGGCTCCATGATGAGTCCCACCGAAGCCGGGGATCGTAAGAATGACCGGGTAGCGTCGTTTGGGTTGGTCGAAGTAACTGGCCGGCAGCAGGACGGCCGCTTTCAGCGAGACCGGTCGTTTGTAGAACGTGCTGAGCAGTTTCGAGGGAACCTGCAGCAGCTTACTCCACTTGGTCTCGGCGAACGGCTTGGCCGCGACCAGCTTGCTGATCTCCAGTTCAACCTGTTGTTGCGAATCGTCCTTGCCGAGTTGGACGGGCTGGCTGAACCCGTTGCCGGGTCCAACGCCGATTTCGCGGTGGTGCGGATTGAAGCGAGCGATGGCCTGGGCGTGGAAGCCGGCGAGTTTCATTTTCGAGAGTGGTCCGGGGTAGCCGAGAATGGGCCCGGCCTGAAATCCGTCGGAGCCGGAGTGGGCTGAGGGCGACTGGCCCGAGAAGTCCAGCGCGACGCCTGGTTTCCAGTTCTTCACATCCCGAGCGACGAACTGTTCGGGGTTGAACCAACTGGGGCCGGTCCGCGGTTGAGGATTCCTGCGGCTGAAGATCACGTAGACTCGACCGGTGAACGGTTTCGCGTGAACCGACTTGGTGAATCGGATCTGGAATGTTCGAGTGTTTGCGCGAGTCGGGTTGTGTTGGCCGATCGCGGCGAGAGTGAGCAGGGTGAGCAGACTGAGCAGGCCGTACTGGAATTGGTGTCGTTGCATGAGTGATCTCGGAATCCGGTTCGGTCGTCTTGGGTGTCCATCCTAACGGACGAGGCGGTCCGGGCGAGTGTGGCCGAGGTCTGGATCGGACGCTGAGCGGTGACAGTCACGTCTCTGGATTCGTTTGCTGCGAAGGGTGAACCCAGATTGGGCGGCGATTGAAAGCGGATCTTTTTCGTGTGATGGAGCAGCCAAGACGTGGTTGGGACGTTACAATGCCGCCCGAACAGAGCCAGGGACTGGCTCGCGAGACTGCCGGAGGGACGACGCCGTGACGGAACATGGCGAGAGGCAAGAGAGAGATCCAGTTGTTGGCCGTGGCACAGCGACCGACACGGCGATCGCCGACTGGAGCGACCGGGTGGTCGCCTATCGGGGTTACGATGTCTTGGATCTGGTCCGGGAATCGACCTTCACGGAGGTCGCATTTCTGTTGCTGTGTGGCGAGCTGCCCGACGATGTGTTTCTGGCCGATTTCCGTGCAACGTTGGCCGAGTCGTCTGAGGGGGATGGCTGGGATGGTGAGTCGTCGTGGATGAGCGACCTGTTGGATCGGCTGCCATTGAGTGTCCCGTTGTCGGATATCTTGCGGACGGCGATCAGTGTGGTGTCTCATTTCGATCCCCAGCCGAGCGACCGATCGGTCGAGGCGGACAGGTCTCGATCGATCCGATTGTTGGGTCGGGTGCCGATGCTGGTGGCGGGTCGACTGGCATTGAGTCGAGGTGAAACGCGGATCGAGCCGGATTCGGAGCGGAGTTTTTCGGCTCAACTGGTGGCACTGTTGACCGGTCGAGTGCCGTCGCCAGTGCTCGAACGAGCGGTGGACGTGTTGTTGATCAGCGTGATCGATGTGGGATTCAGTCCGGCGGTGCAGGCCGCCCGGTTGGCTGCGGCTGCAGGGGCTGACATTCATGGAGCGGTTTTGGCGGCGGCTTCGGTCGAGTCGACGGCCGAGCGAGCGGGATTGGCGGCGAGGTTGGTTGAGTTGTGGAGCGAGCGGCCGTGGAAAGACGACGCGGAGGGTTGGGTGTTGGAACGTCTTGACGCGGGGCTGGGCGTACCCGGCTGCGTGTTTGGTGGCCAGGCCACGGACGATCCGCGACGCGTGACGTGCGTGGCGTGGTCCGAGCATCTGGCGGCCGAGAGTGACGACGAGTCGGCATTGACGATTGATCGGGCGGCGGCCGAACTCGAATCGGCCGTGATCGCATGTGGTGGCGTCCCGGGTTGGGACTGGTCGACAATCCGTTTGTTGGCTGCTGGCGGGGTCGAGTCGGGTTTGCACCTGCCGTTGGTCGCGGTGGCACGGCTTCTGGGCTGGTCGGCTCATGTGCTCGAACAATTCGGTCGCCCGGTCGCCAGCGTGTCTCGGCCGCATTATGTCGGTCCGCATCTCCGCGAGATTCCCGCACGGCCGGTTTGGGATTGAGTGGCCTGGCGAGACGGGCGGGTTGAAAAACCGATGGGCACGGGGTTCAATCGAGCCGACGTGGCGATGGCGTGGCAAGAAGACGGTCTGAAAAGGAGCGGATAAACATGCGAGTTTGGGCTTCGGTACTGGCTTCCGTCCTGGCTGGGGTAGTGGCTGTCGAGTTGTCGGTGTCGAGCCAGCGGACTCAGTTGTACGGTGCCGAGCCGACGCGTCCGTATTCTCGAGTCAAGACTCACAAGGCAGCCAAGCCTCTTTCGAAGCAGGCGAGGACTCATGCCTGGACCGGGTTTTTGGGTCCGACCCGGGATGGGGTCTCGACTGAGACTCACTTGTTGAAGAGTTGGCCCAAAGGTGGACCATCGCGAGTGTGGGAGTTGGAGGCTGGCGACGGTTACGCATCGCCGGCGATCCGTCATCCGTACCTGGTGTATCCTCACCGGGTGGGCAACGAGGTTTTGGTCGAGTGTCTCCATGCCGAGACGGGTCAGCAGTTCTGGCAGCACAAGTTTGCCACGGCGTACCGCGACCGGCTGGGCTACAGCAGCGGGCCTCGGGCGACTCCGGTCATCGACGGCGACCGCGTCTACATTTACAGCGCCGAGGGGTTCTTGATTTGCCTTGACCTGTCCAGCGGCCGCGTGCTGTGGAAGCGGGATCTCGCCAGCGACTTCCAAGTGCCTCAGGGATTTTTCGGCACCGTCGGCACACCGTTGCTGGTTGGCGATCGACTGATTGTGAACATTGGTAAAGTGGGTGGTCCGAGTGTTGCGGCGTTCGACACTCGGACGGGCAAGCAGTTGTGGGGTGCGGGGAAACAATGGGGTTCCGGCTACGCATCGCCGCGGCTGGTGACGCTTCATGGTAAGAAGCGTGTGCTGGTGTTTGCCGGTGGCGAGAGTCGTCCCCCGACGGGTGGCCTGATGCTGATCGATCCGGCGACAGGGAAACTGGGATTGGAGTTCCCTTGGCGGAGCCGGAAGTACGAGAGTGTCAATGCGTCGTGTCCGCTGATGGTTGGCGGCAACCGGATCTTTGTCTCGGCCAGTTATCAGACGGGTACGGTGTTGCTGGAGATCGGCAAGAACCTGAACACGCACAAGGTGGTCTGGAAGATGGTCGATGCCGAGCACAACACCGAGGCCAACCAGTTGGGTTTGCACTGGGGCACGCCGTTGGTCCAGGGCGGTTACCTGTACGGTTTCGACGGACGCAACGAGCCGGACGCGTCGTTGGTCTGTGTCGATTTGAAGGTAGGACGAGTGTTGTGGCGTGAGGAGCCCGAGTGGGAGCAGACTGTGACGGTTCAGGGGCTCGAGCAAACTTTGACCTTGAGCACTCTACGTGGGTCGTTTTTGGGTGCCGACGGCCAGGCGTTGATCCTGGGTGAACTTGGCCAGCTGATGTGGATGGATCTGTCGCCCAAGGGCTACAAGATTACCCAGCAGGCGTCATTGTTCCTGGCTCGCGAATCGTGGTGCCCTCCGGTGCTCAGCCGCGGGTTGCTCTACATCAGCCAGAATATGCGAGACCCGGTGACCAGGACCGGCCCGCGGCTGATCTGCTATGACCTCAGGCGGCCGTGAACTGGCGGTGAGCCTTGGTGGCGATCATTGCGAGTCGGGTGTGGCGGAGATCGCATAGACGGCGTAGTGCCGTGTCTTGTAGAGCGGTTGCAAACCGTCGATGGAATCGAATCGGTCTGTGCGTCGCCAGAGGATGTGAGTAATGCGGCCTGGTGGAAAGCTGTCGGCAGTCGTTTTTGGAACGTCGCGGCCGAGTTGAATGTCGAGCAGCCATCGCCCGCGGACCTGGCGACGTCGGTCCCATTCCTGGATGCCAGCAGCGTCTTGCGGGCAGTCCTTGAAGACGACGTATTCGGCTCGGCCGGCGTACCACTTGAACGCCCAGCTGTCGGGCGGAGTCAGGACGACGGCGTCGTGTGGCAGGTTCTGCTCGATCCAGCGGCAGGTGTGGGTCCAGTCGGAGAGTCGTTCGGGTGCCATCCGGCTGGGATTCCGGTCGTGGGCGGGCAGTGCGAGAGCGAGTGCGAGTAATGAGCCGGCGACCAGCAGGCGATGTCCACGTCGGCAGCGGCGTGCCAGTTGGTTGGCGATGGTGATAGATATGGCCGCTGGCAGCAGCACATCGACCATGCGGTAGGGGTAAAACTTCATCAGCACGACTCGCAGTGGACCGATCGTCAGGTCTCCGGGCGGTCGATCGAGTGCCAGGGCGGCTCCGACGATGGCCACCCCCACCGACGCGAGTACCAATCGACTCCACCAGGACTCAGTTTCTGAACGTGCGAGCCGTCGTTGTTTCGAGAACCCGGCCCAGAGCCAGGCCAGCAGCATGGCTGCATAGGCTGCGATGGCGACAGTGGAAAAGCGGTTGGGGACGAGGTGATGTCCCAGGCGTGTGAAGACCTGCAGCGAGTCGGCTTGGGCCGATCCGTTCCCCAGCAATGCCATGGCCGGGATCAGGCCTGGTAGAGCACAGATTCCGACCAGTGCAGCCTGCTGCAGTCTGGTTCGGGTGACGGTCGGGGGTCCGGCCATCATGCCCATCACCAGTCCCCAGCCACCGACAATAGGGTGCACGCTTACGGCGAGTCCGCAGAGCACGGCAGCCCGTCGAGGATGTAGCCGGAGACCATGGGCTGCCGACCAGGCCAGCAGGCCGTAGGCCAAGACCTTGGATTCGATGCCACCGACGACCCATTCTCCCGAGAGGTTTCCGAGTGCGGCGATCAGCAGGAAGCTGGCGGTGGCAACCAGTCTGCTGGAGCGGTCGGGTGTCAGGTGTTTGACCAGAGCGATCCAACCGGTGGCCAGTAGTACGAGGCCAAGCAAACGGCCGATCAGGGCCACGGCAGCCAGTGGCAGGAACTGGGTGAGCGGTCCGGTCAGCAGGTAGAAGACGAGGTGAGGATTTGAGGATTCGAGAAAGAAATCGCCGCTGCACCAGGCGGGGTCGAGCAGGTGCCGGGCCTTGGTCAGGTAGTGCGGTTCGTTGACGCCCGGTATGGGTGCGCGCAGTCCTGAGTGAGCTAGACACGCAGCCGTGGCGAGCAGTCCGACGAGTGAGTCGAGTCGGCTTGAAGGGCGAGCCGGTTGATCGGCTATTTCTTGCCCGACGATTTCCTGGCCGCCTTCGTCGAAGCCTTCGCGGTTTTCTTGGTAGACTTTTTCTTGGACTTCTTCTTGTTGGAGTCGCCGAAGACCTTGTCCCAGTTCTCCCAGAATTCGGGCGTCGCGCCGGTGCGAACAATCGGTCCACTCATTGTGATGGTCTCTCTGGGTGTCATTGGGAGAAGCGATAAGTCGAGACTGATTGTCTTCGACGATTCCCGAAACTGTCAAGTCGCCGGTCTGTTCCGTGGTCGCGACGCGTGTGGATGCCTATACTCGCAGTAGTCACTCGATTGGGTGGCCCCCGGGGCCGGGGACGAAGAGAGACGTGTGTGATGTGGATTGAGAACTTCGACGACGAGTGGCGATTCCGGGACGTCTGGGAGGCGGTGCAGATTGCCCGCCCGGTGGACTACTCGTTGTTCACCTTCGGTTCCAGCGAACTGCCCTACTACCTGGTGTGTGACAAGCCGTCCGATGGTGAGACGGTGACGGTGACGCGTGGTGAGGTGAAGATCACGCGGCCGACAATCATTACTCCGGACACCGCTCATCCGGCATTCCGAGGTTTTTTCGGCGACCAGGAGGACGACAGCATTGTCGAGTTCCTGATGGCTCGTTCGGCCGGTTTTTCGAACTTGCAGGTCGACAACACGAGTGGGCCGACCGAGATTGTCAGCGACCGGGTTGACGAAGCGGTCGAGAGGCTCAACCGGCGACTGGATGATCATGAAGAGGATCGGACGGCGATCCTGACGGCGCCTTACGGACTGGGCGGAGTGGCATTGTTGCGATACGCGGCCGAGCGAATCTGGCAGAGTGGTCCGGACAATGTGCAGGAATTGCGTGAACGCGGTTTTTTGCCCTAGCTGCCCGAGTTGGTCCTCAGGGATTGGCTGCCGGGTTGTTGTGAGTTGGCGTCGAAGTGTGGCGGCATGGGGCCTTGGTGGTCGCTGGTGCGAGTGATCTGGGCTCCGAGGCGATTCAGTTTGTCGTCGAGTCGCTGGTAGCCTCGGTCGAGGTGATAGATGCGTCGCACGTTGGTTTGTCCGTCGGCGGCGAGTCCGGCCAGGACCAGTGCGGCACTGGCTCTGAGGTCGCTGGCCATGACGTTGGCTCCACTGAGTCGCGTCACTCCGTGAATGACTGCCGTCGGGCCTTCGCGCACGATTCTCGCACCGAGTCTGATTAATTCGGCTGCGTGCAGAAACCGATCGGGAAACACCTTGTCGGTGATCACGCTGATTCCATCGGCTTGGCAGAGCATCGCCATCAGTTGTGCCTGCACGTCGGTGGGGACACCGGGGTAGGGCAGTGCTGTGAGGCTGGCGGGTGCGAGCACATCGGGGGCGGTGGCGACCAGACTGGACAGTGGCCCTTCGGTGGCGGAGTGTGTGATTCGGACGCCGGCTTGCTGGAGGACTTCGCAGACGGCGAGCAGGTGATCAGGGCGGACCAGGTCGATTTCGATTTCGCCACCGGTCATCGCCGCGGCAATCATCAGCGTGGCGGCCTCGATGCGATCGGGGATCACGCGGTGCTCGGCACCATGCAGACGATCGACTCCAAGGATCTCGATCCGAGGCGTTCCGAGTCCCTGGATGTGTGCTCCCATCTTGACCAGGCATTCGCCGAGATCGACCACTTCGGGTTCGCAGGCGGCCGCTTCGATCACGGTCGAGCCTTTGGCGAGTGTGGCGGCGGTCATGACGTTGCAGGTCCCGGTGACCGTACTGCCGTAGGGGCCTCCGAGAAAAACTTCCGCCCCTTGCAATCGAGTCGCCTCGGCAACCACGTATCCTCGTTCCACTCGAATGTCTGCACCCAGTGCGGCCAGTCCTTTGAGATGCAGGTCGATCGGTCGGTGACCGATATTGCAGCCGCCGGGAAGCGAAACGCACGCTCGACCTCTGCGAGCCAGCAGCGGGCCGAGTACGCAGATGCTCGCCCGCATGCGGCGGACCAGGTCGTAGTCGGCCACATGGGGTGTTGTGTCTTGGACGACGAGTTGCAGTTGGGTCTGGGACGTCCAGCGTGAGTGCACTCCGAGGGTCTCGAGCAGCTTCAGCAGCGAATCGACATCGACCAGATCGGGGACGGCCGACAGCTCGAGCATCCCGTCGCTGGCCAGCACGGCGGCCAGGATCGGCAAGGCGGCATTCTTCGAACCGCTGACTTCAGCTCGACCGGACAACCGCTGGCCACCGGCGATGGTGAACTTGTCCATCCCTGGACGGTTTCCTGTAGCGGGTGTGTGGGTGTGTCGGGGCAGGTGGGTGTCAGGTGGAGTTGCGGATCGAAGCAACGACGACGCGGGGGTGCCCGGCGAGGTCGTGGACGATGCGGCCCGACGTGAAATCGGGGTGTGTGTCGACCAGTTTTCGGGCTGCTTCGCCTTGTTCCGGAGAGATTTCGCACAGCAGGCTGCCACCGGGTGCGAGGTGGTTGGGGGCGTCGGCGACGAGTCGTCGGACCAGGTCGAGTCCGTCTGAGCCGCCGTCGAGTGCAATGCGGGGTTCGTGGTCGCGGATGTTGGGTGGCAGTTGGTCGCATTCGGTGGTGGTGACGTAGGGAGGGTTGCTGACGATCAAGTCGAAACGGCTGTTTGGATCGAGCGGTTCGAACAGGTCTCCGTCCAGGAACTCGATGCGATCGGACAGTTGTTGAGTGGCGGCGTTGGTTTGAGCGACTGCGAGTGCCTTTGGGCTGATGTCGACAGCGGTTAGTCGAGCGGCTGGCAGCGAGGTGGCGATGCTGATGGCGATGCAGCCGCTACCGGTGCCGATGTCGAGGATCGAGGGATGTGTGTCGAGCGTTTTTGCGAGGTCGAGCAATTCGACGACAAGCGTTTCGGTATCGGGTCGAGGGATCAGGGTGTCGGCATTGACGAAGAAGTCGATGCCAAAGAACTCGCGGTGTCCGACGAGGTAGGCGACCGGTTCCGAGGCGGCGCGTCGCTTGACGAGGTCTCTCATGACGACGCGTTGTTCGCCGGTGAGTTCCTGGTCGTACTGGGTATAGAGTTCGATGCGACGACAGTGTCGGGCCTGGGCGAGCAGGATTTCGGCATCGAGTCGAGGCGATTCGCTGCCGTTTGTGGCTAGATGTCCGGTGGTCCAGTCGAGCACGGCCTGAACGGTCCAGCGGTTGTCCGAGTTGTCGGGTGTTGGTTGTGGTGTTGGTTGTGGGAGCGCGCTCATGCGTTGGGATCGCCTCCCAATCGTTCCTGTCGATCGTGTTCGAGCAGCGCGTCGATCATTTCGTCGAGTTGGCCTTGTAGGATCTGATCGAGCTTGTAGAGGGTCAGTCCGATGCGGTGGTCGGTGAGTCGATTTTGCGGGAAGTTGTATGTCCGGATGCGTTGGCTACGGTCACCGGTGCCGATCAGGCTGCGTCGCTGGTCGGCTCGTTCCTGGTGTGCTTTTTGTTGTTGTGCTTCGAGCAATCGGCTCCGCAGCACTCTCATGGCCTTGGCCCGATTCTTGTGCTGGCTCTTTTCGTCCTGGCATTGCACGACGGTGTTGGTTGGCAGGTGAGTGATTCGGATGGCACTGGCGGTCTTGTTGACTTTTTGTCCTCCGGGCCCGCTGGCAAAGAAGGTGTCGACTCGGAGGTCGTCCTGAACGATGTCGATTTCCACTTCGTTGGCTTCAGGGAGCACGGCGACGGTGGCTGCGGAGGTGTGGATGCGTCCCTGTGTCTCGGTTTCGGGCACCCGTTGCACTCGGTGTCCACCACTTTCAAACTGCAGTTGCAGAAAGGCTCCTTCGCCGGAGATCGAGATCGTGACATCCTTGAAGCCACCGAGTTCGGTTGGCGAGCTATCGATCAGTTCGGATTTCCACCCACGTCGTTCGACCAGTCGGTGATACATTTCGAAGAGGTCACGAGCAAACAGTGCGGCTTCGTCTCCGCCTGTGCCTGCCCGGATTTCCATGATCAGGCTACCTCGCGAGATGGCATCGCCGGTGGCCACGAGGTCTTCGAGAGCGGTCAGCTTGGCTTCTCGTTCGGTCTCGAGAGTTTCGAGTTCTTCCTGGGCGTAGGTCCTGGAGTCTTCGTCCGACTCCTCCTCCATCAATTCACGAGCTGTCGCGATATCATCTTCGAGTGCATTGAACTCGCGGACCGGCAAGGCGACCTTGGCCAAGCCTCCGTATTCGCGTTGAAACGCGACCATGCGAGTGGTGTTGGCCAATACCTCGGGGTCGACGAGGTGTTTTTCCAGCTCTTCGTAACGAGCCAGTTTGGCCTGCAGCGTCGGGAACAGCATCAGCGATCATCCTTGTATCGCTTTTGGAGTATCGCCTGAGCGTCATCACCGACCACTTCGGCGGTTCTAATCTTCTTTGGCGGCAGTTTCGGTCTCAGTTTCCGCGGTTTCGTCGGCTGTCGCATCGGCCGATTCGTCCAGCGGTTCCTCGGTCTTCTTCTCGCCCCAGTTGTATTTCTTCTGGAACTTCTCTACGCGTCCGGCGCTATCGACGTACTTCATCTGCCCGGTGTAGAACGGGTGACAGGCACTACAGATTTCGACTGTGAGTTTTTCGACGGTGCTTCGCGTGGTGAACGAGTGTCCACAGCCGCAGTTGACCGCGGTGTCCATGTAATCGGGATGGATGCCCTGTTTCATGGTCTTGTCTGTCCGAAAAAACGTCTGATGACCGCTGAACCACCCAGTGTAGAGGGACATAGGTGTTGCGACAAGGTTGAAGCCGTGCTGCGAACGGTCTCGATGGGCGTGTCATTTCTTCTTGATTGCAGCGGGAGTTTTGAGGCTGGCCAGGAATGCGGTGAGGTCGGCGACCTGTCGGGCGGTCATGTCACGGAGCAGCAGGTCGGGCATCAGGGATTTCTGTTGAGCGGCCAGGACGTCGACATCATCGGCAGCGATCGTGATCAGCGTGTCCTTGGCGTCTCGGAGCACAAGTTGTTTGTCGTCCTTGGAGACAAGCAGTCCGGTGAAGACTCGACCCCGGACCGTTTCGACGACATAGGTGAGCCATTTGGGTTCGATTTTTCTGGACGGTTGTAGGATGCTGTCGAGGATTTGGGCACGGGAGAGGGTCTTGCCGACGCCACTGAGGTCAGGACCGACCTGTTTGCCTTGTCCGGCGATCCTGTGACAGGTCTTGCACTGGACTCCATCAGTCTTGAAGAACACGTCACGTCCTCGATCGATGTCTCCCTTGAGAGCGAGGATCCGAGCGGGTTGGACGGTGGTTCCCAGGCGTTTGACTCGCTGCTGTTCCGGCAGAAACGTCTCGAAGAGATCTCTGACGATTGGCGTCGGGTGTTTGGTGGCGGTGGCGATGACCTGCAGCTGGGTTGTTGCGCTCAGTTCGTTGTTGTTGGCAGCCTGCAGCAGGCGGACGGCTCCGGAGGTGTTGTTCAGCAGTGCTGCGATCTGAGCTGACTTGTCGGTGTCGTTGTTGGCGGCCTTGAGCGTCTTGATTGCGACTGCGATGTCGCCTCGCGATTGAGCGACATGCGGATCGGGTGATGCCGCTGGGATCGAATCGATCCAGTTTCTGATCAGTCGAGTCCCGCGTGTATCGATGACCGAGGATCCAATTCGCGGCATGCGTCCGGACCCGAGCTTGGACATGCGAAGCAAGGCAACGCTGCGATCAGGGTCACCGGCTGCGAGTACCTTGGCTCGGGCTATGCCGAACGTCCCCTGGCCGGGTCGAACATTCAGGGCTCCGGTATCGGCCAGTCCGAGCGTGGCCAGCAGTTGAAAGCGGGCATTGCCGCCTCCCCACTTGCGGTGGCAATGCGAGCAATTGGCGTGTAGGTACGAGCGGGCTCTTTTGCCGAGGTCTCGAGTCGGATTGCGGTAGTCGACGAGTCGTGGCAGGTCGGACGTCGGTGCGGGCAGTGGTTTCGAGAAGCAGCCGATCCGCTGGAGCATTTCGATCTGGTTGAGTGTTTCGGCCGCGTAGTCGTAGTCGCGATTCATCTGGTGGGTGGTGACACCGAGCACATACTTGGCGGCCATGTTGTGGCAGACTGTGCATTCGGTCCGGCTGGGGAAGTGCCAGGTCTGCCGCCGGATGCCACCGGGAACGCTTGGGTCGGTGATCAGGAACGTGCGGTCACGTCCCTGCGGTTCCATCAGCAACTGGGCATCGGTTTGTTTGTCGTTCCAGACGTAGGTGTAGCCCTGCCAGTACTGATCGCCGTTGGATTCGTCGCCGGCCAGTCGTTCGTGGTGCAGGATGCGGGTTTCGATACGTCGTCGGGTTGCCGCGTCGCCGGCGGTCATTTCCAGGAACAGGGTCTCGACGATCACCATGCCGTTGGGGAATTTCCAACCGGGCGGCGATCCGGGAGCCGGCTGAGGATAGGTCAGCGTTTCGAATTCCAACTTCGAATCGCCGGGCATCGCGAGGAACCTCTGCTTGGTGGCCGTGTCGGCCCATTGCGGGGCGATCACGTCGTAGGGAATCAGCCCGGCGGCGGGGGTCAGCGTCTTGACCGAGTCGAACAGGCCGGTGGCCGCGAGTGTCTTGGGGAAGTTGCTGACTCGACCGACGCTGGGATTGGGCACCAATTCGTGGATACGACCGCTGACGTGGTCGAGCAGGTAGAGTTCGCCCTGGCCGTCCTGTCCGAAGCCGACCAGCCGCATGCTCGAATCGACCAGCTCCGATGATGAGACCACTTTCTCTTTCTTGCGGTCGAAGCGAAGTTGCCAGATGCGGCCGGTGTCGTAGTCGCCGTAGACGTAGGCGCCTTTGAGTTTCTTGAGTTTTTGGCCGTGGTAGATGAAGCCGCCGGTAATCGAGCGGAAGTTGGCGTGGTCGTGTTCGATGATTGGAGGGACGATTGCGGTCGGGCCACGGGGGCGTTCGGGTTGGAACGGGTGAGACCCCTCGGTGATGCTCCAGCCGTAGTTGCCGCCTCGTTTTATCCGGAAGACCATTTCCCAGAGGTCCTGGCCGATGTTACCGGTCCAGAGGTCACCGGTGGCGGTGTCGAAGCTCATCTTCCACGGCTGCCTGAGCCCGTAGGCCCAGATCTCGGGGCGTGCGCCCAGGGTTTTCAGGAAAGGATTGTCGCGGGGCACGGTGTAGGGGAGCTTCTCACCGGGGTGGTCGACGTCGATACGGAGAATGGCACCGGAGAGATTGGTGAGGTCCTGGCCGGTGAGGTAGAGGTCGGCGATGCCGCTGCTGTCGCCGGTGGCGATGTAGAGATACCCGTCGGGGCCGAATTGCAGGCAGCCGCCGTTGTGTCCGCCCGAAGGCCACTCGACCAGAATCTGCTCACTCTTGGGATCGCAGCGGGGCGGTTCGCCTGGCAGCACGCGGAATCGCGATACGCGGCTTCCCCGTGGCAGTTCTTCGGTGTTGGAGGTGACGATCGTGGCGTAGGCGTAGCGGACCTTGGGGTACTGTGGGTGCAGGGCGAATCCGTAGGCCGCGAGTGTCTTGGGCTTGGTGCGTCCGAGGACGACGTTGGCATCGAGCACGAGGTCGGGTTTGGCGGTCTTGCGGTCGAGCGGAACCGAGAAGATCCGGCCGTATCGCTCGACGACCAACAGCCGGTTGATGCCGGCGGAGTAGTTCATGTCGAGCGGTTCGTCGAAGGTGAGGTTGGGGAAGGCAACCCGTACCAGGTACGGGCTGGGCGGATCGGGCGACCCCTTGACCTGGGACGTGGTCCAGGCGACCCGGGTCCTAGTACTGAACGAGGCTTTGTCGGCGGCCGGCGACGGAGTCGTGACACAGAGCAGGCCAAAGACGACCAGCATCCGAACGAGCGAACGGGCAACGATCTTCACGGAAGAACTCCTGCAGAGGCAAATCTTGAGCACTCAGCATACCGACTCGAAATCATGACAACCACGACAACCACCCGGGTGTCCGCGTGAGAGGGGCTGTGACATTGAGGGGAAAATATCAATGGACCTTGATCCGATGAATCGCCGATCAGTAGAATCGTGGGGCGTGGTCCGTTGAGCGATGAAAGGGTGGCATGAGGCCGAAGCGAGTGGACGAGAGCCTGTCGATGCGACGGCGCAGCTTCCTGAAATCGGGGCTGGCGGCCGGCGGCTTGACGGGATTTGGGTTGTCGTTGCCCGAGTTGATTTCGTCCCGGGCCCGGGCAGCCGACTCGGGATCCTCAGGCCGTGCCAAGTCCTGCATCCTGCTGTACATGACCGGCGGTCCGGCTCAGCAGGAGACCTTCGACATGAAGCCGAAGGCCAACCAGGGCTACCGGGGCGACTTCAACCCGATCGAGACCACCGTGCGGGGCATGGAGGTCTGTGAGCATTTGCCGATGATGGCCGGTGTGGCCGAGCACTACTCGGTGATCCGCTCGACTTTCCACAACAGCAACACGCACGGCATCGGCGTGCACTACAACATGACCGGCCTGAAGAACTCTCCTCGCAGCCGCGGTGAGCCTCAGATGGACCGTGTCGATCCGCCGTGTATCGGGGGAGTGATCCGTCAATTGCGAGGTGACCGCAACGGCCTGCCTGCCTCGGTACACCTGCCGGTCCGCATCGGCGACCAGAACAACTTCCAGTGGGGAGGCCAGCATGCGGGGTTTCTGGGACCGAATTACGATCCGTTGATGCTGATCGAAGAGTCGTGGAAGCCCGGCACGCTGCCTCCGGGCTTCCTTCCTCCCAAGGGTGTCGGTGATCGGCGGCAGGCGAATCGTCAGCAGTTGCTCAAGGGGGGCGAAGAGCTACGGGGTGAGGCCTCGTTGGCCGAGGCGGATTACGGGCGGTTCCAGCAACAGGCCCTGGATATCCTGGGATCCAACTCGGCGTGGCGGGCGTTTACCATCGACGACGAGTCGCCCGAGACACTGGCCCGTTATGGTGACAACAAGTTCGGCCGCAGTTGCCTGGTGGCCCGTCGACTGGTCGAAGCCGGTGTGGGGCTGGTGACGGTGCCCTGGATGTACCTGCACTCGACGAAGAACTTCGACACACACGACAAGCACTTCAAGGTCATGAAGGACCTGCTGCTGCCTCCGATGGACCGGGCTTTCTCGGCCCTGATCGAGGACCTCTGCCAACGGGGTCGTTTGGATGAGACCCTGATCGCCTGGACGGGCGAATTCGGCCGGACTCCCAAGGTCAACAAGAAGGCCGGCCGCGACCACTGGGGTTCGGTCTACAGCACGGTCCTGGCCGGCGGCGGCATCCGTGGCGGGCAGGTGTACGGGTCCAGCGACAAGATTGCGGGCTATCCGGCCGACAACCCGGTTCACGTCCGCGACTTCATTGCCACGATCTACCACGCGCTGGGTTACGGCCAGGACACGCGAGTGGTCGACCCGACCGGGCGGCCGCACTTCGTCGTTCAGGGCACCCCGGTCCACTCGCTGTTCTAGGCCCGGCGGTTCGCTTTCGCTGTGCGGCATCCCGTGGCACAATCGGCTCTTCGACACACCGGTTACACGCACCTCTCGGGATCCTCGACTCATGTCACAGGTGGAACAAGATCGCCAGGCAATTTTTGATGCCAAGCAGAAGGGCGGCCTGGCCACGTTTATGACGTTTTCCCGCCTGTCAGGCCCGGGCTGGTTGCAGGGTGCAATCACCTTGGGTGGCGGTTCGCTGGGCGGCAGTCTCTACCTGGGCATGATCGCCGGTTACGACCTACTGTGGTTGCAGCCGTTGATGCTGATCCTGGGCATCGTGATGCTCAGTGCGATCGGCTATGTCGCCTT
>CAVOEV010000088.1:0-17230 GCA_963694825.1 Planctomycetota bacterium
TCTACTTCCCCGGCCGACTCAGACGGCCTCCTCCGCATCAGTCGCATCAGTCGCATCAGTCGCATCACCCACGGCAACCGGCACGGACTTGGGCGGCCCTTCACGGAGCAAATCGACTGTCTCGGTGGTCAGCACCAACTGCTTCTGATGGAGCAGTTTATAGGCATTCAGTTCGGCGGCCGGCGACACCCAGAGACTGGAGATGTTCCGAGCGGCCCGCCAGATGTCGTCATCGTGAGCCGAGATTACCAGCAGACCGGAGGTTGCCTCGAGCCCGACAGCTTCGAGCAGGGCAGCGACATGACGAGTCCGCGGCTCGGGAATCACCAGATCCTGCAGCAAAGTCACCTCGTTGTCCATAAACTTACTCAGCAGTGCCTGCCGCGTGGCCAAGCGAATAGCCTTCTTAGGCAGGCGATACGACCAGTCCTTGGGCTGTTTGGCGAAGGCGTGCCCCCCGCCCCGTCTGACCGGCGTCCGGCTCGATCCCGCCCGAGCCCGACCGGTCCCCTTCTGACGGTACAGCTTTCGGGTCGAGCCTTGCACTTCGCCCCGCGACTTAGTCTTGGCCGAACCCTGTCTCAGGTTCGCTTCATACATCACCACCACATCGTGAAGCAGCTGCTTATTGATGCCCGAAGCCAGGTCGGCGCCGTCGAGATCATACGTCCCGACCTCGGCACCGCTCATGTCATGAATCGGCAGGGTGATCATGTCGAAAAGTCCACTTCCGCGTCTCGTCCAGGACCAGCTTCGGCTCGCCCCGGTTTGTCATCTATATCTGTCAGAGTCCAAGCCCAATGGCCCGGAACCGCCTGTGTGTCATCCCAGTTTGTTTGTCGGCCGGATCATCAGATAGCCTCCCTGATGCCCGGGCACAGCCCCCTTGACCAGCAGCGTGTTTGTCTCGGCATCCACCCGAACCACCTGCAGATGACGGACCGTGCTGCGGGCATTCCCGAACTGCCCAGGCATCCGCGTCCCCTTCAGCACTCGAGCCGGATCGGCACTCATGCCAATTGAGCCTCCGTGCCGATGCACTCGCTTGACACCGTGAGTCGCCCGTTGGCCCGAAAAATTGTGTCGCTTCATCACTCCGGCGAATCCTCGCCCCTTACTGGTCCCGACGACGTCAACATGAGAGATCTCACCGAAGAGATCGACAGTCAGAGTCTGCCCCACCTCCAAGTCAACGCCTTCACCATCGACCCGGAACTCGCGGACAAACCGCTTTGGCTCGCTGCCAGCCTTCTCGATCGCCTCGACGCCCGCCTCGGCCCGAGCCTTGGACCGCTTGCTCGACAGAGCCGCCACGTGACCTCGCTCGCTACGCCGGGCCTGGCTGCTCCGAGACCGTTGCCCACCCACCGGACGCTTCTTGTCGTCGTAGCCCAACTGAACCGCCTCGTAGCCGTCTCGCTCCACAGTCCGCAACTGCAAAACCACGCACGGGCCTGCCTCGATCACGGTGACCGGGACCAAATCCCCAGCCTCATCGTAGACCTGAGTCATTCCGACCTTGCGGCCCAAGAGTCCGACCGGCATGGTTCCTAATTCCTTATCCTGGTGACCTGCCGGACAAATCCGGCCCGCTACGGGCCGGGTTAGCCGGAAGCCTTAATTTTGATGTCAACTCCGGCCGGCAACGACAACTTGTTCAAGGCGTCGATCGTCTTTCCGGTCGGCTGAACGATATCGATAAGCCGCTTGTGAGTCCGAATCTCGAACTGCTCGCGAGACTTCTTGTCAATGTGTGGACTTCTGAGGACGGTGTATCGCTCGATCCGCGTCGGCAGAGGAATCGGACCGTGCACCTTGGCACCAGACCGCTTGGCCGTGTCCACGATCTCCAGCGCAGACTGGTCCAAGACCGAATGGTCAAAGGCCTCCATGCGGATCCGGAACCGCTTTTGACTGGCGTCGGCCACTCAGGCTCCCCCTGCTCAATAGGAATGCTCGCGACTCGCTGCGAACATTGTTTGTGATGGCTTCGTCAGACCGCAGACACAACCGGGTGCGAAAACCGGAAACGAACCGAATCGACAACGCGATCCGACCGCCTCCGACATCAAACCGCAGATCGTCGGGGCCTGATTGACAATCAAAAATCACCCCCGAGGCCGCCGCCAACCGAGTCGCAAACATCGACCCGGATCACAGCATTCCCCAACGGTGGAAAAGGGGCGATGTTAGAGACGTCCGTGACCTTTGTCAACGAAACGCAATCGCTGAAATGGCCTCCGGATCGACCTTGCCCCATTCCACAACATGCCCCTCAGAACGGCACTGGTGAACTCAACCGAGCATCGCTTCGAGTACATCGCGAGGTGCCTCGGCGTACTTCAACGGCTGCATCGAATAGGTAGCTCGGCCCTGAGACAGACTGCGGGCCTGGGTCGAATAGCCGAACATCCGCGACAAGGCGACCTCGGCGTTGAGAACCGCCAGGTCTCCGCGTCGCATCGAGCTGACGATCACGGCATGCCGAGCATTCAAATCGGCCTGCAGTGGCCCAAGAAACTCGTCGGGAGTCACAACTTCCAGCTGCATCACCGGTTCCAGCAAAATGACTCCCGCCTCGGCCAACAACTGGTGCATCGCGTTGGCGACCGCCGCATGCAATGCCACCTCGGTCGTCTCACCCTCCCGAGATTCCACCTCAAGCAAGACAACTCGCACATTCATCAGCGGATACCCCAGCGTTCCGCCGCCAGTCAATTCGTCGTGCAAAGACTGCAACAGTGCCTCGTTGAGGACCGGAGTGAGTCCCGACTTTTCGAGTCGATTTTCCAGCTCCGCAGGACCCTCATCGTCGGTCCGCTCGATCGCCAGTCTCACTCGAGCAAACTGAGCCACTCCGGCCGAGGCCCGCTGAAACTCGCCTACGACCTCAGCACCCCTCCGAACCGACTCGCGGTAGCTGACCCGAGGCTTGTGAACCCGCACCACCAGGCCGAAATCCCGCTGCATCCGGTCGCGGATTACCTCCAGGTGCAACTCGCCCATCCCGCTGATGATCGTCTGACCCGTGTCTTCGGATACTCGTGCGGTGAAGGTGGGGTCCTGTCGTGCCAACCGCTCGAGCGTCTCGGCTAGCTTCTTTCTCTCGGCACTCGTGTCCGGCTCGACCGCCATCGATATCACCGTCTCGGGAAACTCGATCGACTCGAGCAACACCGGTTCGCTGGCGTCGCAGAGTGTATCTCCGGTGACGGCCACCTTGGGCCCAATCACTCCAACAATGTCCCCGGCAATCGCCCGGTCGGTCTCGATCCGCTCGCGGTCGTCCGCCTGCACTCTCCAGATCTGGTTGATCAGCTCCTTGTCCCCGGTACGGGCGTTGACCACGCGGCTGCCACCCACGAGCGTACCCGAGTAGATTCTCAGAAAGCAGAGGTCACCGTGAGTATCGGCCTGGACCTTGAACACGAGTCCACAAAAGGCCGCTTCGGGGTCGCAAACCCGCTCGATCCCCACCACCTCCTCGGAAACGTCCCCCTGGAGCGCCGCCTTGCGGGCCTGCCGACGAGCCTGTTTTCCCGACAACCTGACCGCTTCGGCCGGGATCCCGACCACGGCCGGACGATCCAGTGGGCTGGGCAGGTAGGCCGTGATCGCGTCCAGCAATGGCTGCACACCGATGCAATCCAAAGCCGATCCACAGACGGTCGGCTGAAAAGACCCAGCCAACGTCCCCTCACGCAACAGCCTGTGGATCTCGTGCTTCGGCACGTCATCCGTCTCGACGTACGTCTCGAACACGTCGTCATCAAGCAAGACGACAGCTTCGAGCAGCCGACGACGCCACACTTCGACCTCCTCGGACATCTCCGATGGCACCGTATCGACGGTGACCTCCGAACCGTCCTCCTTCGCATCGAATCGTAATACCCGACGCTCGATCAGGTCGATCACCGCCCGAAAACCGTCGCCCGTCTCGCCCAACGGTCCCTCACCGAGTGGAATCTGCACGGCCAGTGGCTGCCCCCCCAACCGATCCGCGATCTGGTCAAAACTCCGCTCGAAACCCGCACCGATGCGGTCGAGCTTGTTGATAAAGCAGATCCTGGGGACGTCGTAACGATCCGCCTGTCGCCAAACCGTCTCGCTCTGGGCCTCAACGCCCTCGACGGCACTGAAGATCATCACTGCCCCATCCAAAACTCTCAGGCTACGCTCCACCTCGGCCGTGAAATCGACGTGGCCGGGCGTATCGATGATGTTGATCGTCGCCTCCTGCCAATGACAGGTGATGGCAGCCGAATAGATCGTGATGCCGCGACGGGCCTCGTCGGGATCGAAATCGGTGACCGTCGTGCCGGCGTCGACGCTACCCAGCCGGTGCGAATAACCGCTGTAGAACAGCATCCGCTCCGTCGTCGTCGTCTTGCCCGCATCGATGTGGGCCACGATACCAATGTTGCGGACGTTGCGAATCGGCCGCATCGACGCCGTGTCGCCGCCGGAATCCGGCTTACCAGGCAAAATGGGCGAAGGCCTTGTTCGCGTCGGCCATCCGGTGCACGTTGTCACGAGTCGTCATCGCCGTGCCCTCCCTGTTGAAGGCCGATATCAACTCCTCGGCCAGCCTCAGGTGCATCGGACGCCCCTTCTTCCCGCGGATCGCAGCCAGGATCCAGCGAATCGCCAAAGTCTGCCGTCGCTTCGGACTGACCGGCGTCGGTACCTGGTAGGTCGCTCCACCCACTCGCTTGGATCGCACTTCGATCATCGGCTTCACGTTCTCAACCGCAGCCGTGAACACATCGATCGGCTCATCACTCGACAACCGCTCAGAGATCACGTCCAACGCGTCGTAGAACACTCGCTGAGCCACGCTCTTCTTGCCGTCGTGCATCAGGCAGTTGACGAACTTCGAAGCCAGAACCGAATTGAACCTCGGATCAGGCTTCAACTGAGTGGCACTGGCTGTGAAGCGTTTCGACATCGGGCACGACCAACAGGAACGACGGTAGAGGAATTATAGAGAGACGAGTTTTTGCCGCGTGAGTGCGTGAAAAAACGTCGTCGAACAAACTAGCTGGGCTTCTTGGTCCCGTAACGACTGCGGGCCTGACGACGGTCTTCGACGCCGAGCGTATCGAGTACGCCACGGACGATCTTGTAACGCACACCAGGCAGATCGCGGACCCGGCCGCCTCGGACGAGCACGATGGAGTGCTCCTGCAGGTTGTGGCCTTCGCCAGGGATGTAGGCGGTGAGTTCCTTGCCGTTAGACAACCTTACGCGAGCCACTTTTCGCAAGGCCGAGTTCGGCTTCTTGGGAGTCACCGTCTTCACCTGCAGGCAAACTCCGCGTTTCTGCGGACAGCCCTCCAGCAACGGAGTGTTACTCTTGACACGCTTCCGCTTCCGCGGCTTACGGACCAGTTGATTGATCGTCGGCACAGTCTTCGCCAGAAAAAATGGAACTCAGGGTGTCAATTGCCCACTCTATTGCACCCCATCAGTGCAGTCAAGCGACCGGATTCTCAGGTCATACACTCACTTGGTGGAAGACTCCCGCGCCTCGCCCCCAGACGGCGCAGTTGGCTTCGCTGTCGCGGCCAACTCCTCCTCGCCATCGTACATCTTCATCCGAGCCAGCCTCAGACGCTCCTTCTCGGCCTCCAGCTCCAACAATGCCTCGGGCCGAATTCTTACCTCCGAATCCTGATGCAAGCGGAACCCCGTGCCGGCCGGGACCAAGTGGCCCAGGATGACGTTTTCCTTGAGCCCCACCAGCTCGTCGCTCTTGCCAGCCAGTGCCGCCTCGGTCAACACCTTCGTCGTTTCCTGGAAACTGGCCGCCGATACGAAACTCTCGCTCGAAACCGCCGCCTTGGTGATGCCCAACAACTGGATCGTCATCTGCGCCTCGTGCGGTTTGGCCGACGTGGCCGCAGTCTCACCCGCCGCCTCGAGCTCGGCATTCACTTCCTCGAACACATCCTTGGGGACGATGTCATCGGACTTGTACTCCGAACTGCCCGCATCGACGACACGCACACAGCCACGGATCCGCTCGTTTGTTATCTGGAATTCGAGCTTGTCGATGACGACTCCCACCAGCAGTTCGGTGTCGCCGGCGTCCTCGACCTTGACCTTTCTCAACATCTGAGAAATGACGATCTCTACGTGCTTGTCGTCAATCTCGACCCGTTGCGAGCGATACACATTCTGGATCTCGTGCATCAGGTACTTCTGAACCTCCTCAACTCCCGACACCCGCAGGATATCGTGAGGAACCAAGGGGCCTCGGACCAATGCATCACCATGACGCACCAGATCCTTGGCATGCACCAATAACTGTTTCCCGTGAGGAATCAGGTGAGCCGCAGGTTCGCCAACCTCCCCGGGCGGATGAATATTGATTACCCGCTGGTTGCGCCGAGTCTCCTCGGCCAACTCGATCTCTCCGTCAATTTCGGCAATCACCGCAGGATCCTTCGGTCGCCGGGCTTCGAACAACTCGGTGACTCGCGGCAGCCCACCGGTGATGTCCTGGGTCCGGCCCGCCTCGCGAGGCGTCTTGGCCAACTCCATCCCGGCCGCCACCTTCTGTCCGTCCTTGACCTCGATACTCGCCTTTTCGGGCAGGTAGTAGAACGCCTGAGTCTCTCCGGAATTGTCGACGAGGCTGATCTGGGGATGCTGCTCGCCCTTGTACTCCATCACCGTCCGGCGAATGTTGCCACTCGGATCGGTCTCGACATTGATCGTCTTGCCCTCGATGACGTTTTCGAGCTTCACGATACCGTTGACCTCGGCGATGATGGGGACCGAGTGAGGGTCCCACATGCACAGGGGCTGGCCTTCGACGCAGACACCCTTGATGCCCTTCAGGGCGTTGCCGTCGGTCCGCTGGGGGAGTTTGCAGTTCTCGTCGCTCGAGTCCCACTCCTCGACCATCAACACCGCACCGTTGGGGACGCGGTACCGTTCGAGTTCCCGTTCGCGACCCTCTCGAGGGTTCAGCTCCAGGATCACGATTTCGCCGTTTCGGCCCAAGGCGATTCTCTTGTCGTCCGGTCCAACATGCCGCACGCGTTCGAACCGGACCCGGCCCGTCTGCCGTGACCGGACCTCGCTTTCCTCGACATCACGCGACGCGGTTCCACCAATGTGGAAGGTCCGCATCGTCAACTGCGTGCCCGGTTCGCCGATCGACTGAGCGGCCACGATACCCACGGCGAGACCTTCTTCGACCAGGCGGCCGTTCGAAAGATCCATGCCGTAGCACAGCTGGCACATGCCGAGTTTCGACTGGCAGGTCAACGGGCTGCGAACCTTGATCTTTTCGACACCGATCTCTTCGATCCGACGTGCCTTGGCCTCGTCGATCAGGTCATCCTCCCGAACAATCACCTCGTCGGTGATCGGGTTGACGATGTTCGTACGGCTGACACGACCGCGAATCGCATCGGCCAACCCCACCTCGACCTTCTCGCTGCGGTAAACCACACCCTTGGTGATCCCCTCGGTCGTCTCGCAATCGTGCTCGGTGATCACCACGTTCTGACAGATGTCGGCCAGCTTTCGAGTCAGGTAACCACTGTCGGCCGTCTTCAACGCGGTGTCGGCCAGTCCCTTGCGGGCACCATGAGTCGAACTGAAGTACTCGAGCACCGAGAGACCTTCGCGGAAGTTCGCCTTGATCGGCGTCTCAATGATCTCGCCCGACGGCTTAGCCATCAGGCCACGCATGCCGGCCAACTGACGGATCTGCTCGACACCGCCGCGAGCACCCGAGTTGGCCATCAGGAAGATCGGATTGACGTATCCGTCCATCTCGGGACGCTCGTCCCGCTCGAACTCAACCATCATCGCCTTGGTAATGCTCTCACGAGCATGAGTCCACTGGTCGAGGACCGCGTTGTAGCGTTCCTGATCGGTGATGATGCCGCGACCATACAGCTTCTGCTGCTTGTCGACTTCCTTCTCGGCCACACCAATCACTTCGTCCTTGTTGCCGGGTGTGCAGAGGTCCGATGTGGCAAAGGAGAGTCCGCTGTGAGTGGCCTCCTGGAATCCCAGCGATTTCATGCGGTCCAACAGGCTGATCGTGTCGCTGCGTCCCAACAGATCGTGGTGGTAGCAGTCGGAAATCACGTTGGCCAGATCCTTGCTCTTCATCGTCAGGTTGTAGTACGCCATCCTGGGGTCGAGAATGTCGTTGAAGAGCACGCGGCCGACGGTAGTGTCGAGCAGTCCGCCCGGACGGTAGTCCTCTGGAGCCTGAGGCCGGATTTCCTTGTCGGCTGCGAGCCTGAGCTGGATGCGGGTGTGGCGGGTGATCTTGCCCAACTCCAACGCCATGAACACCTCGGCCGCCGATGCGAACTTCATGCCCTCGCCCGGCCGATCGTTCAGAGGCATCGTCAGGTAGTAACAGCCCATCACGATGTCCTGGGTGGCGCTGATGATCGGAGCGCCGTTGGACGGAGAGAAAATATTGTTGGTCGACAACATCAACGTGGTGGCTTCGACCTGGGCCTCGATCGAAAGAGGCAGGTGTACGGCCATCTGGTCGCCGTCGAAATCGGCGTTAAATCCCTTGCAGACCAAAGGATGAATCCGGATCGCGTTGCCCTCGACCAACGTTGGTTCGAAGGCCTGGATCCCCATCCGGTGCAATGTCGGTGCACGGTTCAACAACACCGGGTGGTTGGTGATCACCTCGTCCAGAATGTCCCAGACGTCCTCGTCCTTCCGCTCCAGCATCCTCTTGGCACTCTTGATCGTGTCGGCATGACCCAGTTCCTTGAGGCGACGAATCACGAACGGCTGGAACAACTCCAGAGCAATCTTTTTCGGCAAACCGCACTGGTGCAGCTCCAACTCGGGACCGACTACGATCACAGAGCGAGCCGAATAGTCGACCCGCTTGCCGAGCAGGTTCTCGCGAAAGCGACCCTGCTTGCCCTTGATCATGTCGGTGAGACTCTTCAACGGACGGTTCGACGAACCGAGCACCGGCCGCTTGCAACGGTTGTTGTCGAAGAGCGCATCGACTGACTGCTGAAGCATCCGCTTCTCGTTGCGGATAATCACTTCCGGAGCGTTCAAATCGACCAGTTTCTTCAACCGGTTGTTGCGGTTGATGATGCGACGGTAGAGATCGTTCAGATCGCTGGTCGCGAAGTTGCCCGAATCGAGCAGGACCAGTGGCCTGAGATCTGGAGGAATCACCGGGATCACGTCGAGCACCAACCAGTCGGGTCGGTTCTCGCTGTCACGCAACCCCTCGATGATCTTCAACCGCTTGACCAGGTCCTTCTTCTTCTGCTGGCTACCCGTTTCACGCAGTTCGGTGCGGAGCTGGACCGAAAGTTCCGTCAGGTTCAAACCCAACAGCAACTCCTTGACCGCCTCGGCTCCCATCCCCAGCACGAAATCGTCTGGTCCCCCTTCGCCGTACTTAGCTCGAGCCTGCCGAGCTTCTTCCTCGGTCAAGATCTGGCAGCGACGCAACGGGGTGTCACCCGGGTCGATGACCACGTAGTCCTGGAAATAGATCACCTTCTCGAGACTCGTGGTCTTCATGTCCAACAGAGCACCCAGACGACTCGGCATGCTCTTGAAGAACCAGATGTGCACAACCGGTGCCGCCAGCTCGATGTGACCCATCCGCTTGCGACGGACACGACTGTGAGTCACCTTCACGCCGCAACGGTCGCAGACCATCCCCTTGTACTTCATCCCGCGGTACTTGCCGCAAGCACACTCCCAGTCCTTCTCTGGACCGAAAATCCGCTCGCAGAACAATCCGTCCCGCTCGGGCTTGTACGTACGGTAGTTGATCGTCTCGGGCTTCTTGACCTCGCCAAATGACCAACTGCGGATGTCGTGCGGGCTGGCCAGCCCGATCTTGACGGAGCCGTAGTCGTTGATCCGGTCGTAGCTCGTCGTCGCTTCACCAACGCTCACGTGACCTGCTCCTGGCACTCGTGCCCTTTGTGGAATGTTGTCATCTGTCCCTCTCCCCTAGCCGCTGCCTGCCGATTCGACGCTCCCGCATCAGGCGAGTCGTCGAGCAGGTCAGAGGCCTGATTTCTCGAGTTGGAGGTTCAGTCCCAACCCGCGGATTTCGTTGACGAGCACATCGAAGCTGGCGGGAGTGCCGGCTTCGAGAGTGTTCTGGCCCTTGACCATCGATTCGTAGATCTTCGTCCGCCCCTCGACGTCGTCGCTCTTGACAGTCAACAGCTCCTGCAGAATGTAAGCCGCTCCATAAGCCTCCAGAGCCCACACTTCCATCTCGCCAAAACGCTGCCCGCCAAAACGGGCCTTGCCGCCCAATGGCTGCTGAGTGATCAGTGAATAGGGGCCGGTGGCTCGAGCGTGCACCTTGTCATCGACGAGGTGGTGGAGCTTGAGCATGTAGATCTGTCCGACCGTAACACGCTGCTCGTACTCCTCGCCCGTCCGACCGTCGTACAAGGCCGTCTTGCCGTCCCTGTCCAATCCCGCCTCTTCCAGCTTGTCCCGAATCTCCTCCTCCGGGGCCCCGTCGAAGACCGGGCAAACCGCGTTGAAGCCCAGCTTGCTGGCCGCCCAGCCCAGGTGAGTCTCCAAAATCTGCCCGACGTTCATCCGGCTGGGGACGCCGAGTGGGTTGAGAATAATGTCGATCGGCGTGCCGTCGTCGAGGTGGGGCATGTCCTCCAGAGGCAGGACTTTCGAGATGACTCCCTTGTTGCCGTGACGACCAGCCATCTTGTCGCCGACAGAAAGCTGTCGCTTGCTGGCCACGTAAACCTTGACCATCTGCAACACGCCGCTGGGTAGCTCGTCGCCACGCTTCAGATTGTTCATCTCTCGATCGCGAGCCTCGATCACCTCGCGAACCGCACCGAAGGACTCGCGGCGGTATTCGTCCAAGTCCTTCCGCTTCTGAGGGCTGCGGATGTCCAGTGCCACGAAATGGTCTTCGAACCGTTCGGCGTATTCGGCCAACATCCGATCGTCCTCGCTGCTTCGCAGATCGGCACCCTCCTCGTCGGTCAATCTCCGATCAAGAATCTTCTCGAAACCGTCCAGAAATGTCCGGAACGCCTCAGTCACCCGGCCGTTGGCAGCCTTCTCGGCCCGCCGAATCACTCCATCGAACCTCTTCCGCTCATCGTCCGGAAGACTCATTTTCCGAGAAAACCGCTCGGTGTGAATCACGATGCCCTCGACACCGCTGGGAACTTCCAACGATTCGTTCTTCACGTCCTCGCCGGCACGACCAAAAATCGCGTGAAGTAGCTTCTCTTCCGGGGTTAACTCGCTCTTGGCCTTCGGCGACACCTTGCCGACCAGGATATCGCCCGGGTGCACACGTGTGCCGATCGCAACAACTCCCTCGTCGTCGAGATGCCCGAGAGCCTTTTCGCTGACGTTGGGGATATCCCGAGTGAACTCCTCGCGACCCAGCTTCGTCTCGCGGATCTCCACGTCAAACTCGTCGATGTGAATCGAGGTGAAGACGTCCTCCTTGACCAACCTCTCGGAGATCACAATCGCGTCCTCGAAGTTGTAGCCCTCCCACGACATGAACGCGACCAGTACGTTGCGGCCCAAAGCCAGCCGGCCGTCCTTCGTCGCCGCCGTGTCGCACAACCAGTCCCCCGCCTTCACCCGCTGGCCAATCTCGACAGTCGGCTTCTGATTCTTGCAGGTCCGTTCGTTCAGACCCTGGTACTTGTCGAGATGGTGAACCTCGCCGTCGATTTCGATCCGAGTCGCATCGACGTAGTTGACACGACCCGAATTCCGAGCCCTCAACATCATCCCCGAACGCTTGGCGACTTCTCCTTCGAGCCCCGTGCCGACGATCGGCGGCTCGGCGATCAACAACGGCACCGCCTGCCGCTGCATGTTCGACCCCATCAAAGCGCGGTTGGCGTCGTCGTGCTCGAGAAATGGAATCAACCCTGCCGAAACACCGACCATCTGGTTCGGTGCCACGTCGATGAACTCGACCAGGTCCGACGACACCATCTCCACGTCGTTGTTGTGACGAGCCAGCACCCGGTCATCGACCAGCCGATCACCCTCCATCGGGGTGTCGGCCGGAACCACGTACCGCAATGCCTCCTCATCGGCCCGCAACCGGACCACCTCGTCAGTCACCCGCCCCTTGTTGACCCGGTAGTAGGGAGTCGTCAGGAACCCGTAATCGTCCACCTCGGCGTGGATCGACAACGACGAGATCAAACCAATATTAGTTCCTTCCGGAGTCTCGATCGGGCAGATACGTCCGTAGTGAGAAATGTGCACATCGCGGACCTCGAAGCCCGCACGCTTGCGGTTCAAACCGCCCGGGCCCAAGGCACTCAGGCGACGCTCGTGAGTCAGCATCGAGAGCGGATTGGTTTGGTCGACGACCTGGGACAACTCGCTGCGACCAAAGAAATAGTCGATCGCCGCCGAAACACTCTTCGGATTGACCAGAGTCCGAGGTGTCATCTCCTCGACATCCTTCAGACTCATTCGCTCCTGTACCGTTCGTCGCAACTTCAAGAACCCCTTGCGGATCTCCTCGGCGGCCAACTCGTCCAATGTCCTCAGACGACGGTTGCCCAGGTTGTCGATGTCGTCGGTCTGCACCAACTCGTTACCGCCAACTTTCAGCAGGACCAAGTAGCGGATCGCGTTGACAAAGTCCTCGGGACACAACGTCATCGCCGTGTCTGGAATCCCTTCCTGCTTGAAATTCTCCTCGAGAAACGTGTTGTGATCGTCGGTCTTCTGAACGTCCGGCTTGAACTTGCGGTTGATACGGAATCGACCGACCTTGCCAAGGCGATAACGGTTGACGTCGAAGAACTTCTCGCGGAACAGATCCTGAGCCTTTTCGAGTTGAGGCGGGTTGCCGGGACGCAGTCGCTGGTAGATCCGCAGCAACGCTTCCTGGTGACTGGCGGTTTCGTCGCTATAGAGCGTGTTGAGAATCAGACGATCCTTGACCGAGTCGGCCAGGATGATCTCGATGTCCTTGATCTTCGCCTCTACGATTCGCTCGGCACGCTCCTCGCCAATCAACACCACCTCCTTGTCATCTCCAACCGTGTTCCGCGAATCGACGATGATCTCGCCACAACGCTCGTGACCCACCGGGTAGATGATGTCGGCCGCAGTGAACGCATTGGCAATCTGCTCGACGTCATCCGATTTTGGAGCCTTGATCGTGACGGTCGGATAGAACAACTTCAGCAAAGCCGTGTCGCTGCCGTACTCCGAATGCATCGCCCGCAACAACGTCAACGCCGAGAACTTACCGCTCTGGTCGATGCGGACATCCAGCATCTCCTTCTTGTTCACGATCAGCTCGATCCAACTGCCACGCTCGGGAATCACCCGACACGAAAAACTCGGACGCTCACCCGGCTCGGTCGTCTCGACAAAGTCGACACCCGGAGAACGATGCAATTGGCTCACCACCACCCGCTCGGAACCGTTGATCACAAACTCGCCACCACCGAGCATGATCGGCATGTCGCCCAGGTACACCTCTTCATCGATCGGCTGCTCCTTGTTCAATCGCATCTTCACCCGAAACGGCTTGCCATAGGTCAGCCGCAACTGCCGACAGACCGTGGTGTCGAAACGCGATGGCAACAACTCGTAACCGCAGTAGTCCAGCCGGTATTGCCCGTCGTAACTCTCGATCGGGAACACCTCCTGCAGAATGCCTTCGAGCCCATGAGGCTTCCGCTTGTCCGAATCGACGTCCTCCTGCAGGAATCGATGGTACGACTTAGTCTGGATCTCTGTGAGATCCTGCATCAGAAGACCGTCGTCTCCCCTACCACCAAACACCTCGGTGCTGTCGGTCTGCAGAATCCGGATCGAAGGAATCGGCATGTCAGGCTCTCTTCTTTTCTGTGCTCAACGGCCCGTTGGGGCCGGATGAGGTCGGGAGGTCGTAACCGCAGGAGGCAGAGGACACTACAAGCTCGGACGAAATACGCCCAACTCGACCCCTGGCAAAAAACTTACCAGGAACGGCTTCAAGTCTTCCGGGATTTCAGGGGCCAGCAACGGGAAAACAGACGAGAAACGCACGTGAAACGCAATAGATCCGAAGGCTCCATGTCCCGGCTACGATCCACAGGTGGGGTCCGATTGACGCCGAGCATGGACCCGGCGCCGAACAAGGTCTGTCATGGTCGCGGGGCAATCGGGGGGGATGGGATTGGGGCGTGAATCGGAATGACGGAGCGAGTTGATGAGGCGAGAGCGTCGAGTACAACGCGGCCACGCGCGAGACTACCGCCGACGGCGGTGGGCGTCCCGCGTGAGACCGTCCAGACTACTTGATCTCGCACGACCCGCCAACTGCTTCGATTTCGTCCTTGAGCTGTTCGGCCTCCTCGCTGGAGATTCCTTCCTTGAGTGCCGCTGGCGCGCTCTCGACCAACTCCTTGGCCTCCTTCAGGCCTAAACCGGTCGAAGCCCGGACCGCCTTGATCACCGGAATCTTGCTGTCGCCGAAACTGGTCAACATGACGTCGAATTCGGTCTGCTCGGCAGCACCTTCTCCGTCACCGTCGCCAGCGCCGGGCATCGCGGCCATCATCACGCCGCCACCAGCCGGCTCGATGCCGTGGACGTCCTTCAGATAGTCGGCCAGCGACTTGGCCTGCAACAATGTCAGGCCCACCAACTGGTCACCAAGCTCCTGCGTCGGAGCGTCGTATTCCTTTTCCACTTCCACTGTCGCTTCGTCGGTCGCCATCGCTTCTGGTCCTCTCAAGCACGCTCACGCGCTAAGTTATTACTGTACCCGGTTTTTATCCGTTCGCCACCGATCAGCCGCCCGATTCCTCAGAATCCGACTCCTGACCACCCTCTGCATCAGTATCCTCAGACTCGGCCTCCGCGTCGCCGTCACCCATCGCCGCGATCGCTCCAGCCACCAGGCCGCCCGGCCCGAGCAGAGAACCGGCGATGCTGGCACCCGGCGAGAGCAACAGGCCAACGATCTGGCCGATCAGCTCTTCACGACTGGGACTCTTGGACAGTTCTTCGACGTCGCTGGCCGTGAGGGTAATGCCTTCGAGCATCCCACCCTTGATCTCGAGCAACTCGCCGCCGATTTCCTTGACCCAGCTCGATATTTCCTTGCTCAGCGAAACGATGTCCTCGCCACCAAAGACGAGGCTCGAGGGTCCTTCGAGAATCGGATCCAAGGCGGTGACGTCACGGGAATGCAAGGCCCGCATCGCCATCGAGTTCTTGACCGTCACGACACGGATGTCCTTTTCGCGCAACGCCACCCGGAACCGGTTGTCACTGATCGCGTCGAGTCGCGAACTGTCGACTACCAGCATCTCGTCCGTTTCACCCAGCCGCTGCCGCAGCTCGGCCACCAGCATTTCCTTGATCCGTTTGCTCATCGATTCTGAATTCTCAATCCACGTTGACGTGAGGCCCTATCCATCCAGGGAACCTCACCGATGTTAACCCTGCTGTGCGATCGCCTAGGCGGCGACCGAGATCCCCGGCGTCATGGTCGCCGAAAGTGTCAATGTCCTGATGTAGATACCCTTGATCGACGAAGGCTTCATCGACTCGATCATCCGCTTCAACGCCTCGGCGTTCTCGACCAGCTGAGTTTCATCGAAGCTCAACTTGCCAACGACGGCGTGCACGATACCGAACTTGTCCACCCGAAACTCAATCTTCCCCGCCTTGTACTCCTTGACCGTCGCAGCCACCTCCGCCGTCACCGTGCCGGCCTTGGGCGAGGGCATCAATCCGCGAGGACCGAGTACTCGGCCGAGCGGTCCGACCACACCCATCAGATCCGGAGTGGCAATCGCCACGTCGAAATCCATCCAGCCCCCCTGAATCTTCTCGGCCAAATCCTTGGCCCCCACCTCGTCCGCTCCAGCCTCTTCGGCCGCGGCAGCCTGTTCGCCCTGAGCAAACACGACCACGCGTTGAGTTTTTCCGATGCCGTGCGGCAACACGAGTGAACCGCGGACAATCTGGTCCGCCTGCCGGGAATCCACTCCCAAACGGAACACCAACTCGACCGTCTGATCAAATGCGCACTTGCGAACGCCCTCGGGCAATGATGGCTCCAACGCCTTCAACTCCCGAACCGCCGTCGCCAGATCAACCGACCCAACGCCCTCGACACGCTCTCGCAAGAACGCCATCCGCTTCGACTGCTTGCTCATTTGCTGCTCACCCCAACGACCCAATCGCCGCGAAACCCTCTCTTGTAAACCCCCCACGCCAGTCAGTCAACCACCTCTATCCCCATGTTTCGGGCCGTCCCGGCGATGATCGATGCCGCCTGATCAATGTTCGGTGCGTTCAGATCTTCGAACTTCAGCCGGGCGATCTCCTTGAGTTGTTCGGTGGTCACCGTGCCAACCTTCTCGACCTTCGCGTTCCCCGAGCCCTTGGCAATCTGAGCGGCCTGCTTCAGCAGCACCGCCGCTGGAGGACTTTTCGTGATAAACTCGAACGTCCGGTCGCTGAACACCGTGATCACCACCGGAACCGTCATCCCAGCCAAATCCTTCGTGCGGTCATTGAATTGCTGCACGAATTGACCGATGTTCACACCGTGAGGCCCCAATGCGGTACCAACCGGAGGCGCCGGAGTGGCCTGGCCACCGGGTACCTGGACCTTGATCTTCGCGATTTCCTGTTTGGCCATCTGATCCTCAGACCTTCTCGACTTGCCAGTATTCCAATTCCGCCGGAGTGTGCCGGCCGAAGATCTCGATCAAGACCGAAATCTTCCCGCTCGTATCGTCAACCTCGTCGATCTCGCCCTCGAAACTCTCGAACGGACCGTCCTTGATCTTGACCACGTCCCCGGGCGAAAAATCGATCTTGATTCGAGCCGGTTCCGCTTTCTTCTCCTCCTCCTTGCCCAACATCCGCGAGACTTCCTCGTCGGACATCGCCACCGGCTTTCCACCAGCTCCGGTGAAATCGCCGATTCCACTCGTGCCTCGCACCAAATACCAAGTCTCGTCGTTCAACACCATCTGCACAAACAGATAGCCGGGAAACAACTTCTGCTCCGAAACCCGCTTCGCCCCCGCCTTCGTCTCTACCACCTTCTCGGTCGGGATGATCACCTCGGTGAAGAACTCGTCGAGACCCTCTCGAGCAATTCGACGCAGCAACGACAGACGAACCGACTTCTCGCGGTTCGTCGTCACCTTCAACACATACCACTGCAAACGCTCCGCGTCGTCTTCAGCCGCGTCGT
>CAVOEV010000089.1:0-17206 GCA_963694825.1 Planctomycetota bacterium
ACCGCCGGGTCGTTGCCCGAAGGCGCCATCTGTTGGGAACTCATCCAGAGCCTCGTGCTGCCAATGGAGACGGTGCGAGGCGGGTGATTGTACGTTTGGTTGGTGGAGGTTGCAAAGAGGGGGGGCCGTGTCGTGCCGCCAGATCGGGTGTCCGCGATTGAGTTCACGCGCAGCCTACTCCAGAATGGGAACTTCATAGATGACGAGGCGACAGATGAGCGAAACGGTACGAGTGGGATTTGTGGGGACCGGGCGAATGGCCACCGCCTTGGCCGGCGGGTTGGTCTCGTCGGGGTTCTGCCAGCCCGAATCGATCGTAGGCAGCGACGTAGTTGGTGCTGCGGCCAAGGCGTTTGCGGCGTCGACTGGCGGATCGACGGTCGATTCGAATGCCCAGGTCGCCGCCGTTTCGGACGTGATCATCCTGGCCATCAAGCCTCAGACCATGCCCGACGTTCTCGATGAACTCGCCGGGGCGATCACATCCGACCACCTGGTGATTTCGATCGCCGCCGGTATCACCTTGAACCGATTGACCGACGCCCTGGGTCGCAGCACTCGAATCGTCCGCGTGATGCCCAACACGCCCTGCTTGGTGGGCCTGTCGGCTTCGGCGTTTGCCGTCGGAGAGGCGGCGACCGAGGCCGATTCGGAACTGGTCGCCCGCCTGCTGGCCACCGTCGGCGTGGCGTTTTCCGTCGACGAAGAACTCATCGATGCCGTCACCGGCCTGTCGGGGTCCGGACCGGCTTATGTCTACGAGGTGATCGAGGCGATGGCCTTGGGTGGTGTTGCATGCGGGTTGCCCCGTGACGTGGCTTTGCAACTGGCGGCGGTGACGGTCAAGGGAGCGGCCGAGATGGTCTTGAGGACGGGCGAGCCGCCCGAAGCACTCAGGGATGCAGTGGCCAGTCCGGGCGGTACGACGATTGCCGGACTGGCGGAATTGGAACGGTTGGGGCTTCGCGATGTCCTGAAAAGCGCTGTCGAGGCAGCGACCCGGAGATCGCAGGAACTGGGGGCAGAATGACGCGCGACGACGATTGGGCACTGGTGTGCGAGTACACCGAGGGCGACGGCTTGCGGAAGCACATGATGGCTGTGGAAGCGGCGATGAGAGCTTATGCCGAGAAGCTGGGTGAGGACATCGAGACGTGGGGCCGTGTCGGGTTGCTGCACGATTTCGATTACGAACGCTGGCCCGATGCGCCCGACCACCCGCTCGAAGGGTCGAAGATCCTGGCCGAGCGGGGATACTCCGACGAAGTGATCTATTCGATCAAATCGCACGCCGACTACATCGACGAATGTCCTCGCGTGTCGGTGATGGACAAGGCGCTGTTCGCCTGCGATGAACTGTGCGGGTTCCTGACGGCGTGTGCGTTGGTGAGACCGACGCGACTGGAGGGTTTGAAGGTCAAGAGTGTTCGCAAGAAGCTGAAGCAGGCCTCGTTTGCCGCCGCGGTCAATCGCGATGACATCACCAGTGGTGCCGAAGACTTCGGAGTCGAGCTGGGTGAACACATCGAATTCTGCATCGCGGCGATGCAGGGAATTGCCGTGGAACTGGGGTTGGTGCCCTAGGCGACAGGGCCAGCCGCCACCGGCGGCGGCTGATCCCGGCTCGTGATAAACGCTCGTTGAGCTCCGCCTGTTGTGTTGGCCACGGTTCTTTCGTGGCTGCTTCCACAGGTCGCGGGCCCGAGGAGCCATGCCGATGCTGGTCACCAACACTTGCTGCCAACGCGATCCTCTGCATTGCATCATCCCCCCCTTCATGCTCGAACGACTCGCTGAATCGGGCTATGCAGACCAGGCAGACTTGGCGGGCTTGGCGGGCTTGGCGGAAAAGGCTCGGGTGTCGATGTTGCGATCGATCGAGACTCGAGCGGTGCGCGAGTCGACTCGGGTGGCTGGACGACTGCCGGTCAGCGAATCGCCTGACGGAGGCAAGCACCGGATGGTTTATGACGCCCACGGGTCGTTCGATCTGCCGGGCACGTTGGTGCGATCCGAGGGTGATGCTGCGACGGGCGACATGGCGGTTCGCGAGGCATACCGGCACACGGGCAGTGTCTGGGACTATTTCAAGACGGTCCACGACCGCAATTCTCTCGATGACCGAGGCATGACTTTGAAGAGTTGCGTGCATGTTGGTCGCAACTACAGCAACGCGTTCTGGGACGGGTCGCGGATCGGCTTCGGCGACGGTGACGGTGTGCTCTTTCGCCGGTTCACTCGATCGATCGACGTGGTTGCTCACGAGTTGGCTCATGGCGTGATCGCCTTCTCGAGCGATCTGCGCTACTACGGCGAATCCGGAGCACTCAACGAGCACTTCGGTGACGTGTTCGGAGTGCTTGTGCGGCAGTGGAAGCGGCGGCAGGACGCTCGGGGCGGCGATTGGACAATCGGCGGCGAGTTGCTGGTCCAGGCGTCGACCCGCCGAGCACTCAGAGATCTTGCCGCACCGGGCACCGCCTACCGTGACGACCCCTTCCTGGGCGACGATCCCCAGCCTGCTCATTGGGATGATCGCTATCGAGGTGACTCGGACCATGGCGGAGTCCATATCAACTCGGGCATCCCCAACCACGCGTTCTACCGGGCGTCGTTCGAGCTGGGTGGAAACGCGTGGGAGCGACTCGGTGACGTCTGGTATCAGGCCCTGCAACTGCTCGAACCCGATAGCCGGTTTCAGGACTGTGCTGAGATCACCGAGCGGGAAGCGACCGGTCAGTTTGGAGTCCGCAGCCGGGAAGTGCACTGCATACGCAGGGGATGGCGAGCGGTTGGGATTCTCGTATGATGGACCACCCGACCCGCAGGTCGTCCCGCCGGAGAACCTCTCGATGCGATTCCTCTCGACATTGTCCTCGGCCGATTCCAATCCGAACCGGCTGATGGCCGGGCTGATGGCCGGGCTGATGGGCTCGGTGATCCTGGTTGCCGGATGCGGTGGCGACAGTGACGAAGTGCCCGGCGATGATGGCAACTCGACCGAACTGCAACCGGCTCCGGAATTCGATTCCGTCGCCGCCACCGGCCAACCGGTCACTCTGCCGGTCACTGTCCCGAAAGTGGATATGACGCCGCCGATAGCGAAGCCGGTTGCCAAGAAAGGTGCGGACGAGGCGTTTGAAGAGGACTTGCCGATGATCCCGGTCGAACAGGCCGGTGCGATGGTGGCTTTGGAGGCGGTCGGTGCGGAAGTGAAACTCGATTTTCGCGACCGCATTGTCGCAGTTGATCTCAAGGGGACGGAATTCGACGACAAGTCGGCCGTCCACCTGTCGGTGCTCAAGGATGTCCGCACGATCAATCTTTCGGAAACCAAGATCACCGACGCCGGACTGGTTCACCTGGCCAAACTCCCCAGCCTCCGACGACTCTTCCTTTATGGAGCCGCCATCACCGACGCGGGCCTGCCCCATTTGAAGCGTCTGACGTCTCTCGAAACACTCTGTCTGGACGAAACCCGTGTCAGCGACGAGGGTTTGTCGAACATTCGCGGCCTGGTGGCACTCGAGGTTTTGCACCTGAGAAGCCGTTTGCCGGTCACTGATCGCAGTATTCCTCTGATTATTCGCTTCGTGAAACTGCGGGAATTGAAGGTCGATGGGACCAAGATCACCCCTGAAGGTCTTGAGCGACTCAAGCGGAAGTTGCCAGATTGTCGAATCGAATAAGTAGGAAGCAACCGAACACGTGCCGCCACAGGTGGCATGACCTATATAATGAAGAGACAGCGACGGGATCGTCGGCCGCTCTTGACCACAGGTCAACGCGGGTCGTATTCTGTTCGGTAGGCACGGTGCCGTGTGCAACGTGCTGGAATTGGGACCCAGTTCGAGGTTTTCGCCATGATGCGTCTTTTTTCGGTTGGCCTGACGAGTCTGTTTTCGGTGGTTGCACTTGTTGGTGTGGCCAGTCCGGTTCAGGCTGCCAACAACGTGGTTGCCGCTCCGTCGACGACCGAGACCCGGACCAACATCCAGCATTGGGTGGCCGCTCAGGGCGTGACCGACAAGTCGGTTCTCGAGCGGATTGGCAAGGCTTGGGCATTCGACAAGCAGCCGATGTCGGGCAGTCGCGTGCTCGACATGGTCGTCGGAACGTTTTCGAGTGTTGACGCCAAGACCAAGTCATTCCTGGACGCCTGCCAACTCGAAGCCGGCACCCCTTTGCCCGACGCCACGATCCTGGAGGGGAAGGACGCCTTCTACTCGGCCAACATGCGGCTGTTCTACGGCCGCTTTCTGGCTCAGAAACAGATGTACGACGAAGCCCTGGAACTGCTGGCGGCATTGGAGACCAAGTCGGTCGTCGATCCGGCCGGGTTGCTGTACTTCAAGGCAGTCTGCGAGCACCAGTTGTTGAAGAAGACCGAGGGTTTGGCGACGATTCGGACTCTGCTCGAAGACACCACCGCGGTGCCGCTGCGGTACAAGACCACGGCCGAACTGATGCAGCACGACCTGCAGGGACTCAAGAAGGATTCGCTCTCTGAGATCTCTCGCAAGATGAAGGATGTCGAGAGGCGCCTGGGGTTGGGCCGAGGTGGTCAGCGGGTGCAGAAGGAAGAGGACGAGATTGTCGCGTCGCTGGATGCGATCATCGAGAAGCTCGAACAACAGGGCGGCACCTGACCTGGTTGTGGCAACGGCCCGGGTGGTCGTAATCAGTCCAACAACCCCGCTCAGGACAGCTCGATTCGCGGCGGACAGGGTCCGGGCAACGTTGCCGACCGCAACACCGGCAACCGCGCCGGCTGGGGGGCTCTGCCGCCCAAGGCCGAGGCTCGAGCCCGCAATATCCTGAATCGCAACTACCCGGCTCACTACCGCAAAGCGATCGACGAGTACTTCAAGCGGCTGGCCCAGCGTCAGACGGCGTCGCGGAAGTAGACAGGTTGGCCCCCCGGGACGGGCGAGCCAGTCGAGAAAGCCGGTGCCTGAGGCTGGCCTTGCTTGCACCGGTGTGATTCAGCGGGACAATGGACGTGTCCTGCGAATCACAGCCAAAGGTGTACCTGATGAACCGTCTTGCGATCTCGGTCCTGTGCCTCGCGTCTCTCACGCTCAACTCAACCGCATTCGCCGCCGACTGGCCGACGTATCGCCACGATGCCACGCGAGCGGCTGCCACCGGCGAGACTTTGCCGGCGACACTGTCGAGCCAATGGATCTACCGCACGCCAGTGCCGCTGAAGACGGCCTGGTCGGGAGCCGAAGGGCGTTCGGTTGAAGGCAAAGACCTGCACGATCGGGTCCGGTTCGACGATGCGTTGCACGTGGCGATCGTCAAGGGTCGAGTCTACTTCGGCAGCTCGGTCGACCATCGCATCCACTGCGTCGACGCGGCGACCGGCAAGTCGATCTGGAGTACGTTCACCGACGCACCGATCCGGCTGGCTCCGACCGTGGCCGACGGTCGAGTCTACATCGGCAGCGAGGATGGTTATGCGTGGTGCCTGGATGCAGTGACTGGACGTGTGGTGTGGCGACTTCGCCTCGGTCCCGCCGACGAACGGATTGTGGCTCGTGGCGAGATGATCTCGCGATGGCCGGTCCGGACCGGGATCCTGGTCGAAAACGGCATCGCCTACTTCGGTGCCGGCATCTTTCCTCACGAAAACGTCTACCTGGCCGCCGTCGATGCCAAGACCGGCAAGTCGATCTGGCGCAACGATCAGGTCAGCCATGGGAACGCCGGTCGAGCCGACCTGTCGCCTCAGGGGTACCTGCTGGCCACTCCCACGGAACTCTATTTCCCGTCGGGCCGATCCAAGCCGTCGGCGGTGAATCGCAAGACCGGCAAGATCAAGGTGATTGCCGGTTGGCGAGGTGGCTCGTCCGGACAAACACTCAACCTGACCTCAGGCCAGGTCGCCGGTGCCAACGCCGTGATCCTGGGCAACCAGCTGCGGACGTTCACCCTGGGCAGCCAGGTGGCCGGAACCGCCAATTCGACCTTCGTGACGACTGGCGAAACCCTGGCTCGCCTGGACCAGAAGGCCTATGCGGCCGTCAACGCCAATCGGTCGAAGCTGCGGAACGACCTTCGGACCGTGTACAGCGAGTACCGCGCGGGGACAATCGAGGAACCCGAGTACTTGACGAAAGCCGATGCCGTCCGAGCCAAGCTCAACGCTCAAGACGAGATCGGTGTCGAGTGGAAGGTGAAGTGTGTGTCGAATGCTGCGGTTGTCGTGACGGCCAATGCAGTGATTGTCGGCGGTCAGGATCAGGTCGAGATCTTTGATGCGAAGACGGGACAATCGACCGGCCGACTGACGGTCGAAGGCCTGGCTCGCGGGTTGGCCATTTCGGATGGCCGACTGGTGGTCAGCACCGACGCGGGTCGGATTCACTGTTTTTCCGGATCTGACGTGGCCCAGGACGTTGCGGCCACCAAGCCGGTTGCCGATCCCTATCCGCAAGACAAGTGGACATCAGTTTACGAAGCGTCGGCCAAGTCGATCTTGGTCCAAACGGGAATTGAAACCGGGTTTTGCCTTGTGGTTGGAGCCGAAACCGGTCGCCTGGCGTTGGCGTTGGCTCGCAACAGCGGCCTGAAGATCTACGGAGTGGAATCGGATCCGGCCAAGGTTGCAGCCGCTCGCAAGGCGCTGTCACGAACCGGTTTGTACGGACATCGGATCACGATCCATGAAGCGGCATCGGGCGAGATTCCCTATTCGAACTACTTCGCCAACCTTGTCGTCAGTGATACTCATCTGCTGACCGGTCGAGTGCCGGTTGCCGCTGATGTGGTTGCGCGTCACCTGAAGCCATGCGGTGGCGCCATCTGCCTGGGTGGGACTCACCCCTTCGACAACGCCTGGCGCAACAGCCTCGGGCTCTCCGATCAATCGGTGACGGAACTGGGCGACGGGTTTACGGTCTTGCAGCGAGGCAAGTTGCCCGGAGCCGGCAGTTGGTCGCACCAGTATGGTGACGCGGGCAACACGGCCTGTTCCGAGGACCAGCTGATCCGTGGTGGGCTGGGCGTGTTGTGGTACGGCGATCCAGGGCCTGGCAAGACGATCAACCGGCACGACGGTGCGGTTGGTCCGGTCTCGACCAATGGCCGGATGTTTATCCAGGGCGTCGACAGCCTGATGGCCTACGACGCCTACAACGGCCAGTTCCTCTGGGAGTTCAACAACAGCAAGGCGATCCGCACCGGAGTCTTCCAGAACCACGCTCCGGGCAACCTGGTGGCCACCGACGACAGCGTGTTCATGATGCTCGATTCGCGTTGCCTGCAGTTGGATGCGGCGACCGGCCAGGTGCAGGCGACTCACTTGTTGCCCAAGGGCAAGAGTGTGAAGGAGCACGAGTGGGGTTATGTGGCGCTGTTGGACGGGATGCTGATCGGCACGGCGACTCGCCGCAAGCGGCTCGATGCAGCCCGAGCCCGTCGCGGCAAGCAGACGACCGATGCCACCGATTCGATCTTTGCCATCGACCTGGCCACCGGCAAGCATCTCTGGAACTACCACGGCAAGAGTATCGATTTCCGGACCATCGCACTGGGTTCGGGTCGAGTGCACTTCATCGACAGCACGATCACCGCCGAACAGCGAGCCGCCTTGCTGGCTCAGGACAAGACCGAGCTGCAAAAGCTCAAGGGTGAAGAGCGGTTGCGGGCCGAGGACCGTCAGAAGCGGATCGATGCTCGGACCGCCATGGCACTCGATTCGAAGACCGGCAAGGAGCTGTGGCGACAGGCGGTTGATGTCACCGACACCAGTGACATCGGCATCGGAGGCGGCCGCCTGACGATGATTTACAAGGATGGCGTGCTGCTGCTCGGGGGTGCCAATGCGAATGGCCACTACTGGAAGCAGTTCATTTCCGGCGAATTCAAGAAACGTCGACTCGTGGCTCTGTCTTCGACGAACGGCTACAAGCTGTGGTCCAAGGACGCCAACTACCGGCACCGGCCGATCATTGTCGGCAGCCGGATCATCGCCGAACCGTGGTCGTACGAATTGGAGACCGGCAAACAGATCACTCGCATCCACCCCCTGACCGGGAAGGAAGTCCCTTGGAGTTTCATGCGGCCGGGTCATCACTGCGGTATGAACACGGCCACACCCAACATGCTGTTTTTCCGTTCGGGCTTCACTGCCTTCTACGACCTGCAATCCGACAGTGGCACTCGGCACTTCGCCGGACACCGATTGGGTTGCTGGATCAACGCGATCCCCGCCAACGGGTTGGTGATGATTCCCGAAGCGAGTGCCGGTTGCGTCTGCTTGTTCTCGATCGCTTCGACCGTGGTCATGGAGCCACGTGCTCCGCGTCGGGCGTGGGGGATCTACAGCGGAGTCGGCACGGCGACTCCGGTCAAGAAACTGGCCTTGAACCTGGGGGCTCCCGGAGACCGACGCGACGCAACCGGGACACTTTGGCTCAGCTACCCCAGGCCCAAGTCGCCCAAGACGACCGGATTGGAACTGAACCTGAAACTGGGTGAAACGTTTGTCGACGGCGGGAAGTTTGTGAGTCACGATGGAGACAGCAGCGAGACGAGCACGAGGCCGGCTGCGTGGGTGTATTCGTCTGCGGCTCGAGGTATCCAGCGGTGCACGGTGCCGTTGCGAGGTGTCGGCGACAAGCCCGCCAACTACTCGGTCCGACTCTACTTCTCGTCCGGATCCGCCAAAACGCCCAAACCTGGCAAACGAGTTTTCGACGTACACCTTCAGGGCCAGGTGGTGCTCAAGAGTGTCGACGCAGCCAAGTCGGGCCAGGACGGGACGATCGTTGTCGAGGTCCGCAACGTGGTGGTCAAGGACCAGTTGACGATCGAGCTCGTGCCAAAGACGGGCGAGCAACCAATGCTCTCGGGGATCGAGGTGTCCGCGATTCCTGACGGACGATGAATATGGCTGACTCACAAGCGGTCCTAGAAGAGATCGACGGAGACTGGATTGCGGATCTGACCGAGGAGATGGTGCGGATCCCCAGCGTGACGTTGAACGAGACCGAGGTGTGTGCGTACTACGAGCGTCAGCTGGGTGAGTTGGGGTTGGAGGTGGATGTCCGCGAGGTGACTCCCGGTCGGCCGAATTTGTATGCCTGTCTGCACGGCCAGGGCGACGGACCTGTTTTGATGCTCAACGGGCACCTCGACACGATCCCCAACCAGACCAACCAGCCGTGTTACCGCGACGGTGACCTGCTGTTCGGTCGCGGTACCACTGACATGAAGGGTGGCATGGCTGCGGTGCTGGGTGCGATCCGGGCACTCAGAGAATCGCGAACCACTCTGGCCGGCGACCTGTGGGTGACCGCGGTGGTGGGGCACGAGGAGCCCGAAGCTGAGAAGGACGGGCCGAAGGCGTTGATCGAGGACATCAACAGCGGTCGGATTGCTGCCGACCGGATCCTCATCGTCGAAGGTGACGACGAGTTGTGGGTGATGAGCATGGGATCGATGGTCTTCACCATCACGCTGACCCCAAAAAACGGTGGCCAGCACACACAGTACGTCGACTTCCGCGACAACCCGATCCGGTTCGCCGCCGATCTGGTCGCCGCGATCGCCGCCCAGCAGGACGAGTTTGACTCGGCCGATCTGCACCCTCTGGCCGGTGCAGAACGGATTGACCTGGGCATCCTACAGGCTGGAGACTACTTCAACCGCACACCCGTCTCGTGCCGCTTCACCGGCACTCGCCGTTGGTCGCCTGGTCAGAGTGCCGACGAGGTGCTCGAAGCGCTTCGTCAACTGGTCGCTCGGATTGCTCTGGCCGGGGAGATGACGGCCGAGGTGACGATGGAGCACGAGCGCGAACCGTTCGAAACGCCTCTCGACGATCCGCTTGTCGAAGCCGTCGGGGCCGCTCATCGAGGACTGTTCGACAGCGAGCCTCGAGTCATCGGACGACGGATCGTCGGAGACGCCAACCTCTATGTGCACGGCAGCAATGTGCCCACGATCTACTACGGACCGAGCAATGAAACGGCTCATGCCGATATCGAAAATGTATCGTTGACCCGAGTCGTCAATTCGTCGCGAATTTATGCTCTGGCCGCGATGAACTACTGCGGTGTGGTATGACACCTGCGGATCACAACAACTCGGCAGCCGTGCCCTGAATCGCGGCCCACGCCCGTTCGACATGCTTGAGTTCGGTCGACGTCTGTCCGATCGAGAACCTGAGAGTCAATCGATCGTCGAGGATGGTGTGCGAGAGGAACAGGTTGCCCGAGTCGTTGAGCGTATCGGCCAGTCGCTGGTTCAGGTCGTCTCCAGCCGTGTGCCGAAAGCAGACCAGGTTCAGCGACCGGGGTGCCGCCAGTTCGAAGTCGTCGTCGGCCTCGACCCACTCGGCAAACTGACCGGCCCACTCGACGTGTGATCGGATCTTCTGCTGCAACGCCTCGACTCCGAAACTGCGAATCACAAACCACAGTTTCAGGGCTCGAAAGCGACGGCCCAGAGGGATGTGCCAGTCGCGATAGTCGATCACTGCGCCCGACTGGGACGCTCGGTTTCTGAGATAGTCGGGCAACACGCTGAGAGCCTGGATCAGTGGGCCGCGATCGGCGACGTAGAAGCAGTTGCAGTCGAAGTTGACGAACATCCACTTGTGAGGATTGAAGGCGTAGCTGTCTGCGAGTTCGAGGCCCTGGTGAATGTCTCGGAATTCTGGACAAATGGCGGCCGTGCCGGCCATCGCCGCGTCGACGTGCAGCCACGCTCCGTGCTCGCGACAGATTCGGCCGATTTCCGGCAACGGATCGACTGCACCGGATGACGTGGTACCAACCGTTGCACAGACGAACATCGGACGTAGTCCATGCGACGCATCGGCGATCATCTGTTCTTCGAGGTACTCGGGTCGCATCCGTCCGCTGTCGTCGGTCCGAATCATTCTCAGGCGATCCGTCCCCATGCCCGCGATCATCATGGCTTTTTCGATTGACGAGTGGGCCTGTTTCGAGGTGTAGGCGACCTGCCAAGTGTCGACGCCTTTCTTGCGAGACTCGTAAGACTTCCTGTCCGAATCGCGATGACGGGCGGCCAACAGCGCACATAGCGAGGCACTCGACGCCGTGTCCTGGATCACTCCGCCCCCGTCACCACTCGAATGAAACGTCGCGGGCAGATCGAGCATTTCGACCAGCCAGTCGAGTACGTGTTGTTCGAGTTCGGTGCAGGCCGGACTGGTGGTCCAGAGCATGCCCTGGACGCCGAGTCCAGCGGCGAGCAGTTCGCCGAGGATCGAGGGGGGTGAGGTATTGGCCGGGAAGTAGCCGAAGAAGTTGGGGGATTGCCAGTGAGTGATCCCGGGCAGGATCACTCGGTTGACGTCGGCCAGGATCTGGTCGAACGATTCGCCCTGGTCCGGTGGCGAGTCGGGCAATGCGGCCCGGACGTCGCCGGGATTGGCCTGCGACTGCACCGGGTACTCTTCGACCCGCTCCATGTAGTCGGCGATCCAGTCGATCACCTCGCGACCATGCTGCCGGAATTCATCAGGTGTCATCACGCCGAATCCTCACGCGTGTGCAACAGCCGCACCAGCGACAGGTAGTCGGCGTCTCGTTGGGCCACCGTCTGGTCGAGTGTCTCGGCCGGATACTCATAGACCCCCTGCCCCGACTTGGTACCCAGGTCCCCGTCTTCGACCAATTTCCGGATGACGGCGGGGATCTCGGTGTCGCCCCGCATATCGGGAACCAGGTTGGTGTAGGTGGCCGAGGAGATGTCCCAGCCGGCGTGGTCGATGATTGCCAGGGGGCCCAGTGCCGCCAGTCGCAGTCCCATGCTGCCCCGGATCGCTCGATCGATTTCCGAAGCCGTTGCGACACCACGATCGAGCAGGTCAAACACCTCGCGGAACATTGCCACCTGCACGCGGTTGACCAGGAACCCGCTCAGTTCCTTGTCGATGCGGACGGCCGTTTTGCCAATCGATTCGAGTGTCGCCAGCGCGGTCACCACCGTCGCATCGCTGGTCCGCTCACCTCCCACCACCTCGACAACCGGGATCACGTGAGGCGGGTTGAACCAGTGCGTGACGACGGCCCTTTCGGGATATTTCAGGTCACCGGTGGTCTGGGTGATTGGGAAACTGGAGCTATTGCTGGCCAGGATCGTCTGAGAATCGACCAGGGGTTCGATCTGCCGGAACAACTGTTGCTTGACCTCCAGGTTTTCCCACGCCGCTTCGGTCACCCAGAGTGCTCCGTCAACGGTTTCTTCGAGGGTTTCACAAACAGTGATTCGCTCGAGCACTTTGGTGACCTGCTCGGGCTGCAGGAGTCCGGCGTCGGCGAGTTGTTGGAGGTTGCTGCCGATGCGATCCAGGGCCGTGGCCGCGGTCTCGAGCCGCTCGTCGATTGCCCGAACCGAATAGCCTCCGACAGCGAACGCCTGCGCGATGCCGTGCCCCATCGTGCCCAGGCCGATCACCGCGACCGGTGAGTCGCCGGGCAGCACGTGTGTTGCGGAGGTGCTGGTATCGGATTGGTTCATCAGTTCTCACCCACCCAGGCCAACGGCGCCATCGCGGTTTGTTCGGTCATGACTTCGATCACGCAGGGCCCGTCACCGGAGAGTGCCTGGTCGAGTGCCGAGTCGAGTTCACCGGGGCGGGTGACCTTGATCCCGCGTGCGCCCATTGCCCGGGCGATCTCGGCGAAGCTGGCGTCGGTGAACTGCCACAGGTCGCCGTGCCGCGGTCCTCTCTGGCCCCCGTACGCGTTGTCGACCAGTTCGATCTCCTGGTTCAGCGACGTGTTGTTGTTAACCAGCAGCGCGCAGGTGATGTTCCAGCGGACGGCGGTCTCGAGTTCCGAGAGGTGGTACCAGAAGCCACCGTCACCCGAGAACAACACGACAGGTCGATCGGGGGCGGCCAGCTTGGCGCCCAGGGCCGCCGGCAGTCCCCAGCCCAGCGATCCGGCCGCCCGGATGAACGACTGGTCGGGGTGGTTCAGGTCAATCATGCCGCCGGTCCACATGCCGCTGTGTCCGGTATCGGAGACCAGGATGGCATCGGGCGGCAACAGGCGAGTCAGGTCGGCACAGATCCGTTCCGGACGTAGCGGTACCGCGTCCGATTTGAGCAACGGTCCCATTTCGTCGTGCCAGGCTGCGGCGTAGGCGGACACCTGGTCGCGCCAGGGTTGCCGGATGGCCGCGGTCGAGTCATCGACGATATCGAGCATCTGGCCGAGCACGGTGGCGGCGTCGCCACAGAGACTGGCTCGATTCACGTAGTGCCGGCCGAGTTCCTCGGGGGCGATGTCGAGCTGAATGACCTCGGTATCGAGTGGAGGCACCTGCCAGCGGGCGGTGACCTGGCTGCCGGTGTGGCTGCCGATAAAAAAGACGAGGTCTGCTTCGAGCAGTGCCTGGTTGGTGCTCTTGCGGCAGTAGTGGCCCGGGACGCCGATGTTGAGAGGATGGTTGGCCGGGATTGTGTCCTTGGCGTTCAGCGACGTGGCGACAGGGATGCCGAGTGTTTCTGCCAGTTTCAGGAGTACATCGCCAGCCCCGGAGCTCTTCACGCCACCACCGGCAACGATGACCGGTTTTCGGGCAGCGATCAGCAGCGTGACCGCCTCGGCGAGATCCTCGGGCACGGCAGCACTGCGGATTGCCGGGACGGCGGTGATGTGGGGTTCAAAATGGAACTCGGCATCGAGCTCTTCAAGTTCGATCTCGCCCATGTGACCAAGCAGCTCGATGTGCGTCGGGCCGGGCGTGCCACTGGTGGCCTCGCGGAACGCCTGCCGGATCGTCTCGGGCAGCCGATCGATCGTCTCGACCCGCGTGCTCGACTTGGTGACTGCTTTGAAGAGGCTGAAGTCGTCGATTTCCTGGTAGGTGTGCCGATGCCGCGTGTCGTGGTAGGGGCCGCCGGTGACGGCCACCATCGGCGAGCAGGCGAGGTAGGGGTCTCGGAGCGCGGCGGCGAGGTTCGCGGCGCCGACGCACTGGGCGAAGGTGACACCCGGTCGACCCGAGACTCTCGCGAAACCATCGGCCATGTAGACGGCCGACTTCTCGCTATGGGTCATCACCCGGTCGATTCCCGAGTTGCGGAGTTCCATCTCGGCGAGCGTCTGATTGAGGATCGCCGGTACGAAGAAGACGTGGCTGACCTCGTAGAGGTTGAGTACATCGGCGAGGAACTGGGCACCGGTGAGTCGTGGCATGGGTGTTGGCTTTCAGGAGAATCGCAGATGCAGTCTTCCTATTCGGTTGCCGCGCGGCAAGTGTAGGTCAACCAGGCGTACGGTATCACTTTCGCCACAGACCTTCGTAGCTCACCGATCCGCTATCATGTACGACTGATCCACAGGCCTCTCTCACAGGCGCACAACCGATGGTTTGCCGATTCACTCTTCTGGTCAACATGGCCTTTCTGGTCCTGCCTGGTGGCGTGTCCGCTGCTGACTGGTCCGACAGCTTCTACCAGTTCCGCGTGCCGGTGGAGGTCGAGGCGAAGGCGGTCGGTTGGCAGGTGGTGCCGATCGATGCCGAGCGGATCGTTCGAGAGATCAACCGGGTCGGGCCATTTCGTTTTGACCCCAACTACCTGGCCTTCAACCAGGTCAAGCTGGTCGAAGTGGATGAATCGGGCAACACGATCGGTCGGGCCGTTGATGGAGGCTTCACGCTGGTGGAAAGTGGTCCGGAACTGGCCGGCGACGTGCTGGAGGGCGAGGCTGAGAAGAAGACGATCGATGTGACGCCGGGCCGCTACCACCTGATGAGCTTCACGTCATCGGGCGGCGGCAAGTGTCCGGCGTTGGCCTATGAGCCGATCTTCCCTCCGGGGACACCTCTCAGGAAATACCTCTACCGCATCAGCTACTTCGCCCCGTTGCTGCCTCAGGCCAAGCGGACCCACGACGTGTTGTTTGTGCCCGACGGCAAACAGATGGAACTGCTGGTTCGCGGCCGATTCATCGGCACCATCCACGACCTCAGCGTCCGGACCGCGGAGATTCGGTTGATGGCCAACATCACCGCTCCCGGCATTCACCGTTACCATCTCTACTACCAACCGATGGGCAGCCACCACCTGCAGGTTCCACGTCGTCGTCGCGAGTCGGTACCTGAACCGACGGCGACGCTGCGTTCGATAGGTGCGGCCACCGAATTCACCGGCGATACGAGGTACCGGGTGGGTGATTCGGAATCGGTGCGAACGTGGTTTGCCGAGTCGACGGTCAAGATGACCCGCAAGCGGCGACCGCCGCAGCAGGTTCGCCGTGGCATCCGCGTGACTGCCGCGGCCAACGAATCGCAGTCGTTTCAGTTGGTGCTGACCCCGCGCCGAGCCACCACGCTCAACTCGGTCACGCTCTCGCCCCTGGTCGGTGCGGAGTTGTCGATTTCGATGCGGACTGCGGAGATGAGGCTGGTCGAATACGTCCCGATCAAGACCGGCAGCTACATCACTCCGGCACGCCTGCTCGGCGAGGTCGGTGACCCGCTGCTACCGCTGGATCGCCCCGTGAAACTTGATCCGCTCGACGGCAACCGGGCGGTGTGGATCACGCTGCATGTTCCGGGCGGAACGCCGCCGGGAATCTACCGGGGAACGCTGAGCGTGGCGTTCGAAGACGAGGGGTTGGAGGTGCCGGTGGAACTGGAGGTGTACGGGTTCGAGTTGCCCGAGTTCGCGTCGTTCGGATCGGATATGGGCGGCCAGTATATGGTCAAGCAACTCAATCACCTCGGGAAGTCGCCGCAACGCGTGATCGATTATCACGGGGTCTCTAGCAAGTCCGACATCCTGAAGCTGACCCGCAGCTATTACGACCAGATGGCCAAGTCGAAGTTCTATCCCAAGAACGCTGCGCTGCTGACCGAGATCGGGATGAACTGGACACCGCCACCCAAGGGGTTCAACGTCGATGAACCTGGCAACTTCATCACGCTGAAGGACTGGGACTTCCGAAAGTTCAACGCCGAACTCGATCACTTCATCAACCGCCGTAAGGTCAACAGCCTCTGCCTGCTACATACCAACCCGGTCGCCAGTAACCACTTCAATCACCTGCCCGGCGAACCACTCGACGGCCCCGCCATCGCCTCGCCTCACACGTCGATGGGCTGGCAGACCTGGCGAAAGATGACGATCGTCGCCTACGACAAGGCGAAGACCGAGAAGAACACGATCGAGATCACTCGGAAGCAGTTCGACAACGTGATGATGCAGTTCTTTCGGAGGACCGCCGAGGAGCTCGACAAGCACGGGTGGCTCGACCGTGTCCACGTCCTGATCGACGAGACCGAGAACCCCGGGCGGCTGGCTCACTTCCTGAAACTGCTGAAGTCCGACCCGCTGACGAAACGGATCCGCGTGGTCGCCTGCATGCAGGGGCTGGGCCTGATGGATCCCGGATCACCGGGAAACGAGGGCCTGAAGGAGTTTCCGTTTCCCGACCTGATCGATACGTACTGTCCCGAGATCGATGAGAACTACGACCGGTGGATGCCGTACTACTTCGACGACTACAAGATCCCCCACGATCGGCAGAAACTGTGGTGCTACGTCGTGGCCAGCAGCCGGATCGCCATCGACACGCCCGGAGTGAACAACCGTGTGCTGGCACTGGACGTGTTCCAGCGAGGTGGCAGCGGAGTGCTGATGTGGGAGTCCTTCGGGTGGGATCACCCCTATGGGAACTCGATCAACCCCTGGATCGACCCCTACACCAGACACGCCAACGGTTCACTGGCGTTCTTCTATCCGCCTCGCCGCAAGGCAGGTGCCGACGGCGCCGATTTCACCGTCACGCCGTCGTTGCGGCTGGAGGCGTTCCGCGAGTCGGTCGATGACTTCGAGTATGCCAAGATTCTCGAGGACCTCGTCCAGGCGGGACAGAAGAAATCGATCGACACCAGGGCGGCCGAGCGAACGCTGTCGGACATCAAGCGGTTCTTTCCCGAGAACACCAACTGGTCCCAGAACGCCGCATGGTTGCTGCAACTCCGTGACCGCCTGGCCCGAGAGATCGTGAAACTGAAAGCTCGGCTGTAGACCCGGCTGTTGGTCCGATCCTACCCGCCACCGATATCACGATCGCATCGGTCTGCTATCCTGTGCCGTCAGCTGATCACCCTCGCCACGGAGTCTCTCATGCCCCGTTCGCCCCTGCCCCTGCCCCTGCTCACCATGCTGGCCGTCCTCTTGGCCATTCCTGCTGCCCAGGCCAAC
>CAVOEV010000090.1:0-17147 GCA_963694825.1 Planctomycetota bacterium
GATCTGATCCCGGATTTTCAGCATGTCCTGATCGTTGGTCATACGGATCTTGATCGACATCACCGGTCGATCGTCGAGTGTGGCGACGGTATCGATGTCGGCGAATCCGTCGCGGATGGTGGCGATGTCGCCGACGGTGAGAACGGTGCCGGCCGGATCGGTTCTGAGGGGGATCCGTGCGATGCCTTCGCCGGTCAGGTGTCGGTCGGTCGTGCGGATCAGGAACTCGTTTTGCGGCGTCTTGATCAGTCCGCCGGGCAGTTCGAGGTTCCCGGCTCGAAGTGCCAGCGCGACGTCACGGTGTGTCAGGCCGTATTCGCGAAGCGTTTCTTCGGAGACCTCGACATCGATCTGGTAGGGCTTGGCCTGCCAGAGTTGGACGTGTGACACTTCGGGCAATTGCAGCAGTTCGTCGTGGATCGTCTCGGCAAGGTCACGGAACTGGCGTTGTGCGACGGGGTCGTTGGCGGGGTCGAGTTGAGGCGGAGCGAGGACGGCAACGGAGATGACGGACTGGAAGTGAGTCTTCAGTCGCACTTCGGGTCGTTCGGAGTTTTCCGGGAAGCTGGGGATGCCATCGACGGCCGCTCGGATCTCGTTGACAATCTGTTGTGGGTCGTCGACATCGGATTCGAGTCGTGCGACGACGGTGCCTCGACCTTCTACGGCATGCGACGTCAGACGGTCGACTCCGACGACCGACCGAATCGCTTCCTCGATTTTCAGGCAGATGCCCTGTTCGGTCTCGATCGGCGACGCGCCCGGGTAGAGGACTCGGACCCGGACCTCGTCGGCGCGGTACTCGGGGAACCGCTCGCGGCGTAGCATCGTCATCGAGGCGACCCCGACGGCCAGTGCGGCGACCATCAGGGTGTTCATCGACGGCGTATTGCGGATTGCCCAGCCGACCAGTGTTTTCATGCGGACCTCATGACGACTTCAGGGCGACGGGCCGCTGTGTCGGGTCGAACTGGAGTGTGTCGGGTTTGCCGATTCGCGGACCGGCATCCCGTCGTAGGCGATCGGAAGTGGCGAGACGACCAATCGGTCGCCGGGTTGGAGAGTCGAGTTCTCGAGTGGAACGAGGACCGAGTTGTCGAGGACTCGGACGACGTCGAGCGGGTGGATGACGAGTGTGTTGTCGACGACCGCCCAAGCCTGGCGATTGGGTCGAACCGCTTCGGAGGGGATTTCGATCAGGCGAGTTCTGGGCGAGGCTGTCAGAGTGACTGTGACGTACATGCCACGCATCAGCGGAGTGGCCGAGTCGTTCTGAGCTCGCTGGATCACGACTCGGCAGCGAACAGTCCGGGTTTTCGGGTCGACACCCTGGCCGGAGAATCGAGTCAACCGTCCGGTCCAGCGATGCACTCGACTGGCCTGACGGTAGGTCACCACGGCAGCGTTATTGGGCAATTCCAGACGACTGGCGACGCGCAATGGTGCATCGGGTGTCGCGTCGGCCGTGTTCATCGAGTCTCTGAGCCAGTGCAGGTCATCGGCCCCTAGTTGGCATTCGACCTCGACCGTGCTGGTTTCTTCGATCTTCAGTACGACGTCACCGGTCTGAACAAAGTCACCCACTTCGGCGTTGGCCAGTGTCAGCAGTCCCTCGAGTGGTGCTCGGATCCGGGTCCGCTGGAGGTCTCGTTCGCCCTGAGCCAATTCGGTGACCAGTCGATCTCGTCGAGCGCGGAGTTGGCGGTGTCGGACGGGAGCGAGGTCGTGTTGGTTTTTCAGTGTTTGAAGCGAGTTGCGTGCGGCGAGTTCGATGCGTTTGGCCTGGTCACGGTCGGCCCGCGTTGCGGTTGCCTTTTCCAGAAGCAGCTCGATTCTGTCGAGTTGTTCGGCTGCGAGTTCGAGGTCTTTGGTGGCCAGATTGACGAGTGCGACGATTCCGGCGGTTTCGGTATTGAGTCGGTCGATTTCGATGTCGACGGCTCGGACCTCCAGTTGAGTCGCCTGGATGGCCAGTTCGTAGTCACCGGGATCGAGTTGCAGCAACAGTGTGCCTTTGGCGATATGTCGGCCGGTTTCGATGTTGTCGGGTCGGATCACGACGCGGCCGGCGACTTCGGCCGCGAGTGTGACAACGCGACGCGGGACGACCTGTCCACCGACGTGGATGTCGAATGTGTTGCGAGGCGGTCCGAGTGTGAGGGTGCGGACTGGAGGTGGTCTGGTTGTTGGGGGTTGGGTGTCTGGCGGAGTGCGCAGCGAACTGAGCCAAGCGAATGCGACGGCACCCGCGGCGACGATTACCAGTGGGCCAAAGGCCTGAAGGAAGGACGTGCTTCGCATACAGTTCGTGTCGATGAAGTGTTGGCCGGGACTGTGGCCACCTGTTTCATCGTAGAAACGCCGCAAGGCCAGCGGCCAACTTCATGGCCATTGGCAGGGGCAAGGTAGGGCATTGGCGGGGATGTTGACTGCTATGCAGGTTGCAGCGGTCGAACGGTCCATGACGATTGCGGGTCGATTGCGGGTCGATTGCGGGTCGATTGCGGGTCCGGGGACGAGGGTGTGTAGCGTTGACCGAGCCGGTCGGTGGTCACGAAGATGGACAGATACAGATGCAGATGACTGGTGCGTGGACCTGGTACGAGGTGTGACAGATGACTTTGCGTCGAGTGTGCTTCACGAATCGAGTGGTGCTTGTGTTGTGGCAGTTGGCGGCCGGTTGGCAGATCGCCGTGCCTGCTGCAGTGGCTCAGGCACAGGTTCCCGAGTCGTGGTCGAAGCACCTGGTGTGGCGACCGATTGGCCCGGCCAACATGGGTGGTCGGATCGTGGACCTGGCAGTCAATCCTCGTGACCCGTCGATGTTCTGGTCGGCGACGGCTTCGGCCGGTTTGTTGCGAACGATCAACAACGGCACGACATTCGAGCATCAATTCGACCAGCAGTCGTCGGTATCGATTGGTGCGGTGGCGGTGTCGGCTTCGGATCCGAAGATCGTGTGGGTGGGCACGGGCGAGAACAATCCTCGGAACTCGGTGTCGTACGGCGACGGGGTTTACAAGTCGACCGACGGCGGCAAGACGTGGAAGCACATGGGTTTGCGTCAGTCGTTCCAGGTGGGGCGGATCGTGGTGCATCCAACGGATTCCGAGACCGTTTACGTGGGTGCGTTGGGTCGGCTGTACGGTTCGAATGAAGAACGTGGTGTCTTCAAGACGACCGATGGCGGTACGACGTGGCAGAAGGTTTTGTACATCGACGCCGCGACGGGCATCATTGACTTGGTGATGCATCCCAGCGACCCGGACACCTTGCTGGCTGCGTCGTGGCAGCGGCGGCGTGACGGGTTTGACAGCTGGCCGGGTGACGAAGTGAAGATTACCGACGGTTACGGGCGTTACGATCCGAAAGTCAAGTGGGGTGCGGGCAGTGGTCTGTATCGCACGACCAACGGGGGTCGGAAGTGGAAGCGGATCACGTCTGGATTGCCCACATCAAAACTCGGTCGCATCGGCCTGGACTGGTACCAGGGCGACTCGGACGTGGTCTTCGCATTGGTGGATTGCGAGAACATCGGCAAGGGGCCAGCTCCGATGCCGGCTTTCCTGGGCGTGGTGGGTGAAGCCGATGAAGAGACATTGAGAGTGGTCCAGGTGTATTCGAACAGTCCGGCTGCCAAGGCGGGGCTATTGGTTGGCGACCGGGTGTCGGCGGTGGATGGCGAGGCGATTGGTGGATTCGACGGGTTGTTGAAGGTCTTACGAAAGAAGAAGCCGGGCGATTCGGTGGTCTTGACGGTGAAGCCGGTCAAGGGAAGTCGAGATCGGAAGCCGGGCGACGTCGAGGTGAAGCTGACGGGACGGCCGGGCACCAGTGGCCGGGGGCGTGGCCCGATGAGCCGTGTGTTCATGGGCATCACCGGCGGCGACGCCGAGGGGGGAGCCCGGCTGGAACGGATCACGACGTCGGGTCCATCCGAGAAGGCGGGGTTGAAGGCCGGGGATGTGATCACCAAGGCGAGTGGGAAGCCGATTGCCAAATACGCAGACCTGATCAAGGCGATCCAGGCCAGGAAACCGGGTGACAAGATGCCTGTGGAGCTGATTCGCAAGGGCAAGCCGGTCAAGCTGACCGTCACGCTGGGCACTCGACCGGGTCTCTCGAACTCGCGACCCTACACGTTTTCACTTGGAGGCCAACGCCCCAACGTCCAGGATCAGCAGGGGGAGGATGGATATCAGTACGGAGGCGTCTTCAAGTCGGTGGACGGAGGTCGGAACTGGAAGCGGATCAACAGTCTTCATTCGCGGCCGATGTACTTCAGCGTGATCAAGGTCGATCCGACCGACGAGAACCACGTCTACGTACTGGGTGTCGGCCAGTACCATTCCTCGGATGGCGGCGTGACGTTCAGCGGCGATTTTGGGCGTGGCGTGCATGCCGACGGGCATGCCTTGTGGATCGATCGGCGAGACGGTCGTCACATGGTGCTGGGTTCCGATGGCGGGACGTACGTGACCTGGGACCGTGGCGAGACGTGGAACCACCTGAACCAGGCGGCGATCGGCCAGTTCTACCACGTGGCGATTTCGCCTCGAAAACCGTACTTTGTCACTGGCGGTTTGCAGGACAACGGGACCTGGTTCGGGCCGAGCCTGGGCCGTCACGGCACCGGGCCGATCAATTCGGACTGGCTCCGAGTCGGCGGTGGCGACGGATTCATGTGTCGGGTCGATCCGGACGATCCCGACCTGGTCTACTTCACCAGCCAAAACGGCAACATGCGACGTCGGAACATGCGGACTGGCGAGACGGCTTCGATCCGTCCGGCTCGTCGTCAGGGCAAGCCGCCGTACCGTTTCAACTGGAACTCTCCGTTCATCCTCTCGCACGCCAACTCGAAGATCTTTTACGCAGCGGGCAACCATGTGTTCCGTTCGTTGAATCGGGGTGCGGCCTTGAAGGAGATTTCGCCCGAGATCACTCGAACCAAGCAGGGTTCGGCCACGGCGCTTTCGGAATCGCCGCGGAACCCCGATGTGCTGTATGTCGGAACCGACGACGGCTTGCTGTGGGTGACTCGAAATGGCGGCCGGGATTGGACGGAGATCACGAAGTCCGTCGGGCTGAAGGGACCTCGCTGGGTGTCGACGATCGAGGCATCCCGATTTTCAGACGGTCGGGTGTATGTGGCCTTCGACGGGCATCGTTCTGACGACGACTCGCCGCTGGTGTTCGCATCGGAAGATTTCGGAGAGACCTGGCGTTCGTTGAAGTCGAACCTGTCGTGGGGATCGACTCGTTGTCTGCGCGAAGATGTCGGCAATCCGGATCTGTTGTTCCTGGGCACCGAGGTCGGGGCTTGGTATTCGATTGACCGGGGCAAGAACTGGAACCGATTTGGTGGTGGTTTCCCGACGGTGGCGGTGCACGAGATTGCGGTGCATCCGGAGAACGGTCAGATCGTAGCGGGGACTCACGGTCGCAGCCTGTGGGTCTGCGACGTGACGACCTTGAGGCAACTCAAGGTGTCGCAGTTGTCCGGCACGACGATGCTGTATGCCCCGGCTCGGGTCGTCCGCTGGCAGCGGCATCCGGTTCGCGGAAGCAACAGCAACCAGTTCCGTGGCACGAACCAGGCGACCGGAGCGGTGATCGACTATGTGCTGGGGAAGGCGGCGAAAAAGGTGTCACTGAAGATCGTCGATGTCCGGGGTCAGTCGTTGTACGTGGTGAAGGCAAAGACCGAGGCGGGGTTTCATCGTGTGAGTTGGAATCTGGTGCGGAGTGTACGGCAGCGAGGTCAAGCGGGAGGCAGTCGTGCGGTTGGGCCGGGGAGTTACCGTGTGGTGCTGGACGTCGACGGGGCAACGTTCGAGGACACTCTGCGGATAGAGAAGGACCCGAGTGCTCCGGCGGATGTGGCGGCGCGGTACTGGGAATTCGAATCGCGTGAGAAGACGACGGCCGAGCGGTTGAAGGCCACGTGGCTCAAGGAAGAACTGGGTCGGTCTCGCAAGGAGTTGTAGTCTACGGATTGGTTGCTGGTTGGATGAGGTAGGTGCGAGTGCCGAGGTTGAGCAGGACGGGTTCGGTGAAGGCGAGGTACTTGGCCAATTTGCCGCTGTGTCGGGCGGCGAGATCGAAGTACTGTCGACTGAACTGAGTGATGCGGACGGCCTGTGTTTCCTGTTCGGGAGTGACCGTCGAGTCTCGCCAGATCTTGGCTTTTCGGAAGAAGGACTTTTGTCCGATATTGCGGACATTGGAGCGGCCCGATTGGGCCAGTCCGAGATCGTCTCCGAGCGGATGGCCCGCGTTGGCTTCACTGCTCGAGCCGGCTGGAGCATCGGCTGCTATTGCGGTGGGCACGCGTGTGGCTTGTTGGAACCGGCCCTTGATGCGTCGTTGAGCGAAACCGGCTTGTCCACCGGTGATGGCCAGGTCTCGTTTGGCGGTTTCGGCGGCGCGGACGCGATTGTTTCGAGACGCCAGGTCGACGTTCTCGTCGGCCAGAAACGACGTGTAGGGAGTCATGACGCCGTGAGTGATCGAGAGTCGGACCAGTTCGTCGATCAGTTCCTGGTTGGTGCCGTTGAGGTCGAGCGAGTCGATGATTTCGCCGATGCGTCTCAGTGCCCAGAGTTTTTCGACGAAGCCATTGGTTTCGTCGGTTGACGTTTTGGCCAGTGTGGTGGAGAACGAGAAGGACTTGCGGTCACCGGCGTTGGTGCCTTTGAGAGTCACGGAGATCTGGCCGGAGCGTCTGTAGCGACCGATCCAGACCAGCTGTTCGCCTCGAAACAGGTCAGTCAGTTCTCGCGGGTAGGTGCGTGAGATCAAAGCGGCCGCGTCGGTTCGAGCGACCGTGTCGAATTCGAAGCGGACGTTGAGGTTGGTCAACAGGGGAGATTTGATGCGGTCGTAGAGTTTCGAGACGTGCACTTCGATGTCTTCGTTGGGACGCACGTAAACCGATTGGCCACGGTGATCGCGTGAGAGTCGATCGAGCAGTCGGCTATTGACGTCGAAGCCGACTCCGAAGCTGTACAGCCGGGCATTGACCCGGTTGGCCGTCTTGGCATGAGCCGCGATCTTCAACTCGTTCCGTTCACCGACAGTCGGCAGTCCGTCGGTGAGAAACAGCACATAGTTGGGGCGACTCTTGTCCTTGAGCATCCCGAGTGCGGTGGTCAGGGCGCCATCGATGTTGGTGCTGCCACCGGCGTAGAGTCCATCGGCGAAGCCGAGTGCGGCCATTTGTGTCTTGGGATTCACCCGCTGAAGTTCGGGCCGAAAACTCTCGACCTGCGTGTCATAGGCCACGATGTTGAAGGTGTCTTTGGTGTCGAGTCGCCCGATGAGGTACTTGAGTGCATCGCGAGCTTGCTGGATCTTTTTTCCGTTCATGCTGCCCGATCGATCGATAACAAACACGACGGTCTTGGGCAGGGTCTTGGTCTTACGGACTTTCACTTCGGGGCTGGCCAGCAGCAGGAAGTAGCCGTCGCGATTGGGATCGGGGCGGTAGCTGATCAGGTTCATCCCGACCAACGCGTCCTTGACTCCATAGAAGAGTCTGAGGTCGTCGGGAGTGGTGACGTTCTTGAGTGTCAGTTTGCCGTTGGCGTGGTGGTCGTCGGCTCGCTTGATGTCGACTGAGTGCGATGGGGAAAAGACGGTCTTGATCGGCCGGGTGCTGTTGATGCGGATGTTGAAGTTCAAAGTGCCGATGGGGCGGTGCGAGTGTTTGAGTGTTCCGACGGGCAGGTGGAGATCGACGAGCCCGTTGTCTTGTCTGAGCAGTTGCGAGTAGCGGATTTCGACGCGTCGCTTGGACTGCGGCGGGATGGGAAACACGCTGGTCTGGAACAGTCCCTGTCCCATGTATTCGAGCAGTGCCGGATCCTGTCGGCGTCGAACGATCGCTTCGTAGATCCGTCGTGCGTCGGCCTTCTTCAGCAGTCGACCGGTCAGTTCCTTGCCATCGACGATCAGTGTCAGGCGATCGATGGCGGCGTCCTGGGGGATGGGAAACAGCAGTCGGGCTTCGAGTGTACGGTTGCCGGTGTTTTTGAAGGTCTGAGCGATCTGGATCGAGGCGATCTGGTCGTTGAGTGTCGCGTTGACGTCAACGGAGAGGATGCGGTAGTCGGCGGGGAGGGGCAGGGGTCGTGGTGTTGTCCGAGGCCGAGGCCGAGGGCTGATCGTGGCTCCTTCGATCACGATGACCTGGGCCGAGGCGGTTTGGGCCAGGGTGTTCAGAGCCAGGCTGGCCAAGACAAATGCTGAAAAGACGCGTTGCATGGACCGGTCTCCCCTGTTGTGTGCGACCACGTTTGGGTCAGTCGAATGGGCCCGCTTTGCCATTTCGACGAGCCAGGGGGATGTCGAGTTCCCGGTCGGTGCTGGGAATTGTCGAGAAAGGCGGGTTGGGCGGGGGGACAGGCACCACCGTCTGCGGCGTCGAGAGCCAGCCCATTTTAGGCGCGAATCTTGTCGACGGGCTGCATGGTTCGGTCTTTGGGGCCCATGCGTTGCGAGACGTTCATGGCGTCGAGCATGGTGTTGTAGACATCGAGACCTTCGGCTCCGACGTCCATGATGTGGCCGGTCTTGAACCGCCCGTCGGCTGCGGTGATCGCGTGGAACACTCCAGAGAGTTCCCGTTTGACGTCGTTGTGGCGTCCGTCTCCGGATTCGGTCGAGATCGTAATCAGTGCATTATCGAGAATCGTGCGTCCGTTGACGTCACGAGAATCGGCATCATCGAGTCGTCCGAGGAAGTACGCCAGTTCTCTCATTTTCATGTGAGCGTGAGCTCTGAGTGCTTCGTTCTTGCGTTTCTCGTTGAACTTGTGCCACCACTCGTGGCTACAGCCCTTGTCGCCGCCGGCTCGTTGTTGTCTGGCGTCGTCGAAGTCCCAGACCGTTCGCCCGTCGTACTGATAGTTGCCGGTCAGCCGGATGCGTTCTCCGGCGGCGAGGAACGTGAGCGAACCGAAGCGGACTCGGTCGGTCTGGATGGCGAGTGCGTAGAGGTCGGCCATCAGTCGCCATTCGGTCGTGAGTTCAGCGAGTGTGATATCGATGCCTTGTCCTCCCGGGTCGGCGGGTCCACCGTGCGGGATGATGGATCGGCGAGGCAGCTTGGGTCTGGCGGGTTTCTGTCCTTTTTTCTTGTGTTTCATGGCAAACGCCCGCTGCTCGAATTCTCGGATTCGGTCCAGGTGATCGGCGACTCGGCTTCGCGAGCGGGCACCCAGCGGTGAGCGTTTTCCGGTGTAGAAGCGGTAGTCTTGGACGACCGAATCGAGGATGCTGCGTTTGAGTCGTTGTCGGCGGGCGTCGGGTGTGTTGCCGGTGATTGCGATCGTGCCAAAGACTCGTTCGAAGAGGTCTCGGGGCTTTTCCTGAATCGTGGCGGCGACGGTGCCGTCGGGGTTGAAGCTGTGGACGTATCGACCGACCCGGCTGCGGCGAAAGAAGGTGCCCCCGATCAGCGTGGCGACCATGCCCGGGGGGAGTCCTTTGGGGTATCGACCGCGGCGGACCACCTGTTCGATCGATCCGCCTCCCGCCTTGGCTTCTCCATCGGGCGGTTCGGCCGTGAAGGCTCCGGTGGCTCCGTCGTAATGAGCGTTGATGCCTCGCTCGTCACACCTCAACTGGTCGACGTTGCGCATGATCAGTAGTTTGTTGCCGAGCGGTTTGAGTGGTTCGAGGACTCCGGCGAATCCTTCGGCCTGCAGTGGCGACGGGACACCGAGTCCGAAGAAGAGATTGAAGGCTCGGACCGGAGCCTTGGCTGTCGGAGCACCCTGAGCCGGTGCCTGGATCATCTCTTCGAGCAACGGGAAGGCCACGGTTGCTGTGCCGGCTCCACGGAGCATGGTGCGGCGGCTGATGAGGTGGGCGGTGGTGTCGAGTCTCATGGCCTGTCTGGGCTCTGTCTGGGCTCTATTGAGTATCGGGTTGAGTGCGGGTCAGCATAACAAGATCACTGGTGACCAGTGCGGTGATCAGGTCGGTCCAGGTACCACCGTTTTTCCAGGCGGATTGGTGAATCGAGCGGATTGTCGCGGCGTCGGCTGCTCCGAGTGGTCGGCCAAGAGAGAATTGGGCGAGTTTCCAGGTCATCGTTTTGCGGACCCGGTCACTGCCGGCCAGCAGGTTCATCAATTCGGCTGACGATTGGAATGTGACGGGTTTCGAGTCGCCGGGCATCAGGATCGATCCATCTTCTCGGAGCCGGTTGCCATGCTCGTCGGTTTCCCGAAACACTCCGACTCCGTCGAACTTTTCGAGTGCGAACGCGATGGTTTCGAACCGTTTGTGGCACCCGGCGCAGGCCATGTTTCCGAGTCGTTGTTCGGAAGCGCCTCGTTGTGAGAGTCCGATCTTGAGTGGCACGGGTGTGGTGTCGGTGCCTGGCGGCGGGTCCTTGACTCGACCTCGCAGCAGGTCGTTGAGCACAAACAGGCCGCGGGTGACCATCGAGGCGTCGTCGCCGCCGATGGTCAATGTGCTGCCATGAGTCAGCAGTCCGCCACGAGCGGCGACCTGGGTCAGGTCGTAGCGTCTGAGTCCAGGCCCGAGGGATTTCAGGCCGTAGTGTCGGGCCAGTCGTGGTGTGGCGTAGGTGAATTGCGCGTTGAACAGTTCCGACAGAGGGCGTTGTCTGGTCCAGGCCAGCTCGTTGAAGAACGCGAGGGTTTCCTGTTTCATGTCTGCGGCGAGTTCCGGTTCGAAGCCGTCGAAGCGGTCGCGGTCGGGTTGGAAGGTGTTCAGGCGATCGAGGTCGAGCCATTCCGAGAGGAACCGCTGGGATTGTCTGATGGCGCGAGGGTCTTGGAGCATCCGTGCCGTCTCGCTAGCCACTCGCTTGGGGTCACTCAGGAGGTTGGCGTCGGCGGCTTTCAGGAGTTGTTCGTCGGGCGGTGCGCCCCAGACGATGTAACTGAGTCGCGAGGCCAGTTCGAAGTCGTTGACCGGCCAACTGGTACCGTCGCCTCGTTGGTGTTCGATGCGGTAGATGAATCGCGGAGATTGCAGCATGGCTTCGACGATGGTGCTGGTGGCTTCTTGGAAGTTGCCACCGGTACTGGCCACGGTGGTGGCGATCCCGCTGTAGTTGTTCACCTCGCGTTCTTCGAGTGGTCCTCGCAGCAACCACTTGCCCATGGTCTGGACCAGTTGCCGCATGGTGTCGTCGGTCGAGAGTTTGCGGCTGCGTGAGAATCGTGAGGTGAACTTGAGCACGTCCATTTTGCCAACGATGATTTCGGCCAGCCGCGAGTAGGCTTCGATGTGTTTGAGGTCGACGGCGAGGTTGTAGGCGGTGTTGCTGAAACCGTCGGCCCGGATATCGGGTGGCAGCAGTTTGCGGGCATCGTCGGCGATGTCGACGCCGGTGGCACTGCGGACGGTCTCTATGTACTCGGGGATGGTCAATCGCTGGATCCAGATGTCACGGGTCCGGTTGGCGTAGACGGCCGGGTCGATCAGGTCGCCCGACCAGGTGGCTCCGTCGTCGATCCACCGAGCGATCAGGGTCTTGTCCGCATCGGACAGCGACTTGGAGTCCTTGGGCATCTGGTTGCTGGTCACCGAGTTCCACAACCGGCTGGCGGAAGCTTTGCCGGGAACGATCACCGGCCCGTTCTTGCCTCCCTTGAGTGCGGTGGCCTTGTGCGAGAGATCGAGTCCGCCTTTGGCCGAGGCGGCGTCGTGGCAGTCCAGGCAATGGCGAGCCAGCAGCGGAGCGATCCGGGTTTCGAAGAGTTGTTGGCGTCGTTTCCGGGCCAGTTCTTCGGGAGGCTGGCTCTCGGCTGCTGGTCCGGCGTTGTGGTTGATCTGTACTTCGGCGGGCGACAGGGCACGGCTGTAGATGGCCACCAGGTGGAGAGACCCCAGCCACGGCCGGCCACCGTTGCCTTCGTCGGCGAGCAACAAGCGGAAGTTGGAGTCCCAGTTGCTCAGGTCGCCAGTGATGCGTTTCGAGGTGACCGGTTTCCCGGACTTGCCATTGACGTAAAGACGGGCGGTGCCGCCGGGGTCGCGGGTGTAGACGATGTGAGTCAGATTGGTGGTGGCGGTGCCGGCGGGAGCCGAGGTGGAGGGGATGCCGTTGGCGGTTGTTGCGGAGGTCCGCAGGCGGACGTCGTAGTGGTTAGCTTCCTGTCCGAAGGTGATATTGCGGAAGTTGGTGGAGGAACTGATCGTGACGATCCGAGCCGGTCCCGTTTGCTGAACGTTGGCCGGTCGGATCCAGGCTTCGAGCGTGACGGCTCGGGACCGCTTGATCGAGTTGATCAACTTGGTCGCCGGGCCGATTGATGAGATGCGGGTGGCGGAACGGATGAGCAGCGATCCGGACTGCCACTTAACGGCCGCGGGTTTTGGGATCGTCAGGTCCAGCGGTTGGCCAACCTGTGAGCGGTCGCGAACACGGTTGCCTTGGCCGGCTTCGAAGGTGTAGAGCGTCTGGAGGCCACCGGTGACACGCTGAGCTTCGGCGGACGTCGGCGAGGTCACGGTCGCCAACACCAGAGCCAGCAACCAGGTGGGTTCGATCCGTGCGGCTTTGGACATGGTCGCATTCCGATGGAGTGGAATTCGTGTGCACCGAGCACGCCGCTGAGATTGGATTGTCGTCAAGGCTGGAAGCGGTGACAAGTCGGGCGATCGGGCCAGCCGGCATGTCGCGGTCTGGGCGACTCTGAGTATGATCGAGTGCTGGGCGTTGAACGTGTTTGTGTTGAGTGTTACGGGCGTTTTTTGGATTTGGGCAATGCCGCGGTGGATTCTGGTCGTGACGTTTGGCTTGATGGGGCTTGCTGCTTCAGCGGCATCGGCTGCCGACGAGTCGTTGTCGGCTGCCATTGATCGGCTGATTGATGGGAAGATCGGCGAATTGCCGAAAGCGTCTCGAAGTGACGACTCCGAGTTTTTTCGTCGCGTGATGCTCGACCTGGCAGGTCGCATTCCGACCACATCCGAAGTGGTGGCGTTCCTGGCCGACAAGACGCCGGACAAACGCGACGTGTTGATCGACAAGTTGTTGTCCAGTGACGACTACCCGCGTCGGATGCAGGAGTTGTTTCATGTGATGCTGATGGAGCGGCGTGGTGATCATGCCGAGTGGACCGGTTTTCTGCGTCATGCGTTCCAGGAGAACCTGCCGTGGGACCAGGTGGCTCGAGCGATGTTGTCTCCGGATGCCACCGACGAGACACTTCGCGGAGCGGCCTACTTCCTGACAGCACGGTTGACCAGCGAGGGGGCGATGGCGCCGGTCGACGTGCCCGGGTTGACTCGAGACGTCGGCCGTCTGCTGGCTGGAGTGGATCTCGCGTGTGCTCAGTGCCACGACCATGTCAGCATCGGCGACTACAAGCAGGTGGATTTTCAGGGTTTGCACATGATCTTCGAGAACATGCAGTCTCGAGGCGGCAGCAAGTTCCCGGCTGTGAGCGAACGGGTGATGACGACTCGTAAGGAGTTCCAATCGGTTTTCACGATGGATCCTCGGACCACCGGTCTCAGGATTCCCGGTGCCGGAGACGTTGCGATTCCGACGTTTGCCAAGGGTGAGGAGTACCTGGTGTCTCCGGATCGCAAGGCCAAGATCCCGGGCGTGTTGAAGTTCAGTCCGCTGAAGGAGTTGGCCGCTGGGCTGGCGGCCGGCGAGAACCGGCTGTTTGCTCGAAACATTGTCAACCGGCTCTGGTTCATGATGATGGGTCGCGGCCTGGTCGAGCCTCTGGACCGGTTCCATTCGGCCAACCCGCCCACTCATCCCAAACTTCTCGAACGGCTCGCCACCGAGTTCGTGTCGCACGACTTCGACATCAAGTGGTTGCTGGGCCAGCTGGCTCGGAGTCGTTGCTACCAACGCAGTTCGCGGTTGTCCGTTGACGCCCAGTTGCCGGATGCGGCGACTTATGCGGTGGCCAATCAGAAACGGTTGTCGGCCGAGCAGTTGTTTTGGAGCACGGTGATAGCCACGGGCGAGATGGACCGACTGAAGCAGAAGTCCGAGATGGGTCTCGAGCAGGTGGTTGCCAAGAGTGAGAGTCTGTCGGCGTTGCAGAAGCAGTGGTTGAAGACATTTGCGAATTCGCCGCGCGAGCCGGAGGTGGACTTTGCTCCGAGCGTGAAGGGGGCGTTGTACCTGATGCACGATCCGGGCGTGCAGGGGCTGTTGAAGCCCGAGTCGGGCAACCTGGTCGATCGTCTGTCGGCGATGTCGGATTCGGAAAAGGCGGCCAAGGCGTTGTTTTTGGCGGTGTTCAGTCGGCCGCCGACATTGGCGGATCGCGAGTTGGTTGGGCGATTGCTGGGCAAGACGAGCGGGACGGCTCGGGCTGAAGCGATCGGTCAATTGGCGTGGGCGTTGTTGGCGTCGACGGAGTTCTGTGTGAATCATTGACACGGGTGTGTTGTCGGGCAAAAAAGTTGCCGGGCCAACGTTGAGAGAGTTGAGGATCGAGATGAGTCATTGCAGCTCGCATGAGCACGACTGGTCGCGGCGTCGCATGTTGGGTGCGATGGCCGGAGGTGTCGGTGCGGCTGGTGCGGGCGGACTGGGTGGCTTGTTGCAGCCGGTGTTGGCCGAGGAGATGGCTCGCAATGACAAGCAGATCCTGTTGATCTGGTTGGATGGAGGGATGAGTCAGTTGGAGAGTTGGGATCCGAAGCCCAACACACCGTTTGGCGGTCCATTCCGGTCGATTCCGACGACGTTGCCGGGCGTGCACATCAGCGAGTTGATGCCGAAGCTGGCACGTCAGATGAAGCGGCTGGCGGTGGTGCGATCGATGAAGACGGAGGATGCGAATCACTCGTCGGGTGTTCCGAAGATCATGCGAGGTCAGCCGCGCAACCGCGGCGTGACCTATCCGTTTTTCGGATCGGCGGTGGCCAAGTTGCTGGGTCCGACCGACAGTGGCCTGCCGCCATACGTGTGGGTCAAGCCGGGCAATGGCGGGTTCATTGCCAAGCACGCCGGGTTCCTGGGCGCCAGGTATGGAGCGTTGGCCCTCGGCGACGGCAAGCCGCCTCCGAATCTGGTCCGACCCGATTCGATCAGTTCCGATGCGGACCGGATTCGGCAGGAGTTGCGTGAGCGGCTGAACAGGCAGTTTGCCAATCGCCGTCGTGGCGTTTTCAACGAGGCCAACAGTTACGTCTACGATGTGGCTCAGACGCTGATGAAGCACGTCGAGTTGTTTGACGAGACGAAGATTTTGGAGTCGGACCGCCAGCGATATGGGACTCACGACCTGGGTCGCCACACGCTGTTGGCTCGAGGCTTGATCGAGGCGGGAGTCCGTTTTGTGCAGGTCACGTCCTACGGCTGGGACACTCATGGAGACAACTTCAACTCGCATGCCAGTCGTATGCCGAAAGTCGACCAGTCGGTGTCGGCGTTGATCGAGGACCTGTTTGATCGGGGTCTGGACGAGCGGGTGTTGGTGGTGGTGATGGCCGAGTTTGGCCGAACGCCTCGGATCAACGGCTCGGTCGGGCGAGATCATTGGCCCAATGCCTGGAGCGTGGCGATGTCCGGGTGCGGGATCCGTCCGGGGACGGTCGTGGGTGAGACCTTGGCAGACGGAACCGATGTGAAGACGACTCCGTACGACATCGGTCACATGTTTCATACTTGGTATTCGGCCATTGGTCTCGATTCGGCAACGGCCGAGTACCGCAACGGCACTCAGCCGTTGCCGATCGCTCATGACGACATGCACAAGGTTGACGAGTTGTTGAGTTAGAGGTCCGCGAGGGCCGGAGACAGACACGATGCCCCCACCGCAGCCTCCACCGCAGCCTCCACCGCAGCAACTCCCCAAGCCTCGGGAGTTGTTGAAGCTGGATTGCGACCGTCAGTTGATGACGGTTCGGTTCAGTGCGTGTGGTCGGATGTTGGTGGCGGGTGGTTACGACGCGTCGATCAGGCGTTGGCAGTGGGGTGTCGAGAAGCCTGTTGAGTTGGACCGGGTGTCGGGTCATCGGGGTTGGGTATCGTGGGTTGAGTTTCAGCCGGGTGGAGAGTTGTTGTTCAGTGTGGACACCTGGGGTCGATTGCAGGCGACTCGTGGGATTGCCGGGGCGACCGAGTTGGCCTGGCACCACGATACGGCTCACGACGGCTGGATCCGATCGTTGTCGGTATCGGATGATGGGCAGGTGTTGGTAACGGCTGGTCGTGATCGAGCGATACGGGTGTGGTCGGCATCGGACGGCAAGTTGTTGCACGAGTTGTTGGATCAGCCGACCGAGGTGTTTGCCGTGGCGATTCATCCGGACAAGTCGTTGTTGGTCACGGGCGATTTATTTGGAGTGTTGCGTCGTTTCGAGTTGCCTGGCGGGAAGTGTCTTGGCGAGACGCCTGTCGAGAAGATGCATTATTACGAGCGGATCCAGGACGTTGGTGGTTTGCGGTTGTTGCGATTCCATGACAAGGGCCGTGTGTTGATTTGTGCCGGCGGTGAGCCTCAGAAGACGGGTCGAGCGATCGCGATTCCGACGATTCACTGGTTGAAATGGCCGAATTTGAAGGTCGAGCACACGGCTCGTCTGGGTGCCCAGAACCACGGTTTCGTTTTTGATCTGGCGTGGCACTCGGGCGGATATTGGGCGGTCGTGACCAGTGGTCAGCCCGGCAACGGCCAGTTTCTGTTGCTCGAACCGGGTGCGGAGAAGCCATTTTTCACATCGACAAAGATGTCAAACTGTCACAGTGTGGCGGTTCACTCGGACGGTCGTATCGTGGTGTCGGCATCGAACCGTAACAGTCAGGGCAACGGTGCCGTGCGTGACAAGATGGGCGGCTACGTCGCCAATTATTCCCCGCTGCATGTGTTTGCGGTATCGGATGTTGAGGAGAAGTCACCAGGTTAGTCGTCATTCGGCGGCGAGAAACAGGGAGCAGTGATGTTGGGTCGCTTGTGGCACATTTGTCTGTTGGTTCCGGGATTGGCACTTGGCGTGATGAACTGTCCGTGCGGTGCTGATGACGGTTTACTGGTGTTTGTGTCGTCTTTTGCCAAGGGGGAGGCTGGGGCGATTCATGCGTTTCGGGTGAATTCGGATCGGGGCACGATGAAACTCGTGCACCGGACGTCTGATGTCGAGAACCCGTTCTTTCTGGCTCTTTCGCCGAACCGCAAGTTTCT
>CAVOEV010000091.1:0-16860 GCA_963694825.1 Planctomycetota bacterium
TGAAAGGACTCAACACATCAGCAACCATTGAATCGAGTTACGGGAAGGAACCTGGCTAAGAGGACAGGTGATGGCATCTGCGTCGCAGTCTTTTCGAGACGGTTGCCGAGACTTTCGAAACCTCTCGCGCCGCGCCGCGTTGCAGACCGGCGGCCTGTTCGGGCTGACGCTGCCCGCGATGCTGCAGCAGCAGAGTCTGAGTGCTGCCGAGGATCTGGCCGGTGGGGCCAAGTCGTGCATCATCCTGTATTGCTGGGGTGGTCAGAGTCACATCGACACCTGGGACCTCAAGCCCAAGGCGCCCGATTCGATCCGCGGCCCCTTCAATCCGGTCTCGACCAGCGTCCCGGGAATCCAGGTTGGCGAGCACATCCCGAAGCTGGCAACACTGGCCGACAAGCTGGCAATCATCCGCTCGATGACCCACACCGACTCGGCTCACGGACGGGGCATGTACTGGAACATGACCGGCCACAAGCCGCCGACAGACCGCTCGGGCAACATTCCCCCCAAGCGGAGCGACTGGCCGGGGCTGCCGGCGATGATCTCGCACTTCCGCGACTTCCAGCCTGGCGTCCCTCGCTCGATCCGCTTGCCCTACCCAATGGTGGACAACGGCACGTTGCAGGCTGGCGAATACGGCGGGTTCCTGGGAGGTGCCTACGACCCGATCGTGGTCAAGACCCCCAAGGGCAGCGCCTACGGCGGCCGATCCCGCGACCTCGGCTCACCGGTCCTGAATCTCGCCCCCGGCATCGACCGCGACCGCTTCCGCCGTCGCCGCTCGCTGCTGGATCAGGTCGAGTCTTCCGCACTCAGGCCCGATGGCTCTACGGCGGCCCGTTCCTACGTTCACTTCCGCGACCTCGCACTGAACATGCTGGTCAGTGACCGGATCCAGCAGGCCTTTGACCTCGACAACGAAACCCCCCAAGTCAAGGCGATGTACGGAGAGCACCTCGGTGGCCAGAGCTGCCTGCTGGCCCGTCGACTCGTCGAAGCTGGTGTGCCGGTGGTGCAGGTGCTGATGTCAGCCAGTGACCTCAACGGCGGCAAGGGTGACCACTGGGACACTCACGGAGACAATTTCAACCGGCTCAAGGATCGGCTGCTGCCAGTCTTTGACCGCTCGGCCTTCGCCTTGATCAGCGACCTCGAACAGCGAGGCCAACTCGACGAGACGCTTGTGCTGATGATCGGCGACTTCGGCCGCACGCCGAAGATCAACGGTGGTGCCGGCCGTGACCACTACCCGTTCTCCTACACTGCCGTGCTGGCCGGCGGAGGCATTCGAGGCGGGCAGGTCTATGGCAGATCGGATGCTCACGCCGCTCATCCCCACTCCCTCGCCTGCGGACCACACGACCTGCATGCCACCATCTTCACCGCCCTGGGTATCCGCCCCGATGCACAGATTTTCGACAACCTGAACCGGCCGCACATGCTGAGTGTCGGTCAGGCGCTACCGCTGTTCTAGCAGCCCGTAGCCGACTTCGTATGAATTCGGACGCCGCCCAGACCACGAATCCGCACCCGATTCTGTAAGATCCTGCACCCCTGGTGACACCAACCCTCCACACCCTCTATGCTCAGGTTGGTTCCCCCCTTGCGACCCGGTTGCGCTGCAGGTGAGAGATGCTTCACGCGGTGATCATGTCCGGAGGCAGCGGCACACGGTTCTGGCCGCAGAGCCGCCGGCAGTGCCCCAAGCAGCTCCAGCCCCTGACCGGCAGCACCAGTCTGTTGCAGCAGACCGTCGAACGACTTGATGGCCTGGTGCCGCCAGAACGCACCTGGGTCGTCACCAACACGCTCCAGGCCGACGCAACCCGTGAACAACTCCCCGACCTGCCCGCCGACCAGATCCTGGCCGAACCACTGGCCAGGAACACCGCCCCCTGCCTGGGCCTGGCCGCCATTCACCTGCAGCAAGTCGATCCCGATGCGGTGATGCTGGCCATGCCGGCCGACCACCTGATCGATCCGCCATTCGCCTTTGCCGACACCGCCCGGCACGCCGAACAACTCGTCAACGACGACCCGTCCCGACTGGTCCTGATGGGAATCACTCCACAACGACCGGCCACCGGGTACGGATACATCCGACGTGGCACACCGCTGCAAGGCACCGAACAAGCGTTTGCTGTCGAAGCGTTTCACGAAAAGCCCGACCGGGCCACCGCCGAATCCTACATCGCCGCCGGCGACACCTTCTGGAACTGCGGCATCTTCACCTGGCGAGTCGACACGATTCTCAACGCCCTCGCCGAACACCAACCCCAAATCGCCACCGGCATGACAACAATTCGCCACGCCCTGGGCGACGCCGACTACAGCGCACGGCTCACCAACGTCTTCCAACACCTCCCAGCCATCTCGATCGATCACGCCGTGCTCGAACAGTCCTCCAACACCTGCCTGATCGAAGCCCCGTTCCAGTGGAACGACCTGGGCAGCTGGCAATCTCTGGCCGATGTCGTCGGCACCGATTCCGACGGCAACACGCTGCAAGGCAATGTCGTCGTCGTCGACTCGAACAGCTGCATCATTCACAGCGACAGCAAACACCTGGTCACAGCGGTCGGAGTCGACGGACTGGTGATCGTGCACACCGCCGACGCCACACTGGTGGCTCGACGGGATGACGAAGACGGACTGAAGCGACTGGTCCAACAGCTCCAGGAGCAAGGCCGTGCCGACTGTCTCTGAACCGATCCGCGACAAGATCCCCGAATACGGGTCGTTGCTGGGTCTGGACTACGGCCGAGTGAGAATCGGTGTGGCAGTCTCGACACCCGAACGGAATCTGGCGGTGCCGCTGGAGACCTGGGAACCGACCGGCGACAAGGTCCAGGACGTACTCCACCTCGAACAACTGATCCAGGACCAACTGGTCGTCGCCCTGGTCGTCGGACTGCCGCTACACGCCGATGGGACCGTCAGCGAGTTGTCGCTCGAGGCCGAAGCGTTTGCGGCTTGGGTCCGCGAGGCGACCGGAAAACCGGTGACCTTTTATGACGAACGCTACACGTCTGTGCAGGCCGAGGAACTGTTACTGAGCGTCGACATGTCGCGAAAGAAACGCAAGGCCCGACGCGACATGATCGCCGCCCAGATAATCCTGCAAGGGTACCTGGATTATGGCTGAACCGACCGACCCCGCGGCCGGACGATCGTGGACGCGGCGACTGATCTACGTCGCCATCCTGCTCGGGGCACTCGAAGCCGCCGGATGGCTCGGCGATTACGTCTACAACTTCCGACACCGTCTGCTGGCCGCTCTGACCATGATGCGGCTCGAAACTCGACCCATCCCAGCACTCTCCGACACCTCACACGACCTCGAACTGACTCTACGCGACCCCACCGACGGACCCGGTGCCGCTTCACCCTACAAGATCGGCGGAGTCGAGATCTCCGGAGCCGGGCCGTGGCAGGGAATGCGGAACGTCGTCCCCGACGACGTCGTCCGCGACGGCCAGCAGCGAGTGTTCATCGTCGGTGGCTCGGCTGCCTATGGGTTCCCCTACCGTTACGCCGACACGTTTGCCGGCATGCTCGATTCCATGCTCGAAATGCCCAACCTGCGGACTCTCAATGCCGCACAAATTGGCTGGACCAGTGGCGAATTGGCCCCGGTCGTCGACCAGGCCGTCGGCTTCTACAAACCCGCCGCGATCGTGCTGTTTGTCGGCAACAACGAATGGTTTCACTGGCAACCGCTGCCTCGTACCTCACCCGCACAACAGCCGCCCGTCCGAGAAGAACTGAGCCAGAACAGCATCAACCTGCTAAGGACCTTGGCCGCCAGCCGAGCCCTCGCAGCCGTGGAATACGGCCTGGTGCAATGGAGCGTGTCGAACCGGCAAGCCCGGCAGGACGAGGCTCGTGAGTCGCTGACCCGCGACCATTTCGAGGCTCATCACCAACTGATCGGTTCCGACTACGCCGTCGAAATGCCGCTGGATCCAGAACAACACGATGTGACAGGTTGGCTCGATGTCCGACAACAGTACCTGGACACGTTCCGAGCCAATCTCCAACACATGGTCGCCGCGGCCCGCGATGCCAATGTGCCACTGATCCTGTTGACCGTTCCCTACAACCCCCGACTCTCGCCCGCCTGGAAACACCGGCAGCCTCACTGGTTTGCGGCCAAACACCGCGAACAGGTCGTCGCCGCAATTCATGACGCGGCACAAGCCGTCGCCAACAAGCGGTTCGACAACGGACTGGCCACCGCCCGAACAGCTCTGGAACTCGATCCGCAACCGGCCATCCTGCATTACCTCGCCGGTCAATGCCTCGAAGGTCTCGGGCAACACGAGCAGGCAGAAGCGGCCTACGCACAGAGTCGCGAGCATATGATCGGCAACCTGGGTTCTCGACTGAGCACCAACCGGATTATTCGCGAGGTGTCCAAGGACGCCGACGTACCGTTGATCGACGTCCAGGCACTGTTCCAGCAATACGGTGCCAGTCGGCAACGCTTCTACAATCGCGACCTGATCCACGATGACTGCCACCCGACACCCCTGGGACACCAGCTGATCGCCGAAGCGCTGGTGCCGCTGCTGCAGGCGGCCATCACCTCGCGGCACAATCCATGACCGAACACAGTCCAACCGCCGACGCGCCCGCTCGCCGCTCGAAACGAACGGCACTGTTCGTGGCCATCTGCCTGATCGGCATCCCGATCGCCCTTTCGGGATTCGATCACCTGGTCGGCGTGATCGGCAAGGTTGGCGGGATCGGAAACACCTCGCCCAAACATCTGCTGTTCCCATCCGGCAGCCGCGTACGGCACCAGAGTGCCGAGTTCGATGTCGAAGTGGTCGTTTCCCAACAGGGACTCCGCGACCGCGACTACCCACAGGTGCCAGATCGAAACGGAACGCGACTGGTGGCCATCGGCGATTCGTTCACGTTCGGCTGGGGCGTGCAGGCCGATCAGGCATGGCCCAAGGTGCTCCAGCGGCTTGCTGCCAGCCAAGACAACACGCTCGAAGTGATCAATTTCGGGTTCCCCGGAGCCTCGCCCAACGACTATTCGAGAATGATCTCCCAAGCACTCGACCACTTCCAACCCGACATCGTGTTGGTCGGAACCCTGCAGGGGGACGACCTGATCCAACTGGTCGAGCAGGAAGCCGAAGAGGTGGAGTGGCGTTCGCAGTGGGGCGAACGCCTGTTCCCGACCCTCGTCGGTTGGTTGAAACCGAATCCACCAACTATGGAATCGTACCGCAGCGTGTTCCTGAAATCTCAGGCCTACCTTCGCTCAACCCTCACACCCGAACAACAGCAACGCTACCAGAACCTCTCGCCCGGGGTCCGCCAGGCCTTCCAGTCCGGGCTGCTTAACCCGTCTCTGCTCCACACCGCAATGACCAACCCCGGCCGGTTTGCCGAACCGGTCACCGGCGCAGTCGCTTGGCGAGGGGATGCCAAATCGAAACTCAGGCGGTGTGTCCGCCAGTGGGCAGGTCTTTGCCGCAACGCGCAAGCCGAACTGAAGGTGGTGATCGTGCCCGACGGTCCGTACGTGTCGCGGGCGGCGGCCGAAGGGATGAAGGCGGTGGGGTACGATGTGCCCGAATCGTTGATCGAGACTACGGTTTGCCAGGACGTGGTGATCGAGATCTGCGAGGCCGAAGGAATCGCGGTCATCAATCCAGTCGCCGAATTCCGCAGAGCCGCTCGGGCTCGCGAAGCAGGCGACTCGGATCAGCCACCAGATTACTTCGAACTCGACGGACACTTCACCGTCAGCGGACAACGACGGCTGGGCGAAGCGGTGTCGCGATTGATCCGGCCCTGACAGTCTCGCCATCCGCCTTCAGTCCCGACTGCCTTGCCGCTGTTGTGCGCGACGGTTAGAAACGGTCTCTTGTTGCGACCGGTTTCTTGCACAGCAGGAGTCTCATGAGCGATCTCAACAACCGCACAGCCGTGATCACCGGTGGAGGTTCGGGTATCGGGGCCGCAGTGGCCCGGGCACTGGCCGACGCCGGTTGCCAGGTGGCCATCACCGGCCGACGACAAGAACCACTCGATAACGTCACCGGGAACTACAACGGCGATGTGCCGATCATCGCACGCACCAGCGATGTCGCCGATCGCGACACAGTCAACGAGTTCTTCGGCTGGGCGACAGAAGAACTCGGACACATCGACATCCTGGTCAACAGTGCCGGCATCAATACCCCGGTGCGAAGTATCGCCAAACTCGATCCGGCCAACTGGGACCAGTTGATCGCCGTCAACCTGACCGGCGCCTACAACTGCATCCATGCCGTCTTGCCGGGCATGCGCGAGCAGGCCGACGGAGTGATCGTCAACATCTCGTCGGTCGCCGGAATCCGAGCCGTCCCGATCGGTGGAGTCGCCTACAACGCTTCGAAATTCGGCATGTCCGCACTCGGGATCACCGTCGCCGAAGAACACCGTGACCAGGGAATCCGGGTGACGAACATCTACCCCGGCGAAGTCGAAACTCCGATTCTGGACAAACGACCAGTGCCGGTCAGTGCCGAGCACCGAGCGAGAATCCTGCAACCGGAAGACTGTGCCGACGCAGTCATGATGGTCGTGCGGCTGCCGGCTCGGGCCAATGTCCCGGAACTGGTCATCATCCCAACCTCCCAGTCGTACTGCTGATCGCGGTCCTTACATGTACGATCTCATTCTTCACGGCGGCACGGTCATCGACGGCACCGGTTCGGACCGGTTCGTCGCCGATGTTGGCATCACCGCTGACCGAATCACCTCGATCGGTAACCTCGCCGACGCCCAGGCCACCCGGCGAATCGACGTTGCCGGACGGGTCGTCGCTCCCGGCTTCATCGATGTCCACAACCACTCCGATGGCTGGCTCCTGAAACGGCCTCACTTCCTCCCCAAGACCTCACAAGGCTTCACCACCGAAATCCTGATGCTCGACGGGATTTCGTACGCTCCCGTCCGGCCCGACACCGTGCGACAGTGGCTGTTCTATCTCCGAGGCCTCAACGCGCTGCGGCTCGAAGAATACCGCGGCTGGGAATCGATCGGCGAGTTCCTGGCCGAGTTCGATCGGGCGACGGCTCAGAATGTCGCCGGACACGTCCCCTACGCCAACGTCCGCTCGCTCGCTTGCGGGTTCGGTAAGCAGTGGGTCGATGACCTGCAGATGAGAATGATCTGTGCCGAAGTGCACAAGGGGATGCAGGATGGAGCCGTCGGTATCTCGACCGGACTCGATTACATCGTGCAGTGCTACACCACGACCGACGAACTGGTCGAAGCCTGCAAGGTGATCGCCGAATACGACGGAGTCTACACCACGCACGTTCGTTACAAAAAAGGAATCCTCGACGGGATCCGCGAGGCCGTCGAGATCGGCAAACGGTCCGGATGCCGCGTCCACATCTCGCACGTCAAGGGCCGCGACGAACAGACGGTCGATGCGCTGCTGGCACTGTTTGATGAGGTGAGACACGAAGTCGAATTTTCCTACGAGTGCTACCCGTATCAGCCCGGGTCGACAATGCTCAACTACCTGATGCCCTACGACGCGTGGGACGACGGGCCGCTGGGAGCCATGGCGAAACTCGAAGATCCCACCACCAGAGCCCACTTCCGACAGGCACTGGAAGCCTATCCGCTGGACCTCGATCGGATGACCCTGGCCTGGGTGCCGGGCAAGGACAACACCGCGTTCCAGGGCAGAACACTTGATGAATTCGTCAAGGAAGTCGGGTTGCCGGTCGAGGAAGCTCTGTACAGCCTGCTGATCGAAGAACGACTGGCTCCGCTGATCGTCTTCAACGAAGGCGATGACAAGAAGATCGAACCGCTGCTGCAACACGACCTGTGCGTGATCGGATCCGATGGCATCTATCACGACGGAGGGATCGTTCACCCCCGAGTCTATGGCACGGCACCGAAAATTCTTGGACCGTGTGTCCGAGATCGTAAACTGTTCTCACTCGAAGAAGCCGTCGCCAAACTCACCGCCAAATCGGCAGATGCCTACGGGCTGAAGGACCGAGGCCGAATCGGCGAAGGGACCTTTGCCGACCTCGTGGTTTTTGATCCCGATACCGTGACCGACCGAGCCACCTACGAAGATCCTCACCAAACGGCCGATGGCATCGAACTGGTCGTCGTCAACGGTCAGGTGATCCTCGACAACGGCACACCGGCTGTGTTCGACGGACCCATGCCAGGCCGAACCCTGCGATACGAACGCTGATCGCTGGTACGCTCAGGGCAATCTCCACCACCGCAGTGGGGACGACTTGCGCCAACAACCCGATGGGACGGATTCTCTGTGCAGCATTTCTATACACCTGTCGCGAAATGCACCACAGCGCAGTACTGATCGCGGTGATGCAAATCACTGGTTGACAGTCAGTTACGGCATTTGTGACTTTCGGCACGCCGCTTGCATCCTGTCAGTAGCCAGTACGACTCAACAATCGGATGACAACAACAGTCCGACCGCATCTTCGCTTTTCAAGTCTCACCGTCACCCTTTCTCCATTCCCCGGAGGAACAGACCATGGCGCGACAGGAATTCACACCAACACCGTCACAAATTCGCCAGGAGTGCGAGCGGATTCGCTCGGGTTGGTCCGAGGACACCTTGTGGAAACGGTCGGGACAGGAACACTGCCGGCACTGGGCGCCTCCGACGGTCCAGATGCCACGGACTCACGAACTGATCGACGCGATCACCGATCCGTAGTTGCAGGCTTCGGAGGCTCCAGATGCACTTCGCTCTCTCGCACCACGCGTTGCACGTCCTGGGCCAGGTGACCAAACAGCTTGGCCTTCCCGTCGTGCATCAGGTGGTACCACAGGCTGCTGCGGATCGTCAGAGAAGTCGTGGCGGGCGAAGGAAATACGATCCGGTAGGTGTAGCGTCGAGTTTCGCGTGGCCGGAGCCTGGTATCGGGGGCGGGTGGAGCCTGGAGGTTTCGCCCGTGCTCGCGGTCGCCCATCTGCCGCCTCAGGGTCTCGACGATCGGCCACTCGCCTAGATCCCCCTCTTCACCCGCTTCGACACGAACTGCCGCATCGTCGGCTACCAATCGCGTACCAACCGACTGACCGTCGGCTTGTGTGACTTCGGTCCTCACCGTCAGAAATCTCAGCTCCTCGCCGCCCGGCACACGGTGCCCGACGCGACCGGCCCGCAGGCTGACGGTCACCTCGGCCACCCGTCCCGGCTCGATCCACCGAGCCTCCAGGTCCATCTCGACCGCCTGCCGGACCATCGCGTCGTCGTACCCACCGGGCATCCGATGAGCTCCGCGTGGCATGTGACAATCCTGGCACTTCGTCTCGACACCCCCGGCGGCGCGATACTCGAGAAACTCCTCGAGACTCGCCTGTTGCAGGGCGCCATGGAAGTGATCGGGCAAGTCCATGTCCTTGAACCCAAACTGGTGGCATCCGGCACAGAACTCGGCCTTCCCCAATGCCGCATCCTGTCTCATGGCATGCTTGGCGATCCCCTTGTCGGTGACCTTGGTGGCCACCACCACACCGTCGCGAACATGGCAACTCAGACAATCCACTCCACCGGCCAGCCAATCGGGGTACTCGCGAAAGGCCTCGTCGAGACCGGGAGGTTCGGACGTCGGAAGTCCGTTGGCCGGGATCCTCGGTGCATGACAGTTCAGACAAAATTGCTGACGACCGCTGCCCGGTTCCAAGCACTCGACTTCAAAATTGTGAGCCGTGGCGGCCACGTTGTGCCGACTGCCCAGCCACTGCTCGTACTCGCGGTTGTGGCACGAACCGCACCATTGATTGGTCCAACCCGAAGGTGCTTCGGTGACCGTCGGCTCTAGACCCTGGTTGAACAGGATCGTCGTCCCGGCCTCGGCCGGATCCAACACCCCGCGCACCCGCCAACCCGCCAGGCCAAGACCGGCGACCAGCACGACGACGACGACAACTGAGACAATTCGCGATCGCATGATTCATACCGATTCATCATCCGAACAGCACACTTCGCCTGTCAAGAAGATCCCGAATCCGACTTGGACTTCGAACTGCCGGAATCCGACTTGGGCTTCGCATCGGACTTCGAACTGCCGGAATCCGACTTGGGTTTCTCGGTCGCCAACTTTTCGGCTTGCTTGTCCGCCTTGGCTGCGTCCTTGTATCCCTGGCTGCGGTAATCGGTCTGGTAAAAACCCGACCCCTTGAAAATGATCCCCGCACCCGGCCCAATCAATCGCCTCGCCCGAAGCCGCCCGCATTCCGGACACTTTCGCTTCGGACTGTCCTTCATCTGCTGGAACAACTCCCAGCGATGACCACACTCTTTACACTCGTAATCATATGTCGGCATTAGTTCTCCTCACTCGTCTCGCCATCCAAGTCACCCGACCCTGCGGCTGGCTCGTCGGCCGGGGACCTGGAGTCTGTCGGCGCCATTGACACGATCACCTTGGCCGGCCGAACCACTCGGTCACCCAGCCGGAACCCCTGCTCGACCTCCTGCAGCACGGTCATCGGTTCATGCTCGTCACTGGGCAACTGCTGAATCGCCTCGTGCACCTCCGGATCAAACGCCTCACCAATCGCCGGGATCGGCTCGACCCCGTACCGAGCCAGTACGCCAATCACCTGTTCCACAACCATCTTCACACCAGCAACCAGATCGGCAGCTGCTTCGTTCGACTCGGCCGCCTGGATCGCTCGCTGCAGATTGTCCAGACCCGGCAACAGGTCCCGAGCCAACGGCAAGACCTGGTACGTCCGAGACTCGTCCATCTCACGCTGCACCCGACGACGGTAATTCTCGAGATCAGCCAACGACCGCTGCCACTTCCCAAGATTGTCGTCTCGTTCGGCTCGAGTCGCCTCTAGCTGCTCATCCAGTGACAACTCGGACAACGCCTCACCAATCGCTTCGGCACTCGCGTCGATGTCCGGTCCCGACTCGCCCGACAGATCCTCGACGGTCTCACCGCCTGTTTCGCCGGCAGCCTGCTCGGCCGAATCATCGGCAGGGACATCGGCCGTGTCGTCGGTTTCGAATTCGTCTCGTGTGTCGTCTGTCATGGTTGTTTTGCTCGAGTTCACAGGGACGGGGGGGCAGGGGGGGCAGCCCCCGGTGTGTTCAGTCATCGTCTTCGGACGAGAACCAGTCCATCAGTTTGTCGAGGAACGATTCCTTGTGTAGTGACACGTTGGCCTGTTCGATTTCGGCGAGTTGTCTGAGTAGTTCTTCCTGGTCCTCTCCGAGTTTCCGAGGCACCTCAACCTGCACCTCGACCAGAAGATCTCCCGCCCGACCACCTCGAGGGTCGGGCATCCCGCCGCCTCGGATCCGGAACACGTGTCCCGGCTGAGTCCCGGCCGGCACTTCCAGCGAGTGTCGTCCTTCCAGCACGGGGATATCGATGTTCGCTCCCAGTGCGGCCTGGCTGAACGTGATCGGCACACCGCAGACCAGGTGAGGCCCTTCGCGACGAAACAGTGGGTGGTCCCGGACGTCGATGTCGACGTAGAGATCGCCTCGCGGGCCGCCCGTCGATCCGCTTTCCCCTTCGCCTCGCAAACACAGTCTCATGCCCGAATCGATCCCGGCGGGGATCTTGACATCCAGCGAGACCGAACCGGGCACTCGTCCCGCACCGCGACAATCGTCGCACTTGTCGCGGATGATCTGGCCTTCGCCTTTACAGGCCGGGCAGGTCGTCTGCAGGCTGAAGATGCCCTGCGACTGAACGACTCGACCATGTCCTCCACAGTAGTCGCACGAATCGGCCGAGCTGCCCGGCCGGGCTCCACTGCCGCTGCACGTCGAGCAGGGTTCGTGGCGTGAGATTTCGATGGTCCGAGTGCAACCCGAGGCTGCGTCGGGAAGATCGATCGAAAGCGACGTCTGCAGGTGGCTGCCTCGCCGTGCCCTCGACCCGCCGCCCCGGTTTCCTCCTAACCCAAAGCCCTCGAAAATGTCGCCGAACATGCTGAAGATGTCGCCCACATCCGAAAAACCCCGCTCGTGACCACCGCCTCGGCCACCCCGCAATCCCGCATGCCCGTACTGGTCGTAACGAGCCCGCTTGTCGGGGTTGCTGAGCACCTCGAAGGCCTCGGCCGCCTCCTTAAACCGTTCGACCGCCGACTCGTCGTCCGGGTTCCGATCCGGGTGGTTCTTCAACGCGATCGACTTGTACGACGACTTGATTTCCGACGCACTGGCGTCCGAGTCGACTCCGAGCACTTCGTAGTAGTCGCGTTGTTCTGGCATGAAGGGATGGGGGAGCGGGGGAAAGAAACGAGCCACCTCTTTTTGCAAGGAGGTGGCCCGTGTGAGATATCACTGGAGTCGCAGCAGTTCGCTCAGCGAACCGCTCCTTCCACCTTCGGCTTCTCGCCACCTTCCATGTCGTCAGTGCGAGTGACCAGCACCTCGGTCGTCAACATCAAGGCTGCGATCGAAGCGGCGTTGGACAGGGCACTGGTAACGACCTTGGCCGGGTCGACCACACCTCGCTCGTACATGTCGACGAATCCACCAGTTTCAACGTCGTAGCCGACGTTGGTCTTCATGCCGCGGACCTCGTCGGCGATAACCGAACCGTCTTCGCCGCAGTTCTCGGCGATCTGTCGGATCGGAGACTCGAGGGCTCGGGCGACGATCCGAACACCAATTTTCTCGTCTCCCTTCGCCTTGACTGCCTCCACCGTGTCGATGGTCCGCAACAGTGCAACACCACCACCGGGCAGGATTCCTTCTTCGACACTCGCTCGAGTGGCGTGCAAGGCGTCCTCCATTCGAGCCTTCGTCTGCTTCATCTCAGTCTCGGTAGCGGCACCGACCGAGATAATGGCGACTCCGCCAGTCATCTTAGCCAACCGCTCCTGGAACTTCTCGCGATCGTATTCACTCTCGGTGTTTTCGATCTGAGTCTTGATCTGCCCGACTCGCGAGCTGATCTCGGCCGATTTCCCGGCTCCTTCGATCAACGTGCACGAATCCTTGGTCACCTCGACCTTCTTGCAATGCCCCAGGGCACTGATCTCGGTGTTCTCGAGCTTCACGCCCAAGTCTTCTGACAGCAAAGTACCGCCGGTCAGGACGGCAATGTCGCCGAGCATGTTCTTGCGGCGGTCACCAAAACCAGGTGCCTTGACGGCACACACCTGCAGAACACCTCGAAGCTTGTTGACCACCAACGCGGTCAAGGCTTCCCCGTCGACGTCCTCGGCGATGATCAACAGCGGCTTACCCGTCTGGCTGACCTGTTCGAGGATCGGGACCAGGTCACGGAGACTCGAAATCTTCTTCTCGTGGATCAGGACGTAACAGTCCTCGAGAATGCACTTCATGTCCTCGGGATGATTCACGAAGTAGGGCGAGTTGAAGCCCTTGTCGAACTGCATACCCTCGGTCAATTCCAATGTCGTCGTGCTGCCCTTGCCCTCTTCGACGGTGATCACACCGTCGCGGCCAACGTTTTCCATGGCGTCGGCGATCAGTTCGCCCACGGCCGTGTCGTTGTTGGCCGAGATGGCACCGACCTGCTGGATCTCGGTCTTGGATGTGACCGGTTTGGCCATTTCGCGGAGTTGACCCAGTGCGGCGGCGACCGCCTTGTCGATCCCGCGACGCACAGTCATCGGGTTGGCTCCCAACGACAGGCTGCGGAGACCTTCCTCGTAGATCGATCGAGCCAGCACAGTGGCCGTCGTGGTGCCGTCGCCGGCAACGTCACTGGTCTTGGTGGCCACCTCGTTGACCAGCTTGGCACCCATATGCTCGTACGGGTCCTCGAGCTCGATCTCCTTGCTGACCGTCACACCGTCCTTGGTCACCACGGGGTTGCCGAAGTTCTTGTCGATGATCACGTTGCGACCGGTCGGTCCCATCGTGACGGCGACGGCATGAGCAAGTTGCTCCACACCTTTTTTCAGCTTGAGACGGGCGGCGTGTTCGAATAGCAGTTGCTTGGCCACGGGTACTAGCTCCTGATAGGGCCCGGACAACTCGGTCCAGGGTTATTGCGCTTGGTCTGAGCAAAATGTTTCGTCTTGAGAACGAAGCCGAAGATCGCCTAGACGACCTTCGCCAAGATGTCACTCTCGCGGAGAATCTTCACCTCGCGGCCATCGACCTCGATGTCGGTGCCACCAAACTTGCCGAAGAGCACCTCGTCACCCACGACGACGCCAACGGCAGCTCGTTCACCACTTTCTAGCAATCGGCCAGGACCGACGGCGACCACCGAGCCTCGCTGAGGCTTCTCCTGGGCGGCGTCGGGCAGCACGATTCCACCCGCTGTGGTTTCCTCAGCACCGAGTGGTTCGACAACAACACGATCGTCCAACGGATTTAGCTTCATCTCTTCTTCACTCCCGGTTATCTGGTGCCCGAACGGTTCTCGGACAACTTCGATGTGGATTGGTCTGTAACTGGTAGGTCGCCTACATCATCCCCGGCATGCCACCCATGCCACCCATGCCCGGCGGCATACCGCCGCCGCCGCCCATGCCTGGCATACCACCACCCATTCCGCCCATGCCACCGCCCATGTCGTGGTGGTGGTCGTCGTGGTGGTCTTCTTCTTCATCGGCCGGTTCTTCGACGATGATCGAATCCGTGGTCAGCAGCAACCCGGCCACACTGGCGGCGTTCAGGAGTGCTGCACGAACAACCTTGGTTGGATCGATGATCCCAAACTCAATCATGTCACCGTACTTGTCGTTCTGAGCATCGTAGCCGTAGTTGGCTTGCCTGGACTTGAAAATCCGGCTCGCGACAACCGCTCCGTCCTGGCCGGCATTTTCGGCAATGGTGCGGATCGGCATCGACAGCACATCAAGGATCAGGCGGACTCCGAACCCCTCGTCGCCATCCAAGTCCAACTTCTCGACCGCCTTGTGGCATCTCAGCAAAGCCACACCGCCGCCGGGCACGATGCCTTCGTCGATCGCCGCCCGAGTGGCGGCCAGTGCGTCGTCGATCAGGTCCTTGCGTTCCTTCATCGCCGTCTCGGTGGCGGCTCCGACGTTGATCTGAGCCACACCGCCGGCGAGCTTGGCCAGCCGTTCCTGCAGCTTCTCGACGTCGTACTCGCTGTCGGTCACCTCGATCTCCTGCCGAATCTGCTCGGCACGACCATCGATGTCCTTCTTGTTCCCCGCCCCCTTGACCACCGTCGTGTTCTCGGCATCGATGATGACCTTGCGAACGCTACCCAGTTGGTCGAGGGTGACGTTTTCAAGCTTGATGCCCAGGTCCTTGAAGATGGCCTGGCCACCGGTCAAAACGGCGATGTCTTCCATCTGAGCCTTGCGGCGGTCGCCGTAGCCAGGCGCCTTGACGGCGGCAATCTTGATGATGCCCCGGAGCTTATTGACGACCAATGTCGCCAGTGCCTCGCCCTCGACATCCTCGGCAATGATCAACAGCGGCTGACCCGATTCGGACATCGTCTCCAGCAGCGGCACCAGGTCCTTGGCGTTACTGATCTTCTCTTCCCAGATCAGGACGCGGCAGTTTTCCAGTTCGCAGACCTGAGCGTCTTCGTCGGTGACGAAATGAGGCGACAGGTAACCACGTTCGAACTGCATGCCCTCGACCAGGTCGACCTCGGTCGTGACCTGACGACCCTCTTCGACAGTGATCACTCCGTCGTTGCCAACCTTCAGCAACGCGTCAGACAGAATCACTCCGATTTCGGGATCGTTGTTCCCGGCAATCGTCGCCACCCTGGTAATCGCCGACTTATCGTTCGACTTGACCGGAACGGCCATCTTGCCGAGTTTTTCCAGGCAGACAGCAACCGCCTTGTGCACGCCCCGAGACATCGCCATCGGGTCGGCACCAGCAGCAATGTACTTCAAACCCGACTTGTAAATGGCCTCGGCCAATACCGTCGCCGTGGTCGTCCCGTCGCCGGCCACGTCGCTCGTCTTCGAAGCCACCTCCTTGACCAGCTGGACACCCATGTTTTCAAACGGATCTTCCAGTTCGATGTCCTCGGCGACAGTCACGCCGTCCTTGGTCACCTTCGGAGCTCCCCAACCCTTGTCCAGCACGGCGTTGCGGCCACGTGGTCCCAAGGTACTCTTCACCGCTCGGGCCAGCTTCGAAACTCCCGAAAGCAGGCTCTTGCGAGCGTCTTCATCAAATTTCATCAACTTCGGCACGGTCTGATCCTCACGCTGCCTGCGGCAGACTCTAACAGAATGCAATTCACACGTTGAGTGTTTTGCAATCGTCGTGCCAAACATGCAACCGACGACGCAAGACCCTCTATTGAGAGAGGTTAGGCCCGAACTGTCAAGTCAGCGAGACAAGCCTGGACCCTGCCAAGTTGGCAGTCTTGGACACCCCGCCTGACACAGCGACCGGTCAACAACCCCAATAGGGACTGGCTCACCAGCAGATCCGCCAGCGGCGGATTCGCCGGGTGCCTGCCCCTGCCACCTGCCTGGCATCCCACTCACACCATCAATTCCTGAGCATTCGTTGACCGCCAGTCCATCGTTGCTAGAATCGCCCGCTGACCGCGGGATGTAGCTCAGCCTGGCAGAGCGCTGCGTTCGGGACGCAGAGGTCGCAGGTTCGAATCCTGTCATCCCGACTTCGCCCGTCTTCAACATGACTTCACCGACGGAAAACTCTCTGACCAGGGCATCTTCCTCTGGTGTCCACGGAACGCCGGCTGGCGGGTTGCCGGTCATGTTGAGCGTTTTGCGGCGACTGTAGACAGCGACCTTGGTCCGCCCGGTCTTTTCAACAACCTCCGCGATTGTGCAATCCTCAAGCAATGCGTCTTCCTCTGCCGTCCAGGGTCGTCCAGCAGCTGGCGGGATGACGCCGCGTTTCTTCTGAGCCTTGCT
>CAVOEV010000092.1:0-16571 GCA_963694825.1 Planctomycetota bacterium
CGAATCATCCTCAACCTCAACGAATTCGTTTTTGTCGAATGACCTTCGCCCGCTCCTCCTCGCCAACACCCGCACCAGCCACCACACCGGACACCGGTTTGGCCGCCACTTCGCGCCGCGAATTCCTCTGGCAATCCGGAGGTGGCTTGGGCGGCATCGCGCTGGCGGATCTGATCGGCCGGCAACACGCCACCGCCGACTCCGCTCCCGGATTGCTCAGCGGCCAACTGCATCACCGGCCGCGAGCCAAACGCGTGATCCAGCTGTTCATGTCCGGAGCCGCCAGCCACATCGACCTCTTCGACCACAAACCCGCTCTCGAAAAACACCACGGACAGGCGTCGGACTTTGGCGAACATGTCGAAACCTTCCAGAACGGGTTGGGACCTTGGATGAGGTCTCCCTTCTCGTTCCGACCTCACGGCGACTGTGGCAAAATGCTCAGTCACCCGGTCCGAGCACTCGGGCGGGTCGTCGACGACATCGCCTTCATCCACTCGATGGTGGGCAAGACCGGAGTCCACAGCCAGGCCACGTTGCTGCAGGCCACCGGCTTTCAACGGCCCGGGTTTCCCGGCGCCGGGGCCTGGGTCAGCTACGCCCTGGGCTCCGAAAGCGACAACCTGCCCAGCTTCGTCGTTCTGCCCGACCACCGTGGTTTTGCCTCAAACGGACCCAAGAACTGGGACACCGCCTTCCTGCCCGCTCAGCACCAGGGCACCATCATCCGCCCCGGACTCAAGAACCCCATCGGTGATCTCACCGCTGACCCCGACAGCTTCGTGACACCACGCGGAGACCGAGACGGACTGCGACTGCTCGAAACACTCAACCGACGACACCAGGAACACTCGGCCGGAGACTCCCGACTCGAAGCCCGTATTCGTAGCTACGAACTCGCCGCACAACTGCAACTTGCCGCACCCGAAGCACTCGACATCAGCGGCGAAACCCAACACGTCCTCCGACTCTACGGACTCGACACAAACACCCCCACGTTCCCCACAACCATCAATGCCCCCGAAGAAGTCAACTACTTCGGCCGCAAATGCCTGATCGCCCGGCGGCTGTTGGAACGAGGAGTCCGGTTCGTTCAAATCTGGTCGGGTTGCGACAACGGGTTTCCACGACGCAACTGGGACTCGCACGAAGACATCGCCCGAGACCACGGCCCGCTGGCCGAAGGGATGGCCGTCGGCACCGCCGGATTGATCGCCGACCTCAAACAACGCGGACTGCTCGACGACACCATCATTCTCTGGACCACCGAATTCGGTCGCATGCCTTCCAGCCAACGTGCCACCGGCCGAGACCACAATCCCTATGTGTTCACCAACTGGCTGGCCGGTGGCGGTATCCGGGGCGGAACGACCTATGGACCCAGTGACCAGTGGGGCTATAAACCCGCCGATCGCAACAAGCCGACTCACGTCTACGATGTCCATGCCACAATCCTTCACCTGCTCGGAATCGACCACGAACAACTCACCGTCCGACACAACGGCATCGACCGGCGACTCACCGACGTCCACGGACACGTCATCCACGACATCATCGCCTGAACCACTCGGCCACAACCTCATGACCACCTCAAGCTCAACCCAACACCTGTCACGATTGCACGGACTGCCGCTCGCACTGCTGGTCGCCTTGGCGATCCCAAGCACCACGACCCACGCCGCCAACCCCACCGTCGACTTCAATCGCGACATCCGCTCGGTCCTCTCGCTGCACTGCCTGAAATGCCACGGCCGCGACGCCGACAACCGAGAGGCCGGACTCCGACTCGACCTCCGCAAGTCGAGTATCCGCAAGCTCGAAAGTGGCAACACGGCGATCCAACCCGGTCAGGTCGCCGCCAGTTCGCTGATCACACGCATCACCAGCCCCGACCCCAACCTCCGCATGCCACCCCCGGACCACGGGCCTCCACTCTCAAACCGCCAGATCGAAACCCTCAAACGCTGGATCGAACAGGGTGCCCCCTACGCCAGGCACTGGTCCTTTATTGCACCACAAAGTCCCCCGGTCCCGGACGCACACGACCTCTGGCCGAGCGAAAACGCGATCGACCGCTTCATTCAATTCCAGCTGGTCGCAAGACGGCTTGAGCCATCGCCTGTGGCCGATCGACACACGCTGATCCGACGACTGAGCTTGGACCTCAGAGGCCTGCCGGCGTCCCAGTCCGAAATCGATCACTTTCTCGCGGACCTCAAGCCAGGTGCCTGGAACCGGCTGGTGGACCGGTTCCTGGCACATCCGGCCTACGGCGAACGCTGGGCTCGAGTCTGGCTCGACCTGGCCCGATACGCCGATTCGCGAGGCTATGGGTCGGATCCCCTGAGAACCAATGTGTGGCGGTTCCGCTCCTGGGTCATCGACGCCTTCAACGCCAACCAACCCTACGACCAGTTCACCACCGACCAACTGGCCGGCGACCTGCTCGACAACGCGACGCTCGAACAACAGGTCGCCACCGCCTTCCATCGCAACACGATGACCAACACCGAAGGTGGCACCGACGACGAAGAATTTCGCGTGGCGGCGGTCAAGGACCGAGTCGACACCACGCTGCAGGTCTGGATGGGACTCACCATGGGCTGTGCAAAATGTCACGACCACAAGTACGACCCGATCACACAACTCGAGTACTACCGCTTCTATGACATGTTCAACCAGTCGGCCGATGCCGACCGAAGCGACGAAGCACCCGTCATCGATGCGCCAACCGAACAGATGAAACGCGATGTCCAGAAACTCGACCTCCAGATCGCCTCGCTCCAGACGCAACGCAAGGCTCTCGAACCACGCATCGTCGCCGAAATCACCTCGGCCGCCTCGCAACCGGTTACCGCTCGGTTCGTTCGCATTGAATTGCCCGCCCGGAAATCAACCAAACGATTCCTGTCGCTCGCCGAGGTGCAGGTCTATTCCCAATCCGACACCAAGGCCAAAAACCCGGTCAATCTCGCACTGAAACAACCGGCCAAACAGTCCAGCACCGCCTCGAACGGACCTGCCCGCCTGGCCGTCGATGGCAATACCGATGGCCACTACTTCAACGCCAAATCGACCTCTCATACCGACGGTCAGCCCAACCCCTGGTGGGAAGTCGACCTTGGCTCCAACCTGCCCGTCGCACGCATCCACATCCATAATCGCACCGACGGAAAACTCTTCGCCCGACAAACCGGACTGATCGTTCGACTGCTCGACGCCAATCGAAAAACCGTCTGGGAAGACTCTCTCAAGACCAAACCGACCGCCAACCACCAACACCGCACCTCTCGACCTGGACCCGCCGCACAACTGGCTTCTCAACTGGCCGATCGCCTCCAAACACTCAAGAAGGACCGCCCACAATTCCCCACTCTGCCCGTCATGCAGGACCTTCCCCCCGACAAGCATCGCGACACGTTTGTCATGATCCGAGGCAGCTTTCTGCAGAAAGGCGACAAGGTCGCGGCTAACTTCCCCGCCGGGTTCCATCTCGCAGACGTCAAACTGCCGCGAACTCGACTCGGTGTCGCCGGTTGGATCACAGACTCCCGAAACCCCCTGACCACTCGCGTGGCGGTCAACCGCTTCTGGAGTCACCTGTTCGGACGCGGACTGGTGGCGACCGAGGAAGACTTTGGGACCCAGGGACAACCCCCCAGCCACCCCCAACTTCTTGATTGGCTCGCCACCGAATTCACTCGCGGCGACTGGAATATCAAATCTCTGCTGCGAACCATCGTCACCTCACACACCTACCGGCAATCGGCACGAGTGACTCGAGACGCACTGACAGCCGATCCGAGCAATCAATGGCTTGGCCGAGGCGCCCGGTTCCGGCTTGCTGCCGAAACCATCCGTGATCAGGCACTCGCCATCTCCGGCCTGCTCGATCGCCGCATGGGCGGAGCCAGCGTCTATCCGTTTCAACCACCCGGACTCTGGCAGGCCGCCTTCAACGGACAACGCAAATGGCCCACCAGCCCCGGATCGCAGAAACATCGACGCGGTCTCTACACCTTCTGGCGACGCACTGTGCCCTACCCGTCGATGGCCACATTCGATGCGCCCAGTCGAGAAATCTGCATGCCGCGACGCATTCGCACCAACACGCCACTGCAGGCCTTCGTCACGCTCAATGACCCCGTCTACGTCGAAATCGCCCAGGCACTCGCACAACGACTGGTCGCCGAAGGCGGAGCCACTCAAGAGACCAAAGTCGCCTACGGATTCCGACTGGCCACCGGACAACAACCCAGTCCCGTCCAGACTCGCGTACTGGCCGGACTCTACGCATCCGAATTAACACACTATCGCAACGACCCCAAGGCCGCTCGGCAACTGGCCAGCATGCCACAGCCACCGCGCTCGGCCGACACCGCGACCATGGCCGCCTGGACCGTCGTCGCCAACGTGCTACTCAACCTCGACCAAGTCCTCACCCGCCCCTGACTCAACAATCCCCCCCCCCTTAGGGACCACGGCACACGCACATGGACCCACGACACAACTACCTGCAAACCATCACCCGTCGCCACTTCCTCCGCGATTCCAACGTCGGACTCGGAGCCCTAGCCCTCGCCACACTCCAAACCGGCAACACCGCAGCCGCCACCGACGACCCACGCCAGCCGCATCGACCGCCTTTACCCGGCCGGGCCAAACATGTCATCTACTTGCACATGGCCGGTTCGCCGCCGCAGCACGAACTCTTCGATTTCAAGCCGGCCTTGCTGCGGCACAACATGCAACCCTGTCCCGACGAACTGCTGGCGGTCCTGCAAAAGGAACGGCTGCCGTTTATCGATCTCAAGGCGCGCCGACCCAAACTGCTCGGTACTCCCTACAAATTCCAGCCTCACGGCGAAAGCGGCCAGTGGATCAGTGAACTGCTGCCGGAACTTTCTCGCCATGCCGACGACATGGCAATCATCCGCTCGATGCACACCGACCAGTTCAACCACGCCCCAGCCCAATTGGCCCTCTACACCGGTGCCGCCCGTTTTGGAGGCGCCTCGATGGGAGCCTGGACGACCTGGGGCCTGGGCACCGAAAATGCCAACTTGCCGGGCTTTGTCGTTCTCGTTTCCGGAGGCACCGACCCCAGTGGTGGCAAGAGCCTGTGGGGGAGTGGGTTTCTGCCGTCAGTCTTCCAGGGAGTCCAATGCCGCAGTGCCGGTGACCCGATCCTGTTCGTCTCCAATCCCAACGGCATCGATCGCCAGGTCCGACGGCGCAGCCTCGATGCACTCAGGACGCTCAACCAACTGGAACTCGATCGAATCGGCGATCCCGAAACCCGTACCAGGATCAGCCAGTATGAACTGGCGTTCCGGATGCAGATGTCGGTGCCCGAGGTGATGGACGTCACCAGGGAACCCAAGCACATCCAGAACTCCTACGGCACCACACCCGGAAAAGCCTCCTTCGCCAACAACTGTCTGCTGGCACGCCGGCTCGTCGAACAGGGGGTCCGTTACGTGCAGCTGTTCGACTGGGGCTGGGACATGCACGGGACCGCCGCCAGCAACGACCTGATGAACGGAATGCCGAAGAAGTGCAAGGAGGTTGACCAACCGATCGCCGCCCTGTTGAGCGATCTCAAACAACGCGGCTTACTCGACGAAACGCTGGTCATCTGGAGCGGCGAGTTTGGTCGCACGTCACTCAACGAAGAACGCAACGGCTCGAAATTCCTCGGCCGAGATCATCACCCGCATTGCTTCTCGATGTGGATGGCCGGAGGCGGTATCCGCGGCGGAGTCACGCATGGGGAAACCGACGAACTGGGCTACTTCGTCGCCCGCGACAAGGTCGGACTCCACGACCTCCAAGCCACAGTGCTTCACCTGCTCGGCTTCGACCCGCAACGACTCAGCTACCGATACCAGGGACTCAACCAAAGACTGATCGGCCCCGAAGGCGACGGACGCGTCATACAGCCCGTCGTCGCCTGACAACCACCCGCGAACGACTCTGCCGTGTCTCTGCCGGTGTGCCTCAGTAATGCCCAGCCAACCGCTCGGGCGAAACACCCAGCCGCCAGGCCGCCAGCAGGCACCAGTTGCGCAGCGTCTGGCGGATGACCCCTCGCCGCTGCCACCTCCGGGCATCCACACAAAGCGGCCCCTCCACCAACTTCAGGCGACCCTGTCTTCTCAACGACCGAGTCAGCATCACGTCGTCCATCAACGGCACCTCGGGAAACCCACCCGCCGCCTCGAAACTCGAGCGACGTACAAACAGACCCTGGTCACCGTATGGCACCTGACGCCACGAGGCTCGCCACGAGTTGCCTCGCTCCAGACAACGGTACAACCACCCCTCGGCCTCGATCCGCTGACGGAACGAACCGCCAACCACCGACAAATCGCCCAGAGCCTCGTCAATCTGAGCCACCCCGTCCTCGGGCAACCGGCAGTCGGCGTGCAGAAACAGCAACACTTCGCCGACACAGGACTTGGCACCCACGTTTTGCTGTGCCGCCCGGCCCGGTGGACTCGACAGCACCCGTGCCCCCGCCGCAGCAGCACAACGGCACGTCGAGTCCCGGCTGCCTCCGTCCACTACGACCACTTCGGACGCACCTGAAATCCATGCCGACGACACCGCTCGCTCGATGCACGACTCCTCGTTCAACGCAGGAATGACAACCGAAACCTTCATGATCGCCCGTCGCCAATCCCCTCGGACTGCCTCGATCTGTTCATGATCCGCCCCCTGGCAGTACCATAATCAACCACAAGACCCGTTTCACCCCGTCACGTCCCCCTCGACGGACTCGTCACTCGTGACTCGCCGCCTGACCGCCTGCCTGCTGCTGGCCATCGCCACCCCGTTGCCAGCTGCCACGCCTCCCCCAACCGCTCGCTGGCAATTCGATCGCCAGCACCTGACCGACCGCACCATCACACCCATCGCCGGACCAATCGCAGCTCAACTCACCGGGCCAATCCGTTTCACCCAAAAGACCTCGGCCGGTCCTCAGCAACTCATCCGCCTCTCCGGTCAGACATCACCTCGCCAACGATTCCATGTCGCCCGCTCGATCGCCGACGCCAAGCGGATCCTGCCCACCACCGCGATGACCGTCTCGGCCTGGCTGAAGATCGAATCGGCCGGCCCTTGGGTCGGGTTCGTCAGCGCGTTGCAGGACAACGGCAACTACGAAAAGGGATGGGTCCTCGGTGCACACGACTCCCGATTCACATTCGGACTCGCTTCGGCCAAGACCGGCCGGCTGACTTACCTCACGGCCCCACGACTCTTCGAATTCGGGCACTGGTACCACGTGCTCGGCACCTACGACGGCCGACTGCAACGGCTGTACGTCGACGGACAACTCGAAAACGAATCCAAAACCCAATCCGGACCGATCACCTACCCGCCCAACGGAATGGTCACGCTGGGCGCCTACGAAGACCAGAACGAGTACTACCCGATCGACGGACTGCTCGAAAGCGCCAGCATCTGGCACCAAGCTCTTTCGGCCAGCGACATCCAGACCGTCTTTCGAAACCGTGCCGGCCGGTTTCCAGGTATCCATGCCCAGCCTCCGACCGTCGTCGATTGGCCGACATACAACCGAGACAACCAGCGAACCGGGATCTCGCCAAAACCGCTCAAGCTGCCACTCTCGCGACAGTGGACTCACCGCATTCCCACACCGTCACCCGCCTGGCCTGACCCGGCTCGCCAGAATTTCTGGGCCCGCAAGCAGGCCTTGAGAGGACGCGTGACCTACGACCGGGCGCCTCACCTGGTCGCCGCCGCCGGGCGTGTGCTGCTGGGCCACTCGGCCGACGACACGGTCCGCTGCCTCGAACTGGCCACCGGCCAACTGCTGTGGACCGTGACCGCCGATGGACCCGTCCGACTGGCTCCGACAATTACCAAGAACCGTGTGCTGTTCGGATCCGACGACGGACACATCTACTGCGTCAGCCTCGCCGACGGTCGCCGCATCTGGAAACAATCCGCCGCGCCCCGCGCGCAGACGATTGCCGGCAACGGTCGCCTGATCAGTGCTTGGCCGGTTCGCACCGGTGTGCTGGTCGAAGCCGATGTGGCCTACTGCTGTGCCGGGATCTTTCCGACTCAGGGAGTTCACCAGGTGGCCTTTCGTGTCAGTGACGGACACCGGTTGGCGGCCAACCAGGTCAGCATCTCGGCACAGGGCTACCTGACCCGCCGTTCGGGTCGACTGTTCGTTGCCACCGGACGCGACCCCGCCGGTGGCTTCGTTGCGGAACTGAAACGACGAGGCAAGGGTGTCGGCACGGAACTCACCAACCTGCCCGATGAATACCGCTTTGCGTTCATCGGAGCTGCCGACCTCAGGTTCGGAGGAGCCGACGGACACGTCGCCGCTTTCGACCGACGCACCGGCACCAAGGCCTGGTCGGCCAAGGTCCAAGGCCGAGCCTGGTCGCTGGCCATCGCTGGGGGTTATCTGTTGACAAGCACCGATCAAGGCGAAGTGACCGCATTCGGCCCACGACCCGTGGCCAAACCCATCACGCATGACTCGCGACCCGAAAAGACTCCCACCGGCAAGACAGCTCCACCCGTACAGTGGGTCGCAACACTCGTCAAAGAACTGGCACACAAAAAGGGCTACGCCGTCGTGCTCGGCTCGACCGACGCAAACGCTGGACTGGAACTGGCCCGCCATAGCCAGATCCAAATCCACGTGCTGCTGGAAACCGAACAGCAGGCGGCACGAGCCCGAAAGACCATCTGGGCCAAGGGCCTGGCAGGCCAAGTGACCGCAGTCCACTCGCCATCAGAACACACGCCCAGGTATGTCGATGGCCTGTTCAATATTGCCCTCATCCCACACAACGCCAAGCCGTCCACGCAACAGACTGCTGACCGACTGGTTCGGCCCTGGGGCGGTGCCGTCGTCGACCTCGCCGACGGCACGATCCTCTCACGCCGGGCAGCACTCCCAGGCGCCGGCCACTGGTCCCACATGTACGCCAATGCCGCCAACACCGTCTGTAGCGACGACCAACATGTCAAAGGCCCACTCGACCTGCAGTGGTTCGGACCGCCCGGACCCCGCCAGATGCTCGATCGCCACCATCGTACGGTCGCACCGCTGTTTGTCGCTGGACGACTCTTCATCCCGGGCAACGACCGCGTCATCGCCGTCGATGGCTACAACGGCACCGTGCTCTGGAACAACCCTGTGCCCGGTTCGCGGCGAATCGGAGCCTTTCGCGACTGCAGTTACCTGGCCGCGACCGAGGATTCGGTCTACATCGCCGCCGGAGGCAGATGCCTGAGACTGGATGGGGACACCGGCCGCACACTGACCACCTTCGCAGTCCCAACGGCCGCCGATGGAAAACCCCGAGACTGGGGCTACCTGGCTGTCGTCGGCAACACGCTGGTCGGCTCGGCCGTCGCAACCGGTGCCTCACGACGCGATCATTCCCGAGACGCGATCGACGGCACCTACTACGACCGCCGTCCACTGGTCGGCAGCGAATACCTGTTTGCGTTTGACCGACACAGCGGACGACACCTCTGGAGCTACCACACCGGAGGAGGACTGTTGCCCAATCCGGCCATCGCCATCGCCGACTCGGCCGTCACCCTGATCGAAAGCGACAACACCACAACACTCACCAAGGCCACCGGTCGAGCCACCCCCAAGGAACTCTTCGCACAAGGTGCACGACTCGTCTCACTGGACCTCGCAACCGGCAGCGTTCGCTTTAGCCGGCCACACGACTTCTCGGCCATACAACACTCCGTCTACCTGTCCGTCGCCAACGGACGACTCGTGGTCGTCGGCTCGCGTAACGACGGCGACAACTCCAAGACCTCACGCGTCTGCTACGACATCCAGGTCTTCGACAGCAAACACGGAGATCAACTGTGGACGGCCAGCCAGAAACAATCGACCGCCATCGGTGGCTCGCACGGAGAACAGGATCACCACCCGGTGATCGTCGGCTCGATTCTCTACTGCGAACCGTTCGCCTGGAACCTGGGAACCGGAAAACGTGTCACCGGGTTCCTCTGGAAGAACAAGCATCGCCGAGGCTGCGGTACGCTGACCGCGTCGGCCTCGACCGTCTTCTTCCGCGACGCCACCGCCAGCATGTTCGATCTCGAATCGAACACCTATCGCAAGGTCACCACTTCGACTCGGCCCGGATGCTGGGTTAACATGATCCCGGCCGGAGGCCTACTGCTGGTGCCCGAAGCCAGCTCCGGTTGCACCTGCAACTTCGCCATCCAGACGTCACTTGCGTTTCGACCACGCAAACCCTGACGCCCAAGGACGGGCTCGCCTCCGGGTGCTTGTCCCGAAACACCCGGATCAACCAACCCCAACCCCAACCCCAACCACTTCATTCTCAAGTGCCCGCTCACGCTGGATCGCTTCGTACACTTCCTTGCGGTGCACCGCGACGTCCGACGGGGCTTCGATTCCCAGCCGCACCTTGTCGCCCTTGATGTCGACGACCAGCAACGAGATCTGGTCCCCGATCATGATCCGTTCGTCTCTCTTTCGACTCAACACGAGCATCACAACTTCCCTCCTACGAATTGGCACTCCGACAGGTCGCTGCCGAACATCTCCGTCACAAACCTAGCCCACCCACCAGCCACCATCCGGCGACAATCCGCTTTGGCCACTCGGTTCGGCTGACGATTGCAACAGTCGAGACCGATCAATCGGCTTCGATCAATTGCAACAGCGAGTCCAGCAACCGGGCCGGATCGGTCTCCCGGACAAACAGCGAACGCCGACAACCGCCCGACAGGAACCCCTCACTCACCGATCTCTCGATCGTGGCCACGAATGGACCGAAGAAGTCTCGCACATCCAGCACGCCGATCGGCTTGGCGTGCAGACGCAACTGCCGCCACGCCAGGACTTCAAACAACTCCTCGAATGTCCCCACGCCACCAGGCATCGCGATATAAGCATCCGACAATTCGTGCATCTGGGCCTTGCGACGATGCATGTCAGGGACCACTCGCATGTCCGTCACCCCTTGATGCATCACCTCCCGCACAGCCAACCCCTCGGGAATCACCCCGATCACCTCGCCCCCGGACTCCAGCACCGAATCGGCAACAACACCCATCAAGCCGATCCCACCGCCTCCGTAAACCAGCCCGATGCCTCGATCGGCCAGAACCCGACCCAGCATCCCCGCCACCTGGGCGTACTCGGGATCCTCCCCGGCCTTCGAACCACAGAACACGCAAATGCGACGCACCGGACACTCCTGCGAACCCACCAAACGCCAAAGACACTCAACGACTCTGGACAACCAGACAGCTGGCATCAAGGCCGCACCACCTGTTTACAGGGCAGGGCAGTGGGGGCTACCATGTCCGCAACTCGACACCCATACGAGGGCCGACTCGATGTCCGACCAACTCACTCGCCGTGGCTTCACCACCAAGACACTCGGCACACTGCTGACCTACACACTGCTCGAAGACCTCGCTCAACAGGACCTCTTCGCCGACGAGGTCAAACCGATCACTAGCAAGTGGCTCAGTGAACTCAACGACCTCGGCCGTTCGGTCAAGAACAACACGATCAAGCAAGTCGATTGGCAAAAACAGGTCGATGCCCTGTTCGGCCGAATCGAACTGCCCGAACTGCTGAAACTGGTCGACTTCGACAAGCTCACAGCCGGCACCAAGTTCCTCGACAAAGGAGCTCGCAGCCTCGGGTTTCAGTTCCCCAAGATCGAAGGCCTGCCCACACAATACGTCTTCGGACGACAGATCTTCGCTCTGAAAAAGAACCGCTCCGTTGTGCCGCACGGCCACGACAACATGGCGACCGCCTTCCTGGTCCTCGACGGCAAGCTCAGAGGCCGACACTACGACCGGATCGAAGATCGTAAGACTGACTACATCATTCGACCGACGATCGACAAGACGTTCGGACCCGGAGGCCACTCGACCGTCAGCGACGTCAAGGACAACGTGCACTGGTTCCAGGCAAAAACCGACACGGCCTTTATCTTCAACATCCACGTGCTCGGCGTCACGCCCAACGGAAAACGAACCGGCCGCACCTACATCGACCCCAACGGCGAAAAACTCGGGGGCGGACTCATCCGAGCCCGCAAGATCAACTACAAAGAAGCCCACGACCTCTACGGCTAACGCTCGCCGCAGCTCGCCAGGAGACCCCCCTCTGTGCACCCTCGACCACTGTCAGACCTTCGGGTCCTCGACCTGACACGCGTGCTGGCCGGTCCGTACTGCACTCTGCTGCTGGCCGACCTGGGCGCCGAAGTCGTCAAAGTCGAACGACCCGATGGCGGCGACGACGCCCGAGCGTTTGGACCCTTTCTGGAGACCAGGTCCGAAAACAAAGACGAGCCCGACAGCGACACTCCTCAAAGTGCCTACTTCGCCAGCATCAACCGCGGCAAGAAAAGTATCGCACTGGACCTGAAACTCGATTCAGATCGCAACATCTTCCTGCAACTGGTGGATCAGGCCGACGTACTGGTCGAGAACTACCGGGCCGGGACGATGCAAAAACTGGGACTCGCACCCGACACGCTCTGTCAGAAGAACCCCCGACTCATCTATGCCTCACTCTCGGGCTTTGGCCACTCGGGCAGCGACACCGACCGAGCCGCCTATGATGTCGTTGTGCAGGCACTCAGCGGCCTGATGAGCATCACCGGATCCGGACCCGGACAATCGGTCCGGGTGGGCACGTCGATCAGCGACATCCTGACCGGACTCTTCGGAGCCGTCGCCATCGTATCGGCCGTACACGGACGTACCGAGTCGGGGCAGGGGACCGTGATCGACCTGGCCATGCTCGACTGCACCGTCGCCGCACTCGAAAACGCGATCAGCCGGTTCACCACCTCCGGAGTCGCACCCGAACCACTGGGCACCCGACACCCCTCGATCACCCCCTTCCAATCCGTCAACACCGCAGACGAACCGATCGTCGTCGCCGCCGGAAACGATGCCCTGTGGCTCGCACTCTGCGATTGCCTGGGCCGAAACGACCTCGCCTCCGATCCACGATTCCTCACCAATGCCGCGCGGACCGAACACCACAAGAAACTCGAATCCGAACTCGAACTCTCGTTCGCCACAAGACCGTCAGCCGACTGGCTGGCACGACTCGCCCAGGCCGGTGTGCCGGCCGCTCCGATCCGATCCATCGACCAGGTGGTCGCCGACCCACACCTCGCCAGCCGGGACATGTGGCACACGATGGACGACCGACAGGGAGGCACACTGCTGACGGCCGGGTCGCCATTCCGCATGAACGACTTCCCGCCACCACTGTCAAATACCATCCCGCGTCTGGACGAACACCACCAGGAGATCCTCACACAATGGCTGGCGAAAGACTCGTCCTGAGACCCGCTCGGGCCGACGACGTCGACAAACTGGCGCGACTCGAAGCCGACTGCTGGCCCGCACTGCTGGCGACCGGGCCGAAACAGATCGCTGCACGAATCGCAGCCTACGAATTGGGACAATGGGTGGCCGAAGCCGACGGACTTCTCCTGGGCTACAGTTCCGCACAACGAATCCTACCTGGACAACTCCAAATCAAACCGCTGACCTACGAACAATTGACCGACCACGACCGGTTCACAAATAGCCATTGCGACAATGGTTCGGTCTACCAACTGATCGGCGTCTCGTCGCACCCGAAATCACGAGGACAACAGATCGGCAGACAGCTGGTCGACAAACAGATCGCACACGCCTGGTCGCTGCCAGGCATTCGCCGAGTCCTCGGATTCACCCGTCCTGCCGGACGTCACCAGCTGCCCGACCAATCACTCGACCAATACCTCGCTAACCACACAGCCGCGTCGACACGCGACGCCGTTCTCGCCTTTCACCTCGATGCCGGTGCCAGGATCGTGTCCGGACATGACGACTTTCGAGCCAATGACCACGAAAGCCTGATGGCAGCCGTCCTGATCGAGTACCGCAGATAAGAACCCATTCTCCGCCGCCCATCGGACGTGGCTCGGGTATGATCCACGCCTCCAACATCTTGGCCGTTTCGCCGCCCAATCGCACTAGACAGAGGAACCACGCCATGGCCATGACTCCTGAACATGACGATACCGCAATCCAACAGGCTGCCAAGAAAACCGCCGAAGGACTCCTCTCGGGACGACCTCGCACCTCCGTCGCCAACGACCTCGCGGCCGATGGCTGGAGCGAAGACGATGCCAATGAACTGGTCCTGGGGGTCGAAGAGGCGATTCTCGAAGATGCAGACGAATCCGATGCAGACGAATCCGATGACAACGGAGGTGGGATCGGTGGCTGGGTGACCTGGATCGGTGTCCTGGTCGTCATCAACTTTCTCAGCTGGACCTTCGATTGGCCGTTCTGGATCTACTAGGCCCCGACATCAGAACGCAACACGTCGGTTCACCCACCAGTCGATAACCAAGCACATGCCACGCCCACCTCGCTGCCTCGAAGTGCTGCTGGGACTCTCGGTCGTCGCCTGCGCTGTCGTCTCGTTTCACTCCGAAAACCTCGAACGGGCCCTCGTGGGCACGCTGCAACTGACCGTCGGGTGCCTGCTTCTGCTGTCGCGCCCGCTGAAACAATCCGCCAGCACGGTCCAGGTGGCCTGCAGCCTGCCCGCTCTGGCCGCCGGAGCCCTCGGCCTGGCCGTCGCGGCACCGTCGGCCGAATGGACCGTCGCAGCCATCGCCTTGCTCTGCACCGGGTCGACCATCGCCATCGTCTCGCTCCTGACACTGGGACGAAGCTTCGGAGTCCTGCCGGCAGCACGCAAACCGGTCTGCTCCGGACCGTATCGCTGCATCAGACACCCTGCCTATGTCGGACAACTGCTGATGCTCGCCGCCTGTGGATTCAGCCAGTCCACACTGCTGGGAATCGCGATCCCGCTCGCCTGCCTGCCGTTACTCGCTCTGAGAATCTCGGCCGAAGAACGACTGCTGGCCGAAACTTGGTCCGATTACCGCGACTACAGACAACGCGTCCGCTGGAGGATCTGCCCGTTACTCTGGTGACACAGCAACACACAGCAACAGAACCGCAGTTGTCATGCCCTGAGTGCCGAAGTAGAATGATGGGGACGGAGAACACTGCTGCTCGAAATGGTTCCCGGGTAACGGTAATAGCTGTGTCCTCGACGGATTCTCCAACGGCGGGCCACTGAAGGGACTTAGACGTGAGCAAGGTCCGCGAGTCGCAGCAGGTACCGGCAGCCGAGATCGATGGGTCGGCAGGGCTGGTGACTCCCAAGGAACGGCCGGCTTGGGCCATGAGCTTGGCCTTTCACATTGCCATCCTGCTGGTGCTCTACAGCATCACGCGAGTCACCTACTCGAGTCAGGACATCTCGCCTCTGGACAGCGTGTTCCAGGAGTTCGACCCCGAGAACTACAGCTTCGACACGGCGGTTGTCGAACCGATGGGCAACCAGAGTGATCTCAATCAGCCCTCACCCTCCCAGGCCGCCTCGACCAGCCTCAGCACCACGCCTCAGGAAGAAGTTCAAAAGCGACTCGACGAAAAGGTCCTGCAGCTCGAATCGCCCGAAACTGCCGAGATCCCTCTGCCGCCGGAAAACGAATTCGCCGACGTCATCGACATCCAGGGCCAGACCGAAAACCCCGGCGGGATCGAGGGTGCCGTGGACCGGATGGCCGTCGAAATCGACCGATCGTTGCAGAACCGCAAGACGCTCGTCATCTGGCTGTTCGACGAATCCGGCTCGATGGCTCCCCGCCGTACAGCGATCGCCGATCGGTTCGAAAGCATCTACAAACAACTCGGCGCATTGAAATCGACCGACGAGGAAGCCCAGCGACGGCCCTTGAAAACTGCCGTCGTCGGATTCAGTGACAAGACCACGTTCTACACGCAAAAACCCGTCGACGATGTCGACGAGATCGTCGCCAAGATCCGCAACATCAAGCCAGCCGAATCGCCCGACGAAAATGTCTTCACCGCCGTCACCCAGGTTACTCGCAAATGGCTCAGCTACCGCAGAAAGATGCGATACAACGTCATGGTGGTGATCGTCACCGACGAACGAGGCAGTGACTACGGCGAAGACGGATCCGCTCTCGAGAAGGTCATCCAACTGACTCGAACTAACGGCATCCGGGTCTACTGCATCGGCAATGCCGCCATCTTCGGCCGCGAAAAGGGATGGGTGCTCTACAAGTACCCCGATGGCTTCACCCAAGAATGGGACGTCGATCAAGGCCCGGAAACCGTGATGATGGAACGACTCAACCTGCCGTTCTGGGGCACCCAAGGCTTCGGACGCTACCAGATGTCCTCGGGCTATGGACCCTACGCCCTGAATCGACTCTGCTCGGAATCCAAAGGGATCTACCTGATCGCCGACAACGGTCGGGGTCAAAAGTTCAACCAGGCCGTGATGAGAGGCTACACGCCCGACTACCGGCCGATTCGCACCTACCTCAAGGACGTTGGCAGCAACACCGCCAAACGCAGTCTGCTGCGTGCCGCCTTGCTGACCCGCGAAAGACGGATCCCCACACTCACACTCGCGTTCAATGCACCCAACG
>CAVOEV010000093.1:0-16485 GCA_963694825.1 Planctomycetota bacterium
CCGCGGCGGGTTCGCAAAATCTCGCTTGTCACGTAATGATGACCGGCATGAACACCCCACATCACGCACCGCGTCGCCTGTTGGCCCTGCTGGCCTGGCTATCTCTTTCCGCGATGGCCTCAGCCGGCGAGCCGCAGGTCTTTGGCCAACAGGTGCTGTTCCGCTCGGACACCGACAAGACGCACACGTTTCGGATTCCCGCGGCGGTGACCAACCGCAAGGGAGCGATCCTGGTCTTTTGCGAGTCGCGTCGCGACAACGGCCGCGACCACGGCAACATCGACCTGGTGATGAAGCGAAGCGATGACGGTGGCGCGAGCTGGGGAGAGATGCAGGTGCTCTTTGACGACGGGACGCACACGATGGGCAACCCCTGTCCGGTGCTCGATCGCAGGACCGGCACGATCTGGCTGCCGTTTTCCAGGGACAACAAGCAGGTGCTGTTGAGCAACAGCACCGACGGTGGCAAGACGTGGTCCAGGCCCACAGACATCACCCGCAGCGTGTTGCCTGGGGAGTGGGGCTGGGTGGGGCCTGGTCCGGGTCACGGGATCCAGTTGCGGCATGGTCGCCACGCCGGCCGGCTGGTGATTCCGGCCTGGTCGGGGATTGAAAAGGACGTGCCCTTTGGTCGCCGACAGCTGTCTTATGCGTTTTTCAGCGACGATGCCGGTAAGACCTGGCAGCATGGCAAGCCGGCGACGGTCGATCAGTCGGACGAGTGCGAGGTGGTCGAGTTGTCTGACGGGCGGCTGTATATGAATGCTCGCAGTCGTCATGGGAAGAAGCTGCGAGCCTACTGTTTCAGTTCCGACGGCGGTGCCAGCTGGTCACCGATCGCTCATCACGCGGGGATGCCCGAGCGGAGTTGCCAGGGCAGCATGGTGCGGGTGGGTAAGCGGGCGATCGTGGTGGCTCATCCGGCCGACACCGGCTCGCGTCGGGTGCTGACGGTGCGATTGAGTCGCGACGAGGCGAAGAGCTGGCCGGTCTCGCGGGTGGCCGAGGTCGGCCCGGCGGCGTATTCGGACATGACGACCAACCGCGACGGCGACGTGCTGCTGGTCTACGAGGGCGATAACTACAAGTCGATCAAGCTGGTCCGTTTCAACCTGGCGTGGCTCACCGGCAAGTAGCCAGCAGCCTTGTGCTGTGCGCTAGATCAATTCACGGATCAAGCGGCGATCTTCGAGCACGTGTCGCGGCCGGCCCCCGGGGTCGGGGAACTTCAGCGACGGGTCGATGCCCAAGTGTCGGTAGATCATCGCCAGCACGCTGTTGGGTCCATAGGGAGCTTCGATCGGGTAGCCGCCCTTGGAGTCCGAAGCTCCGACGACCTGTCCGACCTCGAGTCCACCGCCGGAGAGCAGCACGGTCATCACAGCGCCCCAGTGGTCCCGGCCCGCTTCGCTGTTGACCTTTGGCGTGCGACCGAACTCACCCATGCAGACCAGCAAGATCCGGCGATCGAGGCCACTCTGGTACAGGTCGCTCACCAGGGCGGCCACGCCGCGGTCGAAGTTCGGGCCGCGTTTATTGAGGCTCTGTTCGAGCGTGAAGCCACAGACTTTCTGGCCGTGGTTGTCCCAGCCTCCAGAACCGACGGTCACAAACGGCACACCTCTCTCGGCCAACCGTCTTGCCAGCAGCAGGCCCTGGCCAAACTCGTTGTCACCGTACAGGTCGCGGGTCGCAGCAGACTCGCGCTTCAGGTCAAACGCGTCTCTCACCCCCGAGGTGGTGATCATGCGGTAGGCCTGTCGAGTGAACTCGTCCTGGGCGGTGGCGAAGCCGCGGTTGTCGAGGATGCGGCGGGTGGCGTCGAAGCCGGCCAGCAAGCGACGCCGGTCACTCAGCCGCGACGTGCTGATCCCCTGGATCAACTCGAGGTTGGGGACCTGGAAGTCCTCGGACGTCAACTTGCCACCGGTCTCGAACGGGTTGAAGGACTTGCCGAACCACGCCGCTCGGCCATACCGCATCGAGGAGGGGATCGAGACGAACGGCGGCATCGCCGGATCGTTGGCGCCCCGGACCCGGGCGATGACCGATCCGATACACGGCATGTCGTTGTCGGTGCTCGATGCGTTCCGCAGATAGTAGCCGGTCTGCACCAGGTGACTGCCCACGGTGTGGCTGCCGGTTTGGTGATGGACCGATCGGACCAGGGCCAAGCGGTCGGCGACCTGAGACTGGCGGGTCATCAACTCGCTGAATTGCACACCCGGCAGCGTGGTGTCGATCACTCCGAACGGGCCACGGTACTCGCTGGGAGCCTTCGGCTTGGGATCGTAGGTCTCGTGCTGTGTCGGCCCACCGCCCATGGAGACGAAGATGACCGCGTTGTGCGACCGATCCTCGGGGTCGCCGCGGTTGGCCGCCTGCAGTGCCATGATACCCGGCAGTGACAGGGCACCGCTGGCCGCCATCCCGGCGCGGATCGCGTCTCGACGGGTGATGCCGTCGCAGTATCTGGAATGACGACGTGCCATGAACCGCAGACTCTCGAAACGCGGGATCGCGTGCAGCACCAACAAGTATATCGACGTCGACCGGCATGACAAACACTCACTTCCCGACAACGCGAGTCAGCCAGCGGCCAGGCGTTCCAGCATCTTGAGGTTGAGCATCAGGCGACGGAGCGGGTGGTAGTTGTCTTGTCGAGTGCTGCGTGGGATGAAGCGAAAGCGTCGGTCGGTGGCCAGCCGATAACTGGCCTGCCCGTGGGCTCGTCGAGAGAAGTGTCGGTCGGCGATGTCCTGGGCCATGCTGAAGTAGCGGGCCGCCCAGGGGGCCCGGGTCGATTCGTAGGTCATCAGCGTGGCGACCAGCACTTCATTGAGTGCCCAGAAGGACTTCAGGTAGTTGTATTCTCCCTTCATCTTCAGCGGGATCGTCTGGCTGCCGAGTTTCTGAGGACCCCATTCATAGTCGAACTGTCCGACGTTGACCCATTCGCACAGACCGCCGTGCACGTGATCCCAGCCGATGTCGAGATGTCGGCGGATGCGGTCGTGGCAGGTCCGTTCGATGCCGCGGTCCTTTCGACGTTGCGCTTCCTTGACGACGTGCCAGAGACCCTGCAGGCAGTGGCCAACCAGGCACCGATTCGACTCCTCGGGAATCCGCCTGAAGTCGTGGTCCAGGAACTCGTTGTTGAGTCCGATGTCCGGGTTGTGGTGTCGTTCGAGCAGGGCCTCGATGCAGGTGTCGGCCATGTCCTTCAGCCCCCTGTCGTCCCAGCGAGACAGCATCTGGGTGCAGCAGTTGAGCACATAGATCCAGATGCCCTGGACTCGCCAGCCCGGTTTCCTGGCATACGGGTCGTGGTAGTCACGTCGGGTGACCTGCACAAAGGCCTGCCGCAGCCACTTGAGGGCCCGGTCGCGGAGTTCGTCGTCGTGGGTGGCGAATGCCAGTTCCTGGCAGCCTTCGATGGTCGTGAACGCGCTGTAAACGTCGCCTCGAAATGCCTGGATGACACGGCCGTCGTGGCTGAGCAGCTCGGGCCACCTGCCTCGCGCGTCGGGGCCCTGCTCGAGCCAGAAGTCGGCCGCCTTCCGGGCGATCGACAGCACCCTGCGGTGTTCTCGGCCGGACAACCGGTCCTGGAAGTGGTTGTACAGGTAGCTGTAGACCCAGATCCCCCGGCCCTGGTACCAGTGGAACTTGTTCGAGTCGACCTGTCGGCCATCGTAATCCAGGCTGCACTGGAATCCGCCTCGCCGGTGGTCGATCCCATGGCGGTCCCAGAAGGGCAGCGCGTGGGCGAAGAGTTCGTCGGCGTAGTGGTCTCGCCAGCGGGCCACCGATTTCGGATCAAGTGCCGGTGACTTGGCGGGTGACTTGGCCGGTGACTTGGCCGATTGGGCGGCCAGGCCGGGCGACCGAGCCAGCAGGGTGCCTGCGAGCGCTTTCAACCAGGATCGGCGATCCGAGAGGCTGGAGGCGGTCACGCCGCTGCCCGGAACGGGGTGGGTGGGCGGCGATGGGATCTCGACCTAGAGATCATCGATGGGTCTGCCCGATTCGAGGATGAAGCGTGGCCGGCCGGCGGCATCGACGTAAGTGGTCTCTGGAGCGATGTCCAGGTGGCGGTAGATGGTTGCGGCGATGTCTGCAGGGCTGAGTCTCTGCGACGTGATGCTGCCGCCCTGGCGGTCGGTGGCTCCGACTGTCTGGCCGTGTGCCAGGCCGCCACCGGCCAGAACGCCTCCACCAACCGCCGGCCAGTGATCTCGACCAGTGTTCTTGTTGATGCGTGGGCTACGACCGAATTCGCCCACGGCGACCACCAGGGTGTCCTCCAGCAGACCTCGCTCCTGAAGATCCTCCACCAGCGTGCTCAACAGGTGGTCAAACGGGGCGAGCAGCGGCTTCAGTCCGGTCTCCACTCCACCGTAGGCCGTCTTGATCGGGTTGCCGTGTATGTCCCACGTGGCCGAATTGCCATAGCCGCTCAGGACAACGGTCACAAACGGCACGCCGTGTTCGACCAGTCGTCGAGCCAGCAGCACCTGGTCGTTCATCTTGCCGGTTCGGCCAAACTGGTCGATCCAGGGCACGCGGTTGTAACTGCGCCGGACCGATTCGGGTTCGGCGTCCAGGTCGAAGGCCTTTCCCGCCCGACCACTCAGCAGCACCTCGATCGCCTCGTCACGCAACCGCGAGAAGCCTTCGATTGAACCGTCGAGGTCGGGGCCGGAGGTGTAGCGGTCGAGTTGGCCCAGGAGCCGTCGCCGGCGATTCAGCACCGCGTTGGTGAGCCGATCGGTGCGTCGGAAGGGGCCGGCTCCCAGGTTGCCGTGGAATGGGTCGTGTTGGCGACCCAGGGCTCCGCCGCGGGCGATCGAGCCCTCTGTGACATGAAATGTGACGTAGGAGGGCAGGCCCGGCTGGTTGGGACCTCGGAATCGCGAGACCACCGACCCGATGGCCGGGATCCGATGGGCCCGCGGATTGGCTTTCCTGGCCTCACGGTTGCCCGTCTGCATCACCGTGTTGGGGTCGTGCTCGCAGTCAGAGCAGTCGATCGAACGCAGCAGGGTCAGTCGGTCGAGCAGCTTCGCGTGTCCGGGCAGGTGCTCGGTCACCTGGATCCCCGGTTGGGCGGTGGCGATCGGAGCGAACGGGCTGCGGATTCCCGAGGGAGCTGACGGCTTGGGGTCCCACATGTCGATGTGGCTGGGGCCGCCGTTCATCCACAGGAAGATCACGCTCTTTTGAGACTCGCGCCCGTGACGGGCCGCGGCACAGGTCAGGCGGGATGAGCCGATCGTCAGCGCCGAGCCCAGTGTACCCTGCAGGAACAGACGGCGGTGAAGTGCGAGAGGCAACATGCTGTGCTGGGGTTCGGCTCGTGGGAGGACAGTAACACCAATTGTATCGCCGGCCTTCGACGTGGCAAACAGGTCTCTGCGATAGAGCAGATATCGCAAACTGCGAGTGTGCTGTCGAATATCGGCTGGGTCCTGTCTGGATCTGTCTTGCGGGCAAGACGTTGGAGTTGGGCAGGTGGTCGGATATGGTAGGCGTATCGGATGCGTTTCTTCGGTTTGCAAGAACAAGAATCTCAGCATGCTGACCCTTCCCGGCCAACCGCAGCGAACGTGCGAGGGTTTGTCGCGGCGCGAGTGGATCCGTTGGGGCGGACTGTCGTCGCTGGGTCTGGGACTGGATGGTCTGCTGGCGTCACCGGTCTCGGCCGTGTCCGAGCCGGCCAGTTCGTTCGGGCGTGCCAAGTCGTGCATCGTGCTGTTCATGTTCGGCGCGCCGGCTCACCAGGACAGCTGGGACATGAAGCCGGATGCGCCCTCTGAGGTCCGCAGCGAGTTCTCGCCGATTCCCTCGAGCGTGCCGGGTATCCAGGTCTGCGAGCACCTGCCGTTGCTGGCTCGGCATACCGACCAACTGGCTCAGCTCCGCTCGGTCACGCACCCCGACAACACGCACACCGTGGCGATGCACTACATGCTGACCGGTGTCAGGCACCGTCGGCCTCGCACCAATCCTCAGAACGCCGCCGACGACTTCCCCTGTTTCGGTGCGGTCGCCAACCACGTCGCCGCTCGCGGAACCGGAGGCGGCCTGCCGCACGGCATCAGTCTCAACGCACCGGCCAACCAGGTCTCGGCCAACAATCACATCTTCCCCGGCTTCTTCGGTGGCTTCCTGGGTTCGGCCTCCGACCCGCTGTTCATCTCGCAGCATCCCAACGACAAGTCCTTCTCGCCGTTCCCGCCGGTCGATCGTCCCCAGAGACTGCTCGATCGCCAGCAACTGCTCGCCCGGCTCGACGGCCAGTCGCGGCTGATCGAACGATCCTCACGGGTGGCGGACCTCGGCGAGTACTACCAGCAGGCGATGAACCTGTTGACGTCGCCGGCGGCCCGGCGTGCGTTTGACCTGGATTCCGAGTCTCAGGCACTGAGAGATCGCTACGGCTCGACCCCGTTTGGCCAGGGCTGCCTGCTGGCTCGGCGGCTGGTCGAATCGGGCGTGCGACTGGTGACGGTCAACTGGGAACGCGACGACGCCTTCTGGGACACTCACGCCGACAACTTCAACAAGCACAGGAAGTCGCTGTTGCCCAACCTCGATCGCGGCTTCTCGGCGCTGTTGGAGGACATGCAGCAGCGAGGGTTGCTCGAGGAGACATTGATCGTGTGGCTGGCCGAGTTTGGCCGAACGCCCAAGATCAACGCCAAGGCGGGCCGCGATCACTGGGCCCCGTGCAACACCGTGTTGCTGGCCGGTGCCGGGATTCCCGGCGGACAGGTCTACGGGGCTTCGGATCGACAGGCCGCCTACCCGTCGCGTGACCCGGTGGCACCCCAGGACCTCTCGGCGACGATCTACCATCTGCTGGGCATCAACCCGCACCAGACCATCCCCTCGCCCGACGGCCGACCCGTACCACTCTCGGATGGTGCCGTGCTGTCGCGAGTGATTTGACTTCACAGCTGAGACCACCAGGCAGGGAGGCTGACGATGCGGATTGCGCTAGGTGAGATCGTCCAGGAGACCGGGACCTTCACACCGGCCCTGATGGGGCTCGAGGCCTTCGAGTCGTATGGCCTGTACCAGGGCGACGAGTTGCTGCGGGAATTGCCCGGCGTCGGACCGCCGGGCGGGTTCCTGAGAGTCCTTCAAGAGCAGGTGGAGCAGGTGGAGGTTGTGCCATTGGCGCGTGCCTGGGCCCAGGATCCTGGATTCCACTTTTGACACGCTGCTGGAGATGCTGCTGTGTCGGTTGCGCGAGGCGGGCGAGTTGGACGCGGTGTTTTTGTCTCTGCACGGGGCGGCCAGCATCGAGCGGGATGATGATCTCGAGGGTGCGGTGCTCGAGGCGGTCCGCGAGGTGATCGGGCCGGAAGTGCCGTTGGCGGTGCCTCTGGATCATCACGCGAACATCACCTCGCGGATGGTCCAGCACGCCGACCTGCTGGTGGGGCACGAGACTCAGCCTCACGACCCGCTGGGCACCGGCGTCAAGACGGCCCGTCTGCTCCTGGATTGGCTCTCCGGCGGTCCTCGACCCGCGATCGGCTGGAGGAAGATCCCGATGATCACTCCCCAGGACCAGTTCCTGACGTCGGGCGGGCCGATGAAGACCTGGTTTGACCGTGCCCGCGAATTGGAACAGCGACCCGAGGTGTTGGACGTGTCGCCCTACCCGATGCAGCCGTGGCTGGATGTCCAGGAGGGGGGCTGGTCGGTTGTGGTTCACACGGCCGATGACCCCGGTTTGGCTGATGAGCTGGCTGCCGAGATGGGGGCGTTGGCGTGGCGTTGGCGTGGCGTTTGCGTGAGGAGTTCTGGAGGTCCGAGCGGGTGGAAGTGGGCGAGGCTGTGCGGCGGGCCTATGCCCATGACGACCAGGGCCTGGCGATTCTCTCGGACACCGGCGACTCGGTTTACGGAAGGGCCCCCGGCGACAGCACGTGGATCCTGCGCGAGTTGCTGGCTTGTGCCGAGCGGCAGCCGGAATCGGATCGCACGATGCTGGTGCCGATCGTCGACCCCGACGGCGTCGAGGCAGCCTGTGCTGCCGGCGTGGGCACGCAGGTGACGCTGTCACTGGGTGGCAAGATCGACAGCCGCTTCAGCCAGCCGGTCGAGGTGACCGCACGGGTCCTCCGGATTTCAGAGAACCACCAGGCCGATGCGGGGGAACGGGGCCGTGTGGAGATCGGCCGGGTGGTGCTGTTGCAGGCCGGTCCCGTGCACATCGTCGTGATGGCCCAGGCGGGGTTCACGATCTGCCTTCCGGTGCTGTACGAGCACCTGGGTCTCGAGATCGACCGCGCCCGCGCGGTGGTCAAGACGGCGAGCAACTTTCAGTACTTCGAAGCCTGGCGTCGGGAGCTGATCCGCTGTGACACGCCGGGGATGACCCAGTCGGACCTGGCGGCGTTCGACTGGACCCGCATCCCGCGGCCGATGTTTCCCTTTGATTCGGATGTGACCTGGCAACCGACTCCAGCGAGCTCGCAAGTTCCCGATCCCCGGGTAGACTCCGAAAAAACCAATCCCCCCACCGGCGAGAATTCGATATAGTGGTACACACGGATCGCATAGGAGTTCTTCGATGTTACATGTGCTGGGACGCCGCAAGAGGCTTTGTGACGGGATCACTCGTCGCGACCTGATGCAGGTTGGCGGGCTGTCGCTGTTTGGCAGCATGACGATACCTCGGCTGCTGCGAGCAGCGGATTCGTCGCAGGGAGCAGGCCCGGCCAAGTCGGTGATGCTGTTCAACCTGTTGGGCGGCCCGGCTCACATGGACATGTTCGACATGAAGCCCAACGCTCCGGCAAAGATCCGGGGCGAGTTCAATCCGATCTCAACGTCGTTGCCGGGCGTGCAGATTTGTGAGCACATGCCCAACATCGCCCGCTGGATGCACAAGGCGACTCTGATCCGCACGGTCACTCACAAGTACAACTCGCACGACCCACTGGCGATCATGACCGGCTGGGAAGACGGCAACGCCCAATTGCCCGCTCAGGCCACCGACCCACCCGACATCGGCGCCATCTGCGAATACCTGGGCCGCGGCTCGCGAGATCTCCCCGCGGCGGTCTGCCTGCCGAACTTCCCAGGTTCCGGCCAGAGTTACCGGCGTGGTGGCCCCTACGGCGGGTTCCTCGGTAGCCAGTACGACCCACTGTTCGCCGTGGCGTCGCCGACGTTCAAGAAGGAACCCACCTCCAAAGACTACTACCCGGTGATGCCCCATGGCGAACCGAAGATGCCGGCTCTGGATTCGCTGCCGGCGATGACGGCCGACCGCTTCGACCGCCGCCGCTCGATTCTCTCGCAGCTCGATCAGCAGTTCGAGCTGGTCCGAGCCAGTCGCACGCTGGATCGACTCGACGGGTTCCAGCGTCGAGCCTTCGAGATGCTCACCTCCAGCCGCACCCGTGACGCCTTTGATCTCTCGGGCGAATCCCAGGCGACGCGTCGGCGTTACGGCGAGAACCTGTGGGGGTCGACGATGATCGTCGCCCGCCGCCTGCTCGAGCGTCGGGTGCCGTTTGTCAGTGTCCACCAGGACATCTACAAGCACTACGGCCATGCCTACGACATGCACACCAACAACTTCGGCATGCTCAAGGACTTCAACCTCCCGATCCTCGACCGCGTGATCCCGGCCTTACTCGAAGATCTCGAGGCCCGCGGGCTGCTCGATTCGACGCTGATCATCGTGATGGGCGAGATGGGACGGACTCCTACGGTGAATGCCCGGGCCGGCCGCGACCACTGGCCTCAGTGCGGATTCAGCCTGATGATCGGTGGCGGCATCCGCCGTGGCCACGTGCACGGGACCACCGACAAGCAGGCGGCCTATCCCGAGAGCCACCCGGTGAAGGTGCGGGATTTCGTGGCGACGATCTACCAGTTGATGGGTATCGACCCGCACATGACCGTCGACGACCGCCAGGGCCGGCCGATCGCGATCGCCCAGGGTGGCGAGCCGCTGTTCGATGTCATCGGCTAGACGCTCACAGGCGGCCTGTTGAAGAACGCCAGGTGCTGGGGGCAGACGCCGCCGCCCACCGGTGGGTCTGCTCCACCTGCGGCGGTCCGCAGGCGGCCGGGTTGCCTCGCACCTGTTCACGCGGATGCGTCACGTAGTAGCGGTGCAGAGTCTCGTTGCCGTGGCCCCAGTACATCGTGGAGGTCAGCGGGCCGACACTGCCGTCGTCGCTGACGAAGTCGATGCCGATCGACTGGCCGGCCTCGTGTGAGAGCACCAGGGCGACCTGTTCGTACTCGACACGCGACGGCTGTTTGGGGACCTGGATGCGGACCTGCCAGGCCTGGGTCTCTCCGGGGTTCAACTCGATCGTGCCTCCCGAGGGCGTCGCGCGACATCCCCTGGGTAGCACCCATCCGGCGGTGGCCTTCAGCTTCTTGTTGCTGGCGTTGGTGACCCGAGCGACCAGCGTTCTTTGGTCGCCGGCCTGGATGCCGAAATGCCGTTCGGAGTGTCGAGCGGAGGCGGGCACCTTGCGGGCCACCGGCCGGGCTTCGAGCCGAATGGTAACCGGCGAGACCGACTCGTCGCTGCCGCTGTTGCTGGTGAGGAGCGAGGCCCAGACGACGTGGTAGCGTTCGCCATGGTGAGGCAGGAACCGGACCGTGACGGTGCCCTGGCCGAGGTCGGCCAAGCGGACCGGAAACTCGCACTGCGCGGCCCGCTTCACGTTGATCAGTCTCTGAGCCCCCCGCCGTCCGCCCCGGTTGGTGCTCTCGCGTCGAGGGTCCTGGATCGACTCGGGCGCGTTCCAGTATCCCAGCAGGCTGATCTCTCCGAAGAACTGGAAGTAGTGCTCGGTGTCGGGCTGAGTTTTCAACCGGTGTCGAACGACCGCCTCGGCCCACTGCCCGTAGACCGCCAGGTCGTCTGGAATCACGTAGCCGTTGTGGACCCTGGGTCCTGATTGCCAGCCGGGTCCACCCTGCAGGCAGTGCAGGCGATGGTCGATCCGCAGGGGACACAGTTCGGGCCGGGCCGCGGCGAGCATTGCCTCGAGCCGCTTGCGGTCGATCTGGCCCGGACGATTGGGGTCCTCGACGACCTCGGCCAGATTCGCCGAGGAACCCGAGGTGGTGTGCATGTTGGCCGCACGCTGCTCGTCGAAGTTCCCACCGTGAGCTCCATCGAGACCAAACAGCCCGTCGCGTACCCGATCGGCACCGTTGATCACCACCCGGCGGGTGCTGCGTCGACATCGACCCTGACGGGGTCGGCGGCGTGGATCGAGGAGGCGGCCAGGAGCAGGACGGCGAGGAACTGGCGGAGCGTAAGCATGATCGACCTCGCGAGAACAGACGTTGACGCGAGTGTACACCGCAGGCAGGCCGAGCCGCATTACCGCGGCTCTGGCCACCGCCGTGACTCGACCTACCCCAGCACGTCGTTGATCACGCGGCCGTGCGGCACCAGCAGCACGGGTCGACCCGTGGAGGTGTAGTACGCCTTGTGGTGGTCGATCCCGAGGGTGTGCAGGATCGTGGCGGCGATGTCGTCGGGTTTGAAGTCGGTGCCGTCACTCGGCGACTGGCCTCCCGCATCGGTCGCCCCCAGCACCTGCCCGGGCTTGATGCCACCGCCCGTCAACAGACAGAAGTTCACCCGCGGGTAGTGATCTCGGCCGACGTTCTTGTTGATCTTGGGCGTCCGTCCGAATTCGCCCATCGCCACCACCAACGTCCGCTCGAGCAGCCCCTTGGCCTTCAGCCCGGCCACGGCACTGGCCAGCCCGTTGTCGATCTGGGGCACCAGCCGGCGATGTCCCTTGAAGTTGTCCAGGTGCGTGTCCCAGCCGGTGTGGCGGACGGTGACAAACGGCACGCCGAAACCCAGCAACCGAGTCGCCAGCAGCAGGCTCTGGCTGAGCTCCGAATCGTCAAACAGTTCCTGGTAGGTCTTGGGCTCGCGGCTGATGTCAAACGCCGAGCGGGTCTTGTCCGAGAGTTGCATGGCCTCGGCCTGTCGGCCGAATGCCGCGAGGGCCTGTGTGAGTTGAGGGTTGTTCTTGCTGTCGCGGAAGCGGGTGTTCAGGTCGGCCAGCAGGCTCGACCGCTTGCGGATGCGGTCGAGCGAAACTCCCTCGGGGATCGTGATCCCCCGCACGATGAACGGCTTGCCCTTTTTTGGCGTGACATTGGTGTTGAAGGGGGCGTAGGTGTCGCCCATGTAGCCGGCGTTCCAATCGGTCAGCGGGATCGAGATGAACGGGGGCAGCGCGGGGTCGGTGCCGCGTTCCCTGGCAACGATCGATCCCAGGGCGGGGTACTTGAGTGCCGGCGTCGGGCGGTTGCCGGTGCCGATGTAGAGCTGCCCCTGCGGATGGTCTCCGGTGGTGTGACTGATGCCACGCACCAACGCGTACTGGTCGGCGGCCGCGGCGAACTTGGGCAAGTACTCACTCGCCTGCAGGCCCGGCAGCTTGGTCTGGATCGTCTGGAATTCGCCTCGGAGCTCGACCGGGCCCTCGGGCTTCATGTCGAGCGTTTCCAGGTGCGAGGGGCCGCCGGCGAGGTTGATGAACAGCACCGAGTCGGCCGTGCGGTCCTCGGTTCGCTCGGCCAGTAGCCGACCGGCACCAAGCGGCATCGTCATGCCGACCGTCGAGAACACTCCGGCCTGCAGCAACCCGCGGCGCGACAGTGAGACTTGGGACATGGGGTTGTTTCCTGAAATCGACTCGCGGCCGTGGTCGGCCGTGGTCGGCCGCGAGATGGCTGACTAGTGGTTGGTGAGAAATTCCTGGGTGTTGAGCAGGGCCCACATCAGGTCCCGCAGGCCCTCGATCAGGTTCTGAGATGCGGTAAAGTGAGTCTTGCAGCGGGCGGTCTCGGCGACGGAGGGCCGACGGCCCAGCGTGCGGAGATAGGCCTCGGTGGTGAGGTACTCGGGAGTGATCTCCTCGGCGATCTTGTCGACGGCGGCCCCCCGGGCCCTGACCGGTGAGCCGCTGCCGTTTCGCGACAGCAGGGGGATCTTCAGGTTGTGCGCCACCTGGCAGACCCAGCCGTCGTCGCGGTCGATCCGCTCGAGCATTTCCGAGTCGTTGCGGGTGTACAGAGACTGCAGCAGTGTGGGCTGGTTGGTCCGCTCGCAGTCGCAGTTGGTCGACCGGGTCGGCTTGCCGAAGACGCCCAGTGCGTAGTCGAAGGAGGTCTTGGAGAGATTGCCCGGGTGCTTGCCGATGCGACGCTGGGACATGTTGGAGAGTCGGTCGCGGTTGCCGTCGTTGTTGGCGGTGGCCTGCAGGATGCCGTCGACGATCACCTCCGCGGGCAACCGCCTGAGCGCGGCGTGGCTGAAGTGCCTGGTGTCGGAGGCATTGGTCGCGGTGGTGCCGGAGCCGAGTTGGTAGGTGCGGCTGAGCGCGATGGTGCGGTGCAGCCACTTCATGTCGTAGCCGTGGCCGACGAATTCCCGGGCCAGCCAGTCGAGCAGCAGGGCGTTGGAGGGGGGGTTGCCGACGTTGAAGTCATCGGGGGGATCGACGATGCCGCGGCCGAAGTAGCGGCTCCAGATCCGGTTCACAAAGGCTCGAGCGAAATAGGGGTTGTCCTTGCGGAGCAGCCATTCGACCAGCGGTTCCCGTGGGTCGTCGAGAGCGTTGATGTCGAGTTCCTCGCCGCCGAGCAGCCTGGCGGGGGAGGGCTTGGGGCCCGGCGGCTGGATGTAGACTTCCTTGTAGGGAATCGGCAGACCCTCGGCGAAGACCCTCATGTACATCTGCCGCCGCAGCGCGGCGGTATCGAGCTTGACCGGGACGCCGAGGCGGTGGCGGAGGTTGAGTTCGTCGCGACGCGAGTCGGGGGCCGAGCCGATGCGGACCCGGCTGAAGATGTTGGTGAACTGGTCGAAATCCTGCTTCGACCAGCGGTCAAACGGGTGCTTGTGGCACTGGGCACACTGCAGCCTGACGCCCAGAAAGATGTAGCCGAACGACAGGGCCCGCTCGAGTGGCTTTGTGGCGTCGCTGCGGAACCAGTAGTAGTGCATCGGAAAGTCGAGCGTGGCGGCGTCGACCGGGTCGGTCCGTCGCAGGTAGTCGCTCTGTTCCTGGGTGTATTCGAGATACGACTGGTCAGGCCGTCGGCTGGAAGCCAGCAGGATCCCCGCGGCGATCTTGTCCCAGCCATCGTTGTCGACAACACGCCGCTTGAGCCACGCTTCCCACTGCGAGGCGGCAGCCCAGTTGATGTCGGTGGAACCCATCTGCTGGATGTTGCTGCCGGTCAGGTCCGTCAGAAACATGCTCCACCAGGTGGCATAGGCCTCCGAGCCAAGCAGCCGATCGACGAGTTCTTCTCGTTTGTCGGGCGATGTGTCCTTGATGAACGAGTCGATCTCGCGATGGTGCGGCAGGGTGCCGGCGATGTCGATGTAGGCCCGCCTCAGGAAATCCTCGTCGCTGCACAACTCCGACGGTTCGATCCCCAGCTGCCGCAGCTTGCCGACGACCAGTTCGTCGATCGGCGTGGGGGTGGGCACATTGGGAAACGCATCACCGGCCAGGGGACTCACCGGCAGCATCACCGGGATCGGGATCACCTCGTTGTCGTACATCACCAGCACGTGCGTGTCGCCGGGCCCCCGGCAAGTGACCTGTCCGCCTCGAGCCACCCGGGCCACCTGGTCGTCCTTGATTTCAAACCGCGCCAGGCAGGTCACGTCTTCCCGCTCGCCGTTTTCCCAGGTCACTTCGACCCGCAATGGCCGCACGGCGCCCGGCTTGTCGAAGACGATCTGCGGCGGAGTGACCTTCAGAGCCACGATCTTTTCGGGTGTCGGCCTGGGCTTGGCACCGTTCTTGATCCAGCTGTGCAGCAGGTGGTATTCCCAGCCATCGACGGCAAACCGGGTCTCACCACCGTGGTCTTCCAGTCCGGTGGGTTTTCTGAGGACCAGGCTCTTGAGAGGAGACTCGGTGTCGATCCGCCCCTGGTCCTTCTCGGTCAATTCCCTGTGGTCGGCGGCGAAGTCGTAGCCGAACATCGAGAGCGTGAAGCCGCCCTGGCCCTGGAATGACCCGTGACAGGCACGTCCATTGCAGCCCAAAACGCCCAGCAGCGGGACGATGTGCCGCTGAAAGTCGGGAACCGGTGACTTGGTGTCGGCCGTGGCAAACCGCGTGAGGGCCGGTGCCAGGACATCCGCGTCGGGGCTGGGAGGCTTGGCCGTCGACTTGGCCCGAGCGGCCGATTGCAGCGGCTGACCCAACAGCAGACGTTCAAACGCGGTCAACTTCCGAGGGCCCTTGGGCGAGAGTGTGACCGAGACCGTCTTCTGCTGGTCTCGCAGCGCGCTGACCCCCTTTGTGGTGACAGCGGTCCGGTAGAGGTTGATCTGCTTCAGCGACTTGATGGCTGACAGCGTGGCGAGGTGCTCGGCGGCATCGTCGGTCAGCGGCGTGTCGGCCAGGCTCAGGAACTCGAGCTGCTTCAGGCTCGCCAGTTGCTTCAGAGTCGCTCCGGTGATTGACGTGCGGTCGAGGTACAGCGACTTGAGCGTGGAGAGCTTGCCGATGGCGGCCAGGGCCTGATCGTCGACATCGGTCCCGGCCAGGTTCAGGACCTCGAGCGTCTTCAGCGGAGCCAGCGTCGCCACGCCGTCGCTGGTGACCCGGGTGTCGGCCAGCCAGAGCGTCTTGAGCACGGGCAGCGGGGCGACGTGTTGGAGTCCCTCGGAGGTGATGCGGGTGTCGTCGATGTAGAGAATCGCAAGCTTGTCGAGCCCCTCGAGGACCGCCAGCCCGGTGTCGCTGAGCTGGGTATGCGAGAGCACCAGGGTGTCGAGGTTCTTGAGACCGCGGATGTGTGAGAGTCCATCGTCGGTGACGTGGGGCGTGACGACGGCCAGGTAGTCGATCTGCACAAAGGCGGGAATGTGCGAGAGGTGGAAGTCTCGCACCAGCGGCTTGCTGAAGCGGACGAAGCGAACCGTGCCGTCGCGGTTCTTCTGGATATTCGAGGTGTGACCCCGCAGGGCCATGATCGCCGCGGTCTGTTCCGGCGGCGTCTCGGCCGGTGCCGTGGCCGGCAGCGACAGCACGATCAGGATCAGCAGCGATCTGTTCATCTGGCGTCTCATGCACCAAGGGGGGCTACAGCCGAATCCTCGCGAATTCGGAAGAGAGCCCGACATGATGATCGTATCGGCTGAAGCAGGCCCGGTCAGCCCGAAACGATGTGTGGGCGACCGAGAGACTCCGGCCGTGTTCTGGTACAACGTGGCTCCCCGAGAAGGAGACCACCGTGAAATACCGATCGTTGGGACGGACCGGGCTGGAAGTCAGCTCGATCGGGCTGGGCTGCGTGACGTTTGGGCGAGGTGATCGACAGTCACGGACGGCGCAGAGATATCGCGTTGAAGGGGTCAGGGCCAACGCCCTTCTCTCGCGGCGGTGACGGCAAAGCTGGGGTTGGCTCCGTGTTGCGTGAGTACCTGATTAG
>CAVOEV010000094.1:0-15756 GCA_963694825.1 Planctomycetota bacterium
ACAGCCGACGACGGCGGAACGTGCGATGCAGGTGACGCAGCCGACGGCGGCGGAACGTGCGATGCAGGTGGCACAGCCGACGACGGCGGAACGTGCGATGCAGGTGACGCAGCCGACGACGGCGGAACGTGCGATGCAGGTGGCACAGCCGACGACGGCGGAACGTGCGATGCAGGTGGCACAGCCGACAACGAGTAGCGGACTCCGCCAAGCTCGCAACATCGGCTCGGGCAGCTACGTCAGCTCGTCGATCGGCAGACCGCCGCCGACGATGCTGACAGGCCGGCCGCTGGCGTCTTCGTAGTGAGTCGCCAGCGAGATGCCCATCTGGTCATAGATCGTGGCGAGTACATCAAGCGGAGTGGTGGGGCGTTCCAGAACGCCTCCACCATGCCGCTCGCTCGCTCCCACCACGCGGCCGCCAACAATGCCGCCGCCCGCCAACATCACCGTAAAACAGTTCGACCAATGGTCACGGCCCGAGTGACCGTTGATCAACGGAGTCCGGCCAAACTCGCCAGCACAGTAGACCAGGGTGCTCTCGAGTAATCCTCGCTCGTCAAGATCCTCGAGCAACGCGGCGATGGCGGCGTCCAGCGGAGGCAGGTGCTGCTCAAGATTCTTGTGGATCTCGTTGTGATGATCCCAGTAACCGGTGTTGACCGTCACCACCCGAGCACCCGCCTCGACCAGCCGCCTGGCCAACAGGGCACTCTGTCCATACTGGTGCCGACCGTAACGATCTCTGAGTGCATCCGGCTCGGTGTTCATGTCGAACGCATGCCGGACCTCTCGACCGGTCACCATTTCCAATGCCTTCGACTTGAACGCGTCCAGCCCATCCATCACGCCGCTGCGATCAATGTCTCGACTCAGTGAATCAAAACTCCTCAACAGGTCCCGACGCTTGCGGACGATGTCCAACGCCAGTCCACCCGGTAAGGACAGGTTGGGCACTCGGAAGTCCTTGCCGTTGGGATCGGCTCCGACCTCGAATGGATCGTACGACGCCCCAAGATAAACAGACTTCTGATACCCGAATGCCTCGGCCTTGGGCACCGCGATGTAGGCGGGCATCTGAGGAGATCGGGAGCCAAGTGTCTTATTGATGACCGAACCGAAGGACGGTTGCTGAGCAGCAATCCGAGCCAACGTCGGGCCGAAATAACCGGTTTGCATCCAGTGAGCCGATGGAGCGTGGATGCCGTTCTCGTGGTGAATACTGCGAACCTGAGCGATCTTCTGCATCACCCGAGCCTGCCGACCAAATCGCTCGCCCACCACCGTGCCCGGGACACTCGTCGAGATCGGACGGTACGGGCCTCGGTACTCGGCCGGAGAATCCGGCTTCATGTCGTAGGTGTCCTGCTGGCTCATGCCGCCATGAGTCCAAAACACGATCAACGACTTGCCGCGGTCGCGAGTCGCATCGGCCGATACCGCTTCACGCTCCAGAAGACTCGAAAGACCCAAACCCAACAACGGAGCACCAACCTGTAGAAAACTACGGCGACTGATGCCGTCGCAGTTGCGATAACCACCTCCCAATACTCTCAACATCGACTGACCCCCAGACGTCCCACTTCAGAGATTGCCTGCCAGCCGGCACCGGAACGACGGTGCAACTCAACCGATCCAGGCTGTCTTTGCAGTCTCATCACAATCTGACCAATCAACTAGTGGTTGAACAGGAACTCGTTCGTCGCCAACAATGCCCACAACAACGACTGGTACGCCACACTACGGTCCGACTCGGACTCCAAGTACTCCAATGCCGTCCGCAACTCGATCTCGCTAGGACGACGAGCAAACACGCGGAGGAACAATCGCGAGATGTTCTCGGAATGAGACTTCCCGTTGGTCGCCAGGCGAGTCGCATAACCGGTCTTCTCGGACAACTTCCGCTGTATCTCCTTCGAACTGACCAGCTCCAACGCCTGAGCCAACGCCGGATCGTCCGTCCGCTCGCACTCGCACGCACTGCGTCGGTCCGGACGACCAAACACGTCCAGGAAATGCACCGACACGTTCTCATCGGGCAACTCGATCGCTCGCGTCCCGATCGGAAACTTGCCACCTCGATCGCCGGGGAACACCGTCGGTACGTTCAAGACCTGGCTGAATGCGTCGAGCAAAACCTCGGCCTTCAGACGACGGGGATAGAATCGAGCGTAGGACTGAGTGTCCAGACGGTTGCTGGAGGTGGGCTGGCTGCTGAGTCGATAGGCGCGGCTGCCGGCGATGCGGCCGATCAGGTGCCGCAGATCGTAACCGCTGTGAATGAAGTCCTTGGCCAACCACGCCAACAGCTCGGGATTCGAAGGCGGGTTGCTGCTCCGCGAGTCGTCGATCGGATGCACCAGGCCACGGCCCAGGAAATGGCCCCACATTCGGTTGACCATCGTCCGGGCAAAGAACCGGTTGTCGGGTAAGGACAACCAGCGAACAAACTTCTGCCGCGGGTCGTCAAACCGAGTCAACCGGAGATCAGGGCCGCCGAGTGGACGTGGAGCAATCCGGTGGCCCGTCCGAGGATGATGCACGACGCCTTCGGACTTGACGTAAATTCGCTCGTCGGTCGGCACCTCCGCGTCGGCAAAACCGCCGCGACGACCCACCCGAGAAAACACGGCCGCCAATCCATAGTAATCCGATTGGCTCCATCGCTCGAACGGATGATGATGGCACTGGGCACACTGGATTCGTACGCCAAGGAATGCCTGAGCCACACTCTCGACGTAATCGACCGTGGTCCTCACCTGGCGGTACCAGACCGTCGGGGGATTCTCACGCTGACTGCCCGTCGCCGTCAGGATCTCGGCCACGAACTGGTCGTACGGCTTGTTGGTCGCCAGCGAATCGCGAATCCAACCGGTAAACAACGCCGTCCCCGGTCGCTGCTTGCTGGTCGAATACCCCTTGCCACGTACCCGCAATATGTCCGACCACTTCATGGCGAAATACGCCGAGTACTCGGGCCGATCCAGCAATCGACCAATCAACCGATCCCGACGACCCGGACGCTTGTCCGACTCGAACAACTCGACCTCCTCGACCGTCGGCAACGTACCGCAAATATCCAGAGACACACGACGGATCCATGTCGCGTCATCCACCTCCGCCGACGGACGAATCCCCAGCCGCGACCAGCCAGCAGCCACAAACCGGTCGACCGCCGATGACCCCTCGGGCAACTCGATCCGCTCCAATTCCTCGCCAAAAGGAACCGTGCCGTGGTAAACCGACATCCGGCCTCCAAAACGAGCCAGCACCGCGAACAATCCACCCCCCTCGCCAGTCCTCACTCGACCCGTTTCACTTACGCTGCCGATCTCCGGCTCATTCGACAGGTACAACGCCTGCCGTGTCACGTCACGCCGGACTCCGTTCGAAAACACCGCCTCCAACTTCAACTGACGTGACGAACCAGCCGGCAGAATGCCCCGAGTCGGAGTCATCTGCAGGTCGATCAATATGGGATCCCCTGCCCGCGGCCCGGCCGCTCCCTGACGGATCCACTCCGAAAGCACTCCGTAGTCGGCCGACGCGAAATCCAGGCGACGGCCGCCGCCATGAGGCACCCGACCGGTCGCCTTCTGCAACAACAGACTGCCCGACGGATCGCCCGCAAACACCCGCCGGCCGCGGGCTTCCTTCACCATCGACTCGTGATCGTCGCTCGGCACAAAACCCAACAACGACAACTTGAAACCATTCTGACCCGTCGACTTGCCGTGGCAACCACCGCTGTTGCAACCCAGCTTCGTCAGGATCGGTACCACGTCGGTCGTAAATGAGATCCGCGACAATGCCGCCGCCGGCTCGGGAACCTCAGCCTTCGCCGAATCGACTCCAGCCAACCACCCGGCACCGACCAGCAGAATCCGACTGACCACGCCCAGCAGAGGATCTCTGACGTAATTCTCCATCACATCAGAATACGCAAATGGGTGCCCCGGCCACAGTCCAAAGACCACTCACCACGAACTCACTTCCCACTCGCCAGTATCGTCGTCGCAGTCACCGGACCCGACTCGACCGGAGAATGCTTGACTACGATCCGATCACCCGGCTTCAAGTCCGACAGAGACGCCGGCTTCCGGTTCCGCTCGATCCGTGTCGACTTGGAAATCACTACAGACTGCTGCCCACCTCCACGCACCTCGATCAGCAAGCGACCCGCCTCCACGCCCAACTTCGACACGCGACCAAACGCCGCACGAGATGGACCACGCTGAGGCCGGCCACCAAAACCTGGCCGGCCGCCAAAACTCGGTCGCCCGCCAAAACCGCCTGGCCGGCCGCCGAAACCGGGTCGTCCGGCCAGGTCGCCACGATCACCAGCCCCGGGACGCCGTCCACCACGATTCCCGCCAGATCGGCGGCCGCCGTCCCGGTCGGCTCGCAGGTGAATCGTGTACGTCTGAGTCACCGGGCGGCACCAGCCTTCCTCGTCGTTGCAGGCAAAGTACCTGACCACCAGCTTCAACGGACCACGCGATTCGCCCATCTCGACCGCCGCCAGGAACTCACGCGGATCAATGTCCGCTGGCTCCTTGACCTCCGGACCAGTCCACTCGCCCGGCTTCACCCGAGTGTCGACAACCGGGTCCTTGCCGTCGCCGTCGGTGACAAACGTCACCCGAATCGGCTCGACAAGGTTGTTCCAATGAACGTGATACAGGGGATCCATCATGAAACGGATGTACAGCTGCCCCGCACCACCCGACAACAACTCGCCATCCGCCTCGGCTCGCAACTTGGCGTAAAATGGCAAAGCACCCTCTCCCGCCTCGATCGACGGCTCAATCACCAACGCTCGAAGGTTCGAAGGCAACTCGATCCGCTTGACCACACCTCGGGCCGCCGCACGCTTGACCGTTTGAGTCTCAAGCTTCACGTCAGCCGGATCGGTCGGATTCTCGACCACACCCACCAACTCCTCCAAATCCGCTCGCAGTGCCGCCGCATCACTCCACGATCGCTTCCGCAACAATCGACCCTCGCCGTCGATCACGAACTCGCTGTTCGGAGCATTCCCCATCGCGTGCTTGATCGGATTGTCGATCGCATCGCAAATCCAGGTGAACTTCGATCCCAGTGTCCGTTGGGCTTCCTTCACATGAGCCAACCGCTCCTCGAGCGTGTACGGACGGATGTACCCGTTCGTCTCGGGATGAGCCAACGCTTTGTAGATATAGTAGAAACGGACACCCTTGGACTCGTAGTCATTGCGGATGGCCTCCAGACCGGAGACCTTTCTCAGGAAGGGAGGTCAGGTCAGGCAACCGAAAACCAAGACCTTGTAGTCCCCCTTCAAGGACCTCAGACGAACAGGCTGCCCGTCAGCCGTATAGCCGCCGACGTCCGGCAGCAACTCCCCCAGCTTCGGCGAGGCGTCATTGAACCGACGGCTCAGCCGGTCGCGAGACGATTCCGACGTGTTGGCCTTCGATTCCGATCGCCTCGGAGCGGCGCGACGCAAGTCCTGAGCCAGGACGCCCTGAGCAAACAACACGCCACCCAACAACACGGCAAACAACATTTTCATCGCGAAAACTCCGGGGCCACTCAGACCCAAGTACAAACACCGCCCGACGGTCTTCAGACCGGAAAAATAGACCCCCGCTCAACCAATAACCACATCCTACTGACCCACACACTCATCTTTCACGACCCGACACTCCACGCACAGGGAGCCGGACTGCCAGACCACCTGGCCGCAGGACTCGGGATCGGGATCGATCTGATCGGAGTCCGAGGCTCGGGCGCGACGGCCACTCGCATCTCGCTGCTCAGACGAAACGACAACCTCAATGGCAAGAAACTCGTCATCTGATGCTTCTCGATCCGTGAGTACTCCGAGAGTTTCAGTGGCTGGAGAACCGTGCCGGTCGTGCGACGCTAGTCGGGTCGTCAGCGACTGGCTCTCCACACCAACTGCACCTGCCGCACATCCATCACCGCCACCGACTTCTTCGAAATCGGACGAATCTCCAATCGGTACAGCCCCGATCGAGGAATCGTGACCACGCCGATTGACCGTGTGCGGAACGCCTGGAACCCACCAGTGTCCTCGACCGTGAACTCCAAATTCTGACCCGCCAACCCAACCGACACCCGACTCCCCCCATGACCCGTCCCGCAACCCTGCATCACCCGAACCTCGTAGCGGCCCGGACGCTCGACATAAACACTCCACCAACACCAGTCCTCAACACGAGTCCAATAGCCGACCGTGTTCTTGTGAGGCTGAGGCTCATATCTCAGGTTCTTGCCGACAACGATCGCATCGTGAGCAGCCAGGACGATCGACTGGGACACCGAGTTCAACGGTGTCACCACCCGCGGCAACCGAGAACTCCAGGGCCGACCCACCGTGATGATCCGGATCCGCCTCGAAGACTTTGGCTCCATCACCGGGAGTCGGATTTCCCAGTGAGTCGGCTTCGGAGCGATCTTCAACTTCGTCGGCTTGCCCGTCCCTGGCCCCGAACCGAGCATCTCGACACTCCGAACCGGGTTGTTCAATCGAGGTAACTTCAGCACACGGTCTGTCACCTCCGCCCCCACAACCAACTCGATCCGATCCTCACCCCGCTGCACCTCGACACCCGGCTGCTGTAGCCACGAACCGCTCCAACCAATCAACTGACCCGGAGTCGGATCGCCCAGGTGTCGGGCCAGAAAACTGTCGATCTCGTCGACCATCACGTCGAACCACGGATGCAGGTTCCAACAGCCGTGACGGCCTCGGTAGTAGACCAAAGCGGCACTCGACACGCCGTGACCCGCCAGCCGGCTTCGCGCCTCGACATTCGCCGCCAACGCGTCGTACTGGCCACGGAGGAACAGGATTGGAGGCGTCTTGGGCGAAAAGTGCGTGAATGGAGCACCCAGCCGGTACAACTGAGGTGCCTCGGCCAGTGTCTTCCCGAACCACTTGTTGGCAAACGAACTCTCGGGCTGCTCGCGCGACTTCACGGCCACCGAACCGGTCGTCAACTGCATCGGACCCGCCAACACCACCGCCGCCTGCAAGGCGCTTGACACTCCCGCATGCCCACCGGCACCCTGCAAGAAGCACACCTGCGGCGCAGCCGCCATCAATCCCACCAGGTGGCCTCCCGCCGATCCTCCCACCGCACCGATCCGGCCTGGATCCACATCAAACTTACCCGCCATCGATCTCAACCATCGAGTCGCCGCGTTGCAGTCGTGAACCGCTGCCGGGAACTTCGCCTCGCCACCCAGCCGGTAACCAACCGCGACACTCACGTATCCGCGTCGAGCCAATCCGGCGGCCAGGTAGTGGAACTTCGCCTTGTCGCCCTTCATCCACCCGCCGCCGTGGACAACCAGCACCGCCGGACGTAGACGCTTCGAATCGCCACGCGGCACAAACACGTCCGCTGTCAGCTTCCGGTCACCGTAGACCGCATAGACAACGTCACGCTGGACGTCGATCGCCAATCCACCTCCAGCCGACTTCACCGTCGCTCGCGACACCGACAGACCGCGTGACTTCAAGTCCGCCGCGATCACCAACGACGACGACTCGTCCGCTCCCAACACCGCACCCACACACAACGACAACCACACCACCACGCTCGTACAACACCGCATCCTCGACCTCCTCCACCCCGATCGCTCGCGACCACAGACGGCTGGATCCTACCCGCCGCCCCGAAGCCTCTGCCAGTCGAGCCGTCGCTTTGTTACGATCCGCCACACACTCCGCAAAGAAACGACTCGCCACAGCACCGGATCCGCCATCGCATGACTGATACCAACGAGCCAACCGATCGAGACGACCTGCGACTGGCCCGGGCACTGTTCGAAGCACAACAGGATGACGGACTCGGACTGCCCACTCGACCGCTCGGCAACACCGGCCAACACGTCTCAATCCTCTGCCTCGGAGGATGGCACATCGCACAATGCGCCAAGGACGATGGAGAACCCGAAGCGATCAGCATGATGCACGAGGCGATCCAGGAAGGCATGACCTTCTTCGACAACGCCTGGGACTACCACGATGGCTACGCCGAAGAAGTCATGGGCCGAGCCATCGCCAACCGACGCGACCAGGTCTTCCTGATGACCAAGAACTGCGAACGCGATTACCAGGGATCACTCGACAACCTCCACGACAGCCTCAAACGACTCAAAACCGACCACATCGACCTCTGGCAGTTCCACGAAATCGACTACGACAATGACCCCGAATGGATCTTCGAACAAGGAGGTCTCCGGGCCGCTCTCGAAGCCCAAAAAGCCGGCAAGATTCGCTTCATCGGCTTCACCGGACACAAGGACCCTCGCATTCATCTCGATATGATCGCCCAGCCTCACGAATGGGACACCGCACAAATGCCGATCAATATCTGTGACTACTTCTTCCGCAGCTTCCAGAACAACGTCGTCCCGGTCTGCCTGAAAAACGGGATCGGAGTCATCGGCATGAAGACTCTTGCCGGAAGCCCCGATGGTCAAAACGGAGCTATCCCCGCCGCCGGACTTGCGACCGCAACCCAATGCATCCACTACTCGCTCTCGCAACCCGTCTCCTCCCAAGTCCTCGGCATCCGAATCCGACGTGACCTCAAACAGGCACTCGACGCCGGACGAAACTTCCAACCGCTCGAAAACCAACAACTCGACCAACTCAGAGAACAGGTTCGCGAAATCGCCGGCGACGGTCGCATCGAACTCTTCAAGAGCACCCAACTCTTCGATGGACCACACCACAGAAAACAACACGGGTTCCACGTCTCGGAAAACGACTGATACGACGACCTGTCGTCTCATTTTTCGTACGAATGAGGTAGGATGATCAGGTCGAAACAGCCGGCCCAAACCAATCCAGACGAGTCCTACAAGGAGAACACGGCATGACCTCGACAGTCAATCGACGCACGTTCCTGGCAGCCACCACCGCAGCCACCATCGCATCAACCAGCACCGTCCGGGCGGCGGCCGGAACCGCTGCGGTGAACGACAAGGTGGTTGTCGGCGTGATGGGGCTCAGCCGAGGCCGCAGCCTCTCGCTCAGCTTCGCCGGTCGACCCAATGTCGAGGTCAAGTACGTCTGCGATGTCGATAGCAACCGCGCTGCGGCATGTGCCGCGGCTGTCGCAAAGACCGGAGCCAAGACACCCACTCCGATCGGCGATATCCGCACAATCCTCGACGACAAGACTGTCGATGCCCTCGTCATCGCCGCTCCCAACCACTGGCACGCTCCGGCCACCATCATGGCCGTCAATGCCGGTAAGCACGCCTACTGCGAAAAACCCTGCTCGCACAACCCGCAGGAAGGCGAGTGGATGGTCCAGGCAGCTCACAAGAACAACCGAGCCGTCCAGGTCGGCACCCAGCGACGCAGTGGGCCTCAAACCATCCAGAGCATCCAAAAACTACACGATGGAGTCATCGGTCGGGTTTACCTGGCCCGTGCGTATTACAACAGCGCCCGAGGCTCGCTCGGACACGGCAAACCCGCCGCCATCCCCAAACACCTCAACTACGAACTCTGGCAAGGGCCCGCACCACGTACCCCCTACCTCGACAACCGAGTCCACTACAACTGGCACTGGTTCTGGCACTGGGGCAACGGCGAACTGGGCAACAACGGCATCCACACACTCGACCTGTGCCGCTGGGGACTCGGAGTCGATTTCCCGATCCGAGTCAACTCGAGCGGGGGACGCTACCACTGGACAGACGACCAGCAGACTCCCGACACTCACCAGGTCTCCTTCGAATTCCCCGGCAACCGAAGCGTCACCTGGCAGGGACTCAGCTGTAACCGACACCGGGGCAGCTTCGTCACCTTTTACGGCGACAAGGGGAGCATGGAACTCGACAGCAACGGCGGACACGTCGTCTACAACGGTGCCGACAAGATCGTCGAAAAAGTCTCCGGCAACAGCCGTGGCGATATCGAACATATCGACAATTTCACCGCCGCCATCCGCAACGATGCACCCCAATCCCTCAACTGTGAAGTGACCGAAGGTCACAAGAGCACACTGCTCTGCCACCTCGGCAATATCGCTCAACGGACCGGACAGTCGATCACCTGCCGGTCCGCCGATGGACACATCGTCGGAAACGAACAGGCCGCCAAGCTCTGGGAACGTGACTATCAGGACGGCTGGAAACCAGTCGTCTAATCCCCCCCAAGAGACTGGCTCAGCCGACGACTCGCCGTACACGATTCCGACGGGGTGGCCTATCCCGACGCCAATCGACTACCTAGAAGTCCGGTCGCGGAGGATGACCGGGTCGGACCTCGATCCCGTCGTCTCCACCACGGTCGACCGGTCGACCGTCGTCCAGATCGTCGCCGATCGGTCGATCACCCCGAGGACGCTCGGGACGATCACCACTCGGCTCGCCCGGTTTGTCGGGTCGAGGCCGATGCCGCAATACGATGTGCAACGCCTGCCTTAGCAGACGCTTCTCCTGAGGCCCCAGCTTGCCGTCGCCGTTGAAATCAAACAGGCCCAGGATCCCAGCCAATCGCTGCGGAGCCGAAGCAATCTCGATCGCCTCGCCCTGCTCTTGTGACAGGAAACCCAGCACAACGCGGCGGGCGTGTGCCCGTTCGGGAGGATCCAGATGACCGTTCTGGTTGCGGTCGAACGCCGACAACAACAACGCTCGCAATTGACGAACCAACTCGGGGGTCAATCGAGACGGATGAGGCCGATCGGGGCCGACCTCGTCGCCGTCGTCAGACGCACCATCGCCGTCACCCGGACGCTCGGGACGTCCAGGTTTGCCAGGACGCTCGGGACGCTCGCCCGCGTCGCCGTCACCAGGCTTCTCCGGAGGCTTTGGAGGGTGAGGATGCCGGCCAGCGTGGCGCAAGGCATGAGCCAGACGTCTTTGTTCCACTGGGCCCAATATGCCGTCGCCATTCTTATCGAACATTCCGAAGATCGGACGCAAACCCGCTGGCAGATCGGAAATCGTGATCGGTCGGCCGCGGTGGCGAGACAGAATGCCAATCACCGTCTTCATCGCGTGGTGAGCCTCGCGATGGTCCAGACGACCGTTGCCGTTCTCGTCGAATCGATGCAACAAGCGATGCCTGAGTTGACCAACGACGTTCCCCGGCGGACGGTGCCCACCGTCGTCGCCCTCCGCCGACCAAGCCCTCTCGACACTCGCTCCCGGACACAACACCAAGCCGGCCGTCAGCAGCACAAGCAAAACAGTCTTCATCATCTCTCGCTCCTTGAAGGGCTGGCCCATGCCCACGGAAGTCGGATCGTTAACGACTTCGCCTCGAGTAGTGAACACCTTCACCGTACACGTCGTCAATTCCACATCAACCCAAGCGACGTGTCACGGCCCGAATATCTCGCAATCGGGCAACGCAGCCTGCAACGCCTCTACTCCCTTTTCGGTAATCCGCGTCCGCTCGATCCAGAGCCTTTTCAGAGATTTCAGACTCGAAATGGCCGCGATCCCGCGATCACTGATCACCGTGTCCCGAAGAGCCAAAGACTCCAGGCTCCTCGCCGCACCCAGAAATCTCAGGTCGGCGTTGACCACCAAGGTCTCGGACAGGTTCAGGTGGCGAAGTGCCTGGAATCGAGGCACCGCAGCCGTCAAACCGTCGGCCGTGATCGAAAGTCCACCCAAATCCAGACTCTCGAGCTTCTCCAATCCCGTCAGTCGAGACAGACCGCGATCCGAGAAATCGGTGTCGGCCAACGACAACTCGGTCAGGCCGACCAGCCGCGATAGATTCGTACTGGCATGGTCGGTGATCGAAGTGTTCGAAAGATCCAACTTACGCAACGACGTCGATGACTCCAACGGACCCAGACCGGCATCGGTGATGCCGACACCGTTGAGCACCAGTCGCCCGAGTCCCTCAAGTGCGGCGAGTCGGGCCAAGCCGACGTCGGTCAGGTCCGAATCGGTCACCGTCACCAACACCCCCGCTCCCGCTCCCGCTGAACCCTCAACCTCCGACACCTGCTCCACAGCCACTTGCAACTCCGACTGAGTCTTCTGACCGCGCCCGCCCAAGGCCTCCAACAATGGATCCACCGCATGAATCACCTCGCAGTCGGCATGCCCCTCACGCCACTCCGCAACCTCCTCTGCCGATAAACTCGTGCGGCGAAGGTCGAGCCGTTCGAGTCGACCGAAACGCGAAACGGCCGACAACATCGCCGGGTCCACCGCACAACCAGACAGGTCCAGACGCGTCAATTGAGCCAACCCGGACAACGGCAACAGGCCCTCGGATGTGACCGACGTGTCCGACAGTCGCAAGACTCGCAACATCCGGCACATCGACAACCGGCCCACCCCCGCATCACTTACACTCGTACCACCCAGTGCCAGGGCCTCGAGCCGAGGCAAACCGGGGAGATGAGCCGCGACGCCACGGTCGCTGATCCTCGCGCAGCCGGTCAAATCCAGCAACTCCAGATTCGAAAACCTCGGCAACAAGGCCAACTGCTCGTCGTCAACCGATGTCCCCGCCACGCTCAACCGCTTCAGACCCGACCGACCCGATGTGGCAAATGGGGCCAGTGTCTTGATGTTCGTGTGATCCAGAGTCAACTCGCGAAGCTCCACCCAGGCGGCGACATGGGCGGCGGTGACCGTGTCGAGTGGATTGCCGGTCAGGTCCAGGACACGCAGACCACCCATGTTGTGCAGGTGAACCAGCCCCGGTCCGTGGATCCCCGCCCGAGGCAAACTCAATTCCTCCAACTCGACCAGACTCGCAATGTACTCAAGACCCGAATCCCCAGGCCGCACACCCTCCAGATGAAGCTGCCTCAATCCCCTGAGCCCCTCCAGGGGAATCAACTCCAACGGACCGGCACGACGATTCAACGACAACTCGCCCGGTGACAATCGACCACCCGGAAAACTCATCACCACGCCAGGCATCGCCGACCACAACGACAACGCACCCGACACCGTCGTCCGCGTCCCCGACAGATGCAACTGACGCAAAGAACGCAACGGACGCAATTCCGCCAGGCCCGGGTCGCTGATCGATGTCCTCGACAACCACAATTCCTCAAGCTGAGTCATCGACGAGAGATGCTTCAGCCCCACATCAGTCACCAAGGTCCCCTCGACACTCAACCGCTTCAATGATGGGAATCGTCGCAACATCGACATGCCAATGTCGCTGAAGTTCGCAGCGAACACGTTCAGAGACTCCACCTGGCCATCCTGGTTTCGAGTCACCCGCGCGATGCGAGGCAAGGCCTTTTCGATCCGACCGCCGGCGTCCTCGATCGCCTGCACCAATGCGTCCAGGTCGATCCGCACCTCAGCCGTTCGCAACGACTCGACCAATGCCTGCCGGCCAGAAACACTCAGACCCGTCTCCGTCACGTCCAGGACCTTCAACTGCTTCATCAACATCAGCACGCCCAACGACGTGTCGTCGATCGACGTCTCGCCCAGGTAAAGCGATCTGAGCTTCACGAGACCGGCCAGTTGCTTCAGTCCGTCGGATGTGATCAATGTGCCCGTCAATCCCAACACCTCGATCGTCGTTCGACTCGATACCACCCCCAACGACTTGTCGCCCACCGATGTCTCGTCCAACCACAACCGCTTCAGACCCGGCAGACGACGCAACTGCTCGACCGCCTCGTCGTCGATCGAAGTGCTCGAAAGGTTCAACTCTTCAAGACTCCTGGGCAAAGTGGCCAGGCCCGCTGATGTCACTGCGGTCGCCTCGAGTGACAGGGACTTCAAGGACCGCATGCCGACCAGGGCAGCCGAAATACCGTCGGTCGTGGTGGGAGGCAGAAACAGAGACTCCAGGCCGATCATCCGCGACAAATCAGTCAACTCGCTGTCGACCAACCGACAGGACGACAGGTCCAGACCACGCACCTCTCGCATCGTTGACACCGCCCGAATGTCAGCCACCGTGGCCCGCTCGTTCAATGTCACCCGGCCGGGAATCCAACGGCCGGACGGAAAATCGACCGTCAACTCGGGAAAACGACGGATCACCGGCACCACCCTCAACAACGAAGACCCGGTGGCAACCAGATCGATCTCGTGCAATCCGCCCGCCAACCCCAACTTCGAGAACAACTTCGAATCCAACTCCACACCCGCCGCCACCACCGCTCGCTTGCGACCCGCACGCGTTACAACCTCGATGGCCTTCCCCGCAGGGACTGACGGGCGAACCGGTTCTGAAACTGGCTCAGGAATCGTGACCGGGTCGGGTGGCGGTGGATCCACCGCGACCGGTGGAAGACCCGGCTCGTCAATCACCGGTGGAGGACCCGGCTCTGGACTCACCACTCTCCCGCCACCGGCCACCGGAGTCGGGGCCGGAGCCGCATCATCACTGCAACCCGACACAATAGCGATCGCCGCAGCCAACCCCAGCAATAGCATCCCGCCAGAACCGCTTCGCCATTGCCACATGCCAAACACCTCAAAACGAAGACTCTCACCGAATCGATGAACACGAAAATGAACCAGCCGAGCAACCCACTCCTGAACCCGGTCAGCTTACCAAGGCACACCGACTCAAGAAACCACCCCGCATTGCCCGGCCACTTGCCATCGGTCAAAACACAACCGCATAATCCTGCCTGATTCCTCCTGTCACCCGAGACTCACCATGACCCGCCGTTGCCTCTCTCGACTGATCCCCGCACTGCTGGTCGCCGCCGCCTGCACTTCGACAACCATGGCCCACTATCTCTGGGTCACCGTCGATGCCAAGACCGGTAAAAATGGTACGACGAACATCTACTTCGAAGGCGGGCCCGGACCCGGAGACGGACAGTACCTCGATCCGTTCATCAAACGCGGCAAGACCTGGATCCGCACCGCCAAGAAGCCGAAAACGCTGAAGCTCGTCGTGGCCAAGAAGCCGGGCAAAAGATGGCTCAGCGCCAGCCTGCCCACCAGAGGACCACGCAGTATCGACTCGTTCGCCATGTGGGGCGTCTATCGCTACGGCAAAACCGACGTGCTGCTGCACTACTACGCACGACACATCGAGTTCACCGACGCCGATAGCCTCAAACGACTCGCTCGTGCACCTCAACTTGACCTGGAAATCGTGCCGCAATCGACCGAAGCCTCCTTCAAGTTCCAGGTGCTCTGGCACGGCAAACCGCTGGCCGGACGGCCGGTCGCCATCCGCGGAGCCGGTGGCTACACGGCCAACCTCAAAACCGACTCCAATGGCCTCGCCTCGTTCCCCGTCGCCAAGGCCGGTCGGTACACTCTGAAAACCAACCTCGATGAACCCGACAAAAGTGGGACTCAGGACGGCAAGACCTATGACATCAAACGTCACCACGGCACACTCGTCATCAACCTGCCCACACCCACCGCCGGATAGCAACCACCGCCGGATAGCAACCACCGCCGGATAGCAACCACCGCCGGATAGCAACCACCGCCGGATAGCAACCGGTTCAGGGCATAGCCGAGTCTGCCAGACGCCGGACCTGTCCAACTCACGCCGCAGCCGGGCTGGACTGTTCGCCAGCCTTCACTTGCTGACGTCGATGCAGGTGATCCGCTCGAGATCCCTGACGTACAGTCGGCCTCGGGCCAAGGCCGGAGGCGTCCAGGCTCGCTTGCTGGCCAGGGCCTGGAAGCGACCCTTCTCGGTGTAGGACTCGGATGTCGCCTTCACCAACGCCATCTCACCCTTCTCACCCAATACGAACAAATGACCCATGGCCGAAATGACCGCGCCTTTGCCAACCGTGCGGT